>DASWON010000474.1:0-21312 GCA_036398735.1 Rhodopila sp.
GGCTGAACCGTAACCGCCGCCTCGCCAAAGACTTCGAGAGGTCCCTCGCGTCCGCGACAGCCTTCCTCTACGCCGCTTCAGCCATGTTTCTGATCAGGCGCATCGCTCGTTCCACATGAGTTCAGAGTCAGACTCTTAGAGAATAGGGGAATCGCAAAGGGGCCGCTTTACCCAAACCACTGCGAGACCCCGCGGGTCAATGGCTGCAGCGCCGCAACATAAGGTCTCGACGCCCATTCCGACCGATAGCCTCACCGCAAGCCTCCAGCGCGGACAGGTTCCGCGGCATCGCGGCCGGGCCCGGCTGTGGCGCGTCCTGGCGGTCCTCATCATCGTGATGGCCGGTGCTGCCCTCGCCGGATGGTGGCGCGGGCGCCTCGATCCGGTCGCCGAGTTCGAGACCGCGACCGTGACGCGCGGCAGCATCGAGGAGACGGTGACCGCGCTTGGCAAGCTGGAGCCGCGCAACTACGTCGGTGTCGGCGCGCAGGTTTCGGGACAGCTCACCCGGCTTCTGGTGCAGCCTGGCGATCACGTGGCGGCGGGCCAGCTTTTGGCGGAGATCGATCCGCAGGTGCTCGGCGCGCACGACCGGCTCGCGATCGCCCGCGACAATCTGGCCAATGCCAGGGAGGTCTTGCGTGTGGTCGAGGCGCGGGCCCGCGACGGCGCCGCGCTGACGCGCGAGGTCGCCCAACAGCAGGCCTTGACGGACACAGAGACCGCCGCCATTCCTCCGCTCGCGCAGGCGGAGACCGAGGCCCGCACCGCGCTCGCCCTGCTGCTCGATCGGCCGCCGCAGGCGTTCGCCGTCCGCGGAACCGGCCTGGACGGCATTGCCGCACCGGCCGTTGCACCCGGCCTGCCGGCGGCCCTGCTCGCCCGCCGTCCGGACATCGCCGAGGCCGAGGCGCAACTGGCCGCAGCCGATGCCAACGTCGCCGCCGCCCGCGCCGCGATGCTGCCGCGTATCGACCTGAGCGGCCTGGCCGGCGTTCAACAGGCCGTGGTGTCCGGGGCAACCGGGGGCAGCAGCTTTCTCTATACGCTTGGCGCCGGGGTGACCCGGCCGATCTTCGACAACGGCGCACTCGCCGGCCAGCGCGATGTGGCCATCGGTCGGCGCGAGAAACTGGTTGCGCGTTACCGTGGCGCGGTCAACGCGGCCTTCGCCGACGTGGAGAAGACCCTGCAGGCGATCGACCACGCCGCACGCGAGGCGACGGCGCAGGAGAGCGAAGTGGCGCAGTCGCGCCGTGCCTTCGCCTTGGCGCAAACCGAATACCGAGCCGGCGCCGCCGATCTGCTGACCGTGCTCGACACCCAGCGCAGCCTTTATGCCGCCCAGGATGCGCTCGCCCAGACCCGGCTCGCCCGGTTGCAGGCAATCGTGGCGCTGTTCAAGGCGCTTGGCGGCGGATGGCAACAAGGAGGCTCCGCATGAGCGGTCGACTTGAACAACTCTGCCAGCAGCGCGGCATTCGTATCAGCGAACAACGCCGCGCCATCCTGCATGTGCTCGATACCGAAACGGGCCATCCTTCGGCCGAGGACGTGCATCAGCGCGTCGCCGTCCTGGATTCCCGGATCAGCCTGGCCACTGTGTACCGGATGCTCAACATCCTGTCGGATGCCGGCCTGCTCAGCCGGGTGGAGTTCGGCGACGGCCGGGCGCATTACGAGCAGGCCGGGGATGGGCATCACGAGCACCTGGTCGATGTCGAAACCGGCCAGGTGGTGGAGTTCTGTGACAACGCCATCGAGAGCCTGCTCCGCGAGGCAGCGAAGCGGCTCGGCTACCGTCTCCTGCAATACAAGCTGGAACTGTTCGCCGCGTCCGAGACGACGGCGGACGCTTTCATCGATCAGCACCGTGCCAGCGAGCGAGGCTACCGTCAGGCCTTGGACGCGGTCACACCGAGCGATCATGCACGGACAGCTCTTCCTGGCAGCGCATCCTATCCTTCGAGCCTCGCACCGCGACGCCGGTCGACGCGGTGGCGCAATCGCAACGGCGCCGTCCGGGCGTGACGCGAGGCTCGGACGGCACTTCTCCAACAACGATGATGGTTGTTTCAGCTCGCCATGCGCCGCGCTACCATTTGAATTTCAACGAGCCCAGCACGGTTCTGCGCAGGCCATAATAGCACACCGTCGAACTCGTGCAGCCGGCGACATAGGTCTTGTCGAACAGGTTCGTCGCATTCACCTCGGCCTGCCACCCCTTGAGCTTGTCGTTTGCCTGCCCAAGATCGTAATGAACTGCGGCATCGAACAGCGTGACCGAGGGTACCTTGAAGGTGTCGGCGTTGTCGCCGTAGGTCGCGCCGAGATAACGGACGCCGCCGCCCAGCCGCAGCCCGACCAGCGGGCGCCAGGGAACCTCGTAATTCGCCCAGAGCGAGGCCATCTGGCTCGGGATTCCAGAAGGCGTCTCGCCGACATTGTCCGTATAGGCACCCGCCGTCGTGTTGCTCTTGGTCACGACGTTGTCGAGATAGGCGTAGGACAGGATTAGGTCGAGGTTGTTCGAGAGGCTGGCATGGCCTTCCAACTCGACACCGCGCGAGCGGATCTCGCCCGTCTGCGTCTCGAATTGCGGATGCAGGGAATCCGCGGTCAGCACGTTTTGCTGCGTCAGATTGAACGCCGAGGCAGTGATGAAGCTGTTGAAGCCGGGCGGCTGGTACTTGACGCCGATCTCATACTGCTCGCCCGTCGTCGGCTTGAACGCCGACCCGGTGTAGTCCGTCCCGGTCGAGGGATAGAACGAGGTCGAGTAGCTGAAGTAGGGTGCTAACCCGTTGTCGAAGAGATAGACCACCCCCACGCGCCAGGTGAACTTGCTGGCGGACTGGCTGGCGCTTGTATTGGCGACGTCGTCATGCGCGGAGCCGTCGACCCAGTCCTGCCGGCCACCGACCAGGAAGGACCAGCGGCCGAGGCGGATCTGGTCCTGCGCATAGAGGCCGACCTGGTTCTGCAACTGGGTGTCGATCGAGTATGCCGTCGGCGGCGTGATGAACTGGTTGTAGACCGGCGCGAGGATATCCAGCGAAGGCTCATCGAAGTTCGAGCCATAGCGCTCCTTGAAGGAAATCCGCTGGTAGTCCACACCGGCCGTCACCGTATGCCGCAGCGGGCCCGTCGCGAACTTCGCCTGGGTGTTGGTGTCCACATCGAACTGGTCGAGCGAGGTATAGTTGGCAAAGGCGTAGCGGCTCAACGTGCGGTTATCGGACCCCAGCGCCAGGCCATACACATTCTCCATCGTCGCGTCGTCATGCGTGTAGCGCAGTGACTGGTGCACCGACCACGTGTCGTTGAAGCGATGGTCGAACAGGTAGCCGATCGACTCTTCCGTCCGGCTGTATTTATTGTAACTGGGGTCGCCTGGGTCCAGCCTTGTCGGAATTTTCCCGAACGGCGTGCCATAGAGCGTGCCGAGCGCCGGCAAGTTGTTGTAGTAGCCGGCCTGCGGATCGTACTGATAGCGGCCGATGATGGTGAAGCTGGTGTCCGCGTCCGGGCGCCATGTCAGCGACGGCGCCAGGTTCACGCGCTCCTGCTTGATGTGGTCCACCTGCGTGTCCGCGTCCTTGGCGGAACCGACGAGCCGGTAGAGCACCTTTCCGTCCGGGTCCACAGGGCCGCTCAGATCGAATCCGCCGCTGACCTGGCCGGGACTGCCGCCCTGCAGGAACACCTCGTGCTGCGGCGTCTCGGTCGGCAGCTTGCTGACGAGATTGACCATGCCGCCCGGATTGGCCTGTCCGTACAGTACGGAGGCCGGGCCGTGCAGCACTTCCACCCGGGCCAGGTCGTAGGGATCGACCGCCAGGATGTTGTAGGCGTTGGTGGGCAGCCGCAACCCGTCGAGATATTCCTCCATCAGGAAGCCGCGGCCGTAGAGTTGCTCATAGGCGTCGCCGTTCAGCCCGTTGCGCTCCGGCACCACGCCGGAGGTGTAGCGCAGCGCCTGGCGTATGCTCTGTGCGTTCTGGTCATCCATCTGCTGGCGCGTGACCGTGGAAATCGCCTGCGGGATCTCGATCAGCGGCGTATCGCTCTTGGTGGCGGTAGCGCTGCGGGTGGCCACGTAGCCGACGCCGGGTCCATAGGGTGCTTGCAGATCGGCCTGCTGCCCTTCAACCTGCACAGGCGGCAAAGCCATCGCACCACTGCTGCTGTCCGTGGGCGCCTTGGTCAGCGTGACCGTCCGCGCATCGGTGAACCGGTAGCCCAGCCCGGTCCCGGCCAGCAGGCGACTCAGCGCCTCACCCGGCGTGAACCGCCCCGACAGCCCCTGGGTCCTCAACCCGACCACGTCCTGCGAGGCGAACAGCAGCTTCAGCCCGCCTTGGTCGGCGAAGGCGGTCAGCGCCGTATCGAGGGGCTGCGGCGCAATCGAGAGGCTCATCATCGCCGGATTTGGCACGGCGGCGGGCGCCGGCATCTGCGCGAACGCCGCGGCAGGGAGCCCAAACCCCAGCAGCACGGTCCCGAACAGGGCGAACCTCAGTCCGGCTGCCCGGCCGCCCCTCCGGCACGCGCAATCCCTGGCCTTCTGACTCGTCATCCATCGCTCCCAAGCACGACACGAGGCATGCCGCAGCCAGTCGCAACTGCGGATCACTCGCATCTCCTGGGCAGAGGACGATCCCCGGTTTGCAATCCGACAGTGCCGGGACAGAAAAAAATCTGCGGCCGGACGCGCCTGGCCGCCCTCGGTCAGCGCAGGACCGTCAGCCAGGGCAGATGCACGACTTTCACCGGTAGGGTCTGCTCGATGGTCTGCAAGGTGCCCGCCGGGTCGTCGAGATCGAAAACGCCGGTGACCGGCATGTCGCGCAGCCGCGCGTCGGCAACCACGATGCGCCCGACCTGGTAGCGTTGGAGTTCCGCCACGACCGCGGCCAGCGGGCGCTGGTTGAAGATGAGCTTGCCCCGTTGCCAGGCCAGTTCAGCGCCGACGTCGACCGGCTGCACCGGCGTCACGAAACGATCCGCCGCATAGCGGACCCCCTGCCCCGCGATAACGCGCATGGGGGGGCTGCCGGCGGAGGTCAGGCTAACTTCGACCACGCCTTCCGATACAGCGACATCCACGTCCGCGCCGGCCCGGCGCACACCAAAGACCGTTCCCACCGCGCGCACCTCGCCCCCCCGTGCGCCCACGATGAAGGGTCGCGCGGCGTCCTTCGCAACCTCGAACACTGCCTCGCCGGCATCCAGCGACAGGCGCCGCTCGTCAGCACTGAATGCGAAGGAGAGCGCGGACTCGGTGTTGAGATAGGCGGTCGATCCATCCGGCAGCCGCACGCTGCGCCGCTCGCCCACCCGGGTCGCATAGTCGGAGAGCAACCCGGCGAAAGGCCCCACGGCGCCGGACGCGACCACGACGGCTGCGACCGAGGCTGCGGCCGTGCCGGCCAGGACCGCCCGCCGGGTCGGTCTCGGAACGCGGCGCCGGAACGCGACGACCGGAGCGCCCGCGCGCTCGGCCTGGAACGCCGCCGCGACCGACGTCTCGCCGATCTCCTGCCAGAGCGCCTCGGCATCGCGCGCTGCCGCCTCATGCGCCGGGCTGCATGCGCGCCACACGGCGTAGGCATCGCGATCCGCACCGGTCGCACGCCCGGAATGCAGGCGCACCAGCCAGTCCATCGCTGTGTCGTTCAGAGCGTCGGCGGCCAGCCCGCGCATGATGTGTCCATTGCGAGTCATCCCGATCGGCTCAGCCGCGAGGGAGCGGCGGAGCAGACCGCATTCCCGGCCGCCGGCCGCCAATGCGTCCGTCCTTGCCCAAGAGACGATTTCGCACGGCAAAAGCAACACCCCGCGCGCATTGATGCCGCGTCATTCTTCATCGTCCAGTTGGCTGCGCCACGCGCGGCAATGCCGCAGCGCCTGGGCGATGTACTTGATCACCATGCTCTCCGATACCCCAAGCCGCACGGCGATCTCCGCCTGGGTCAGCCCCTCGACACGGTTCAGCAGCAGCGCCTGGCGCGGCTTCGGCGGCAGCGCGCGTAACGCCTCGTCGAGCAGCCGCAGCCTCTCGCGCGCCAGCACGGCCTCTTCCGGCTGCGGCGCCAGGTCTGGAACTGCCTCCACCACGGCGTCCTCAGCATCGACCGTCCTTTGCCGGCCGTCCCGCCGCATGCTGTCGATCGCGACATTGGTCGCCGTGCGCAGCACATAGGCGCGCGGATTCTCAACCTCCCGCCCCGCCTCTTGCACCGCCGCGACCCGGAAATAGGTCTCGTGGACGAGGTCTGCCGCGGTGTCGGAACTGCCGGTCCGCCAGGTCAGCAGCCGCAGCAGGTCGTCATAGAGATCCTGAAAGCTGGCGATCAGGCCGCGCGTATCCCGCCGCACTATCCTCGATCCTGCTCCCCGCGGCGCAGATACGGAGGTGATCCGGGGGGAGCCGGAACGCCGCGCCTCTCATGTATCGACGGGACGGGACGCTAGCCAAATTGCGAATCATTCGCAACTTTTCCGATGCATGGCTGCATCACGGTTTGTGATGCCGTCGGCGACCCTGGTTTCGGGATGGAGCCGCCGTGTCAGACCGACGCCGCCGCGACCGGCTGTACGGGACCGGCCCATTCCAGGACATGCTCCGCGCGCGGCGGCGTCTATGCCCGCATGGCGCAGCTGCAGTTCAGCCTGACTTCGGCTCCGTCGGTGGCCGTTCGCCGATTACGATTGCAACTGATAGTGAGTCGCATTTAAGATTTGAAAACAGCGATGGAGGATTCGATGTCGGCAGTTCAATGCGATCTTGGCGAAAAACCTGCTTTGCGTCACCTCACCGGCCAGGCTGAGGCCCTCGCGCTCTGGGTCTTGCGACGTGCCGCCGGCAGCACGCGCCTCTGCGACGCAGACACACCGCCCGGACCGTTCAAATCCGAGTTGCTGACCATCGCGGCAGCCTTCCGCGCCCTGTTCGATGTCACCGGTACCAATGACCCGCTTCACGTGCAGATCGCCATGTCCGATACCGCCAGCCTGACGAAGGACGAGCGGCGACTGCTGAGAGCGGTTGCTGCCGCCCAGAACGAGGACTCGGAATTGCTCGACACCTTCGTCCACAAACTCGCAATGGGGCGCGGCGGTCGAAGGCATCTGGCGGGCGTCATCACCAACCTCGCCGCATGCCTGGCCGTTCAGGGCTACTGGCTGCCTCGACCGACCGAATTGATCCCGGTTCCCGGACCGGCCTTAACCGTCGCGCTCGCCCATGGGCGGAACATGCAGACCGTACGCGTGGCCTGGCCCTGACCGCCGGGCATTCTGTCTTCCGCTTCAAAAGCAGCCAACTCACCAGTTATATTTCAGCGTTGCCAGCACGGACCGGCGATAACCCCAATAGCACCCGTTTACGCATTGCTGGATGTACTTTTTATCGAACAGGTTCGTGACATTGACGTCCATCTGCATGCCCTTCAGGGGTGGGATCCTTTCCCCGACATTATAGCGGAATGCCGCATCGAACAGTGTGTAGGCCGGAACATGCAGAGTATTCGACTGATCCCTTGTGTCGCCGGTATACCGGATGCCACCGCCGACCGATAAGCCAGCGAAGACAGGGTCATCGAACTTGTAGTTGGCCCACGCCGAAGCGGCATGTCGCGGAACACCGAAAGGCTGGAACCCGACCGTCCCGTCATTCGCTTTCGTCGTATGTGCGTCCAGATAGGTGTAGGACGCGGTCACTTCGAGATTGCGGGTCACATTGGCCTTCGCCTGCAACTCGATGCCGCGCGACCGCACTTCCCCCGTCTGGACGCTGTTATTCGGATCGACCGGGTCCGGCGTCAGGACATTCTGTTCCGTCAAGTCGAAGACCGAGGCGGTGAACAGGGCATTCATGAAGGTCGGCTGGTACTTCACGCCGGCCTCATATTGTTGCCCGGTGGTCGGCTGGAAAGGAGCGCCGTAGGCATTGACACCGATCGTCGGAATGAACGACGTCGAATAGCTGAAATACGGTGCGATCCCATTGGGAAACAGATACAGGATCCCCGCGTTCCAGGTGGTCGATCCGGAGGACTGGTTCTGCTGTGCGCCACCCGCAACAAAATTGGTCGTCGACGCACTGGACCAATCCTGGCGGAGCCCCAGACTCACGCGCCACTGGTCGATCGCAATCTGATCGCGTGCATAGACGCCGACGTCGTTCGTGGCCTGATGGGTGCGGAGATATGTGTCGCCCGGCGAATAGGCGGGAATCACCTGGTGGTAATCGGGGGCGAGGATATTGAGGTCCGGAACATCCTCATTGCCGCCGCCATCTCCTGTATCCGTATCCCGCTCGGCCAGAAAGACGTGCTGGTATTCCAGGCCGGCCAAAGCCGTGTGGTGGAGCGGCCCCGTATCGAACCGGGCCTCCGCCTGATTGTCGAGCGTGATGCTGTTGGACGAATTGATATCCTGAAACTTGTCGCGAATCAGATTCGAGCCGACGAGTTCGTCATCCTGCACGCTGTCGAAATGCCAGCCCAGATACTGGTACCGGAAGTTCTGCCGGATGGTCCAAATGTCGTCGAACCTGTGCTCGAAGGCCCAACCGATCGAGGCCTGCGTGCTCGTCAGACTGTTGAAGCCGAGGTCGCCGGTGAAGAGATTGTCCGGGATTTGCGGGCCGTTCGGGTTCGGCAGCAACGTCCCGACCGCGGGACGCTTGTTCCAGAACCCCGCATTGGGATCATGGCGGTAGTTCCCAAAAATCGTCAGCGTGGTGGCGTCGTCAGGGCGCCAGGTCAGGGCCGGCGCGATCGAGACGCGGCTGAGATTCGTATGGTCGACCTGAGTGCCGCTGTCGAAGCCGACGCCGGTCAGCCGGTAGAGCCAATGCTTGTCGGCATCGAGGGGACCGCTCAGGTCGAAGCCGCTCTCGATCCGGCCGTAGCTGCCGCCTTGCAGAAAGACTTCATGCAGGGGCGTCTCCGTCGGGCGCTTGCTGATAAGCATTTCGGCGCCACCCGGGCCGCTGGGTCCGTAGACCGCGTCGGTCGCCCCCTTCAACACTTCGATGCGCTCAAGCATATAAGGGTCGTATGTGGGCTGGGCGAAAAAACCGGACGGCAGCACGAGGCCATCCAGGTATTCCGTCGTCAGGAATCCGCGCGACAGCACCTGGTCCGCTCCCTTGGGGTCCACGCCGGTAGCATCGGTGGTCATCCCGGGCTCGTATCGCAGCGCCTGGCCGACATTTGCCGGCTGCTGATCGTCCATCTGCTGGCGCGTCACGATGGCGATCGAATGCGGCGTCTCGATAACCGGCGTATCCGTCTTCGTCGCGGCTGTGCTGCGGGTCGCCACATAGCCAACGCCCGGACCGTAAGGGTCCTGCGCATCACCTGCGCTTCGCTGGCCTGCCACCATGACCGGTGCCAGATGAATCGCACTCCCGCTGACGGCAGAAGGCTTTTCCACCGATACCATCGTTCCGTTGAGCCGATAGGTCAGGCCTGTCCCTGCAAGCAGGGTGGCGAGCGCTTGCTCCCATGTCATCCTGCCTTTGACGGGTGCGCTGCGCTGCCCGGCGACGAGACCAACATCGGTGGAAGCCTGCAGCCCCGCTTGCCGCCCAAATTGGATCAGCGCATCCGCTACCGACTGGGAGGGGATGTCGAAACTCCGTTCCACGCCCTGAGCGGGACGTCCAGCCAGGGCCTGTGCCATGGCCGAACCGCCCGGAATCCCCGCTCCCGATGCTGTCGTCGCCAACAAGGCCGCGGCGAAGACAGCGCGCTTGCAACCTGCGGTGCCAGCGGAAACCCTACGCGACATACAATCCCCCATCGGTACCAATGCTCGGGGAGCGCAATCGCAAATGCGTCGCAAACTCACCCAGTATCCAACAAACGGATGGCGGGGGCCCGCTTCCACGGGAGCATGCAACTTTTTTCCGGATCCATCATGCCGGCACACAAACGCCTGCGGCGGGCCGATCGAAGCGCTATCCGCCGGTGACGATCAGCAGCCAGGGCGATACGCGCCGCACCCTGGCACCGTGGGCGGTCGCCAGATCGCGCAGGGTCTCCTCGGGGTGTCGCAGGTCGTAAAGGCCACTCACCCGCCGGTCCGCAAAAGCGTCATCGTGCACCAGGATTGCCCCGGCATAGTATCGCCGCAGTACCTCTACGATCTCGCCCGCCGGGCGATCCCGGGCGACGAGTTCGCCCCGCCGCCAGTCTGCAATGTCGTCGGGCAGTTCCGTGCCGCGTACCGCGCCGCCGTGCCCATTCACGCGGACCCAGTCACCAGCGAGAAGGTCCTCTGAAACGGCCGGATGTACGCTCGTGTCGTCGACCCGCACATGACCGTGCCGGACCGCCACCTCAGCCTCGTCTGTGTCGCGACGCACATCAAAACCGGTCCCCAGTACCGTCGCGACGGTGTCGCCGGCGGCAACGGAGAAGGGCCGGGCCGGGTCATGCGTCACCTCGAAATACGCCTCCCCCTTGAGGACCCGGACACGCCGATGCGACCCAGCGAAGGCGACATCGATCGCACTGTCCGGGGCAAGGCTGACCTGCGAGCCGTCCGCCAGGATGACGGTCCGGACCTCACCTGTTCCAGTCACGGCGTCCGCCTCCATCCGGAGGAGCAGACCCGGCAGGAAAGCGACAGCGAGACTGGCCGCGAGGGCCATACTGGCCGCCGCGACGGCCAGCCGGCGGACGGTGAATCGTCGCGCGACATCCGCGGCCGGGCGGCTGGCAACGGCAGACGGCAAGTCACGCGCGATGTTCCTGGCAGCCGCGTAGGAAACCCAGTGATCCCGGTGCTGCGGCATCCCCCTGCCGAGGAGATCGTAGGCACGGCAGGTCCGATCCCACATCTCGGCATTGACGTCGTCCGCGCCTCGCCACGCCTCGAAACGCGCGCGCAGGTCCATATCCTCTGGCGCCTCCGACAGGAGAACGAGCCAAGTTGCGGCTTCGTCCTCCGCTCGGTCACGACCCGTCTGGGGCGATGTCGCCATGTCGCTCCCTTGTCGGCTGCCACGTATGGAAAATCACCCTCACGTTCTCCGCGCCACAAGCACGCGCGGCCCCTCAGTGAATAAACGCATGACGCGCTGCTCTTTCCACAGCACTCGCTGATATCCGCATGCCATCCCTCACAGAGAGCGCTGGCAATGACGGACACCCTCAACGACGAGGCGCTGCGCCAGGGACGACGAAATGCCCAGATGGTCCGCGATTTCCTTGAGGGTGCAGCCACCGAACCGATGCATCTCCAAGGCGATCCGCGCCCGCTCCGGCAGGCTCGCCATGGCATCCATCACCCGCTGCAGCGCCTGTCGGTCGATGGCCTCCTGCTCCGGCGTCGGTTGATTTCCCTCGACGTCAGCCGCCGCGAACGCGGCATCGCCGACCATATGCCGATCCTCGAGCTGCAGACGGCGCCGTCGATCGAGCGCAAGGTTGCGCACCACGCGATAGAGAAAGCCGACCGGTTCCTCCAGCAGCCGTTCCGTGGCGGCCACCCGGAACCGCAGAAACGCTTCCTGGACAATGTCTTCTGCCCGCCCGGGATCACCGACGATCCCGTTCGCATAGTCCAGCAGCTTGCGCCGATGGGCGATATAGAGGGCCAAACTCTGCTCTTTCGCCACGCCCTGGATGTCGTCCCCGCTCCTTCTGAGACCGGAAGCCGCGATGCATCGGGCCACGGCGCCCGCTCAAATGAGAACTGTTCGCAATTCCTTGTAGCGAGCGACCAGCGACGGCGCAACGCACTTGTCGATCGCCTGTCGAAGCGGGATGCTGCCCACTCTGAAGCAGTCGCCGGGATTTGGCCGCAGTGGATTGCCAGTCAAATGCAGCGGCAAGAGGTCTCTGCGGCGAGACCCGTGAGAACCGCCACTTCCTGATAGGGTCTTAACGTTGGCAGATGGCCCGATCGCCTTCGATTATGGGCAGTCGCAGCCCGGCGTGGGCCCGGTGTCGCCGCGAACGACGTGATGATCGATCCATTCCGCTACCAGCCGCCGGGCCTCCTCCAAGGACGCCTCGGGGTGGTGGATACGATAGAGCGTGGAACAGGAATGGAACGCCTGGATGTCACCCACACCGGTTCCGCGCAATTCCCGGTATGCCGTGACCACAGCCCGCTCGCAGCGGCGGGTGACGCCGTCAAGCGGGGATCGCCCCATCAGGACGCTTCCCGCTTCGCTGACGGCACCCCGGAGCCAGCGCGCTTCGCGAACACCTCCAGCTTCGCCGACACCACGTCGAAGCCAAGCCGTTCGGCGATCGCCCGGAGCAGCCTGTCGTACTCGGGATGCTCGAACTCGATCACCTTGCCGGTATCGATATCGATCAAATGGTGATGCTGCCCGTGGTCGTTGGGTTCATAGCGCGCCCGCCCATTGCCGAAATTGCGCCGGTTGAGGATACCTTTGTCTTCCAGCAGGCGGACGGTACGATAGACCGTGGCAATGGAGATACGGCTATCCATCGCCACCGCACGCCGGTACACTTCCTCGACGTCGGGATGGTCTGTTGCAGAGGAGAGCACGCGCGCGATCATTCGCCGCTGGCCGGTCATCTTCAGGCCGAGTTGCTCGCAGAGCGACTCGATGCTGCCTTCCTCGACGGCGGTCGTTGTCGCCGCGGTGGTCCTGCGGCGTCGACGAGCCGGGCTGCTGCTCGTGGGCACTGGCAACCGCACAGCCGCCGGGCCACTCTCGGAAGGGTGGCGCCGGTTGATCACCGAATCCTCCGTCGTTCGACTCTGGCTCATATCCGCCAATTAAGGGCCTTCAGAGGCGGTGAACAAGCACCAAATCCGCCGGGACAGGCCCCGGATGCCTCTATGGCTCATATCGGCACATATTCCATCACCAGCGATACCGAAGGCTTGCCAGCACGAACCGGTCTTCGTTCATGGTGCAGACAGTTCCGCTACAGGTCGCAACCCGCCTGCCCGTGAGATTGGAGCCGTTGACCTGGAGTCGCCATTTTCCGAGGTCATAATGAGCCTCCATATCCAGATAGAAGGTCGCCGGATTTCCGATCGTGTTGGCGGCATCTGCGAAGGTCGGGCCGGTGTAGCGGACACCTCCTCCGAAGCCGAAACCAGTCAGGTCTCCCGTTTGGAACGTATAATTGAGCCAAGCCGAACCGAACTGGTCGGGCGTGCCGGTCGGCATCTTGCCGACTGTGTTTGCTGGGCTGCTCTGGGTATTACGCACGTCGTTATAAGTGTAAGTGCCGATGAGGGAGAGTCCCAATCCCAAATCCGCACGCGCTTCCAATTCGACGCCGCGGGAGCGTATTGCGCCGGTCTGCGTCTGGAAGCCGGTATGGACGGTGTCCGTCACCAATACATTGTGTTCATCGATATTGAAAAGCGAGATGGCGGCGAAGCTCCCCATGCCCGGCGGCTGGTATTTGAGCCCGACCTCTTCCTGCGTTCCCGTGGTCGGCGTGAATCCCTGCCCTGCTGCGTCTGTACCGAGATTGGGCTGGAACGAGGTCGCCACGCTGACATAGGGCGACAACCCGATGTCCGACTCATAAAGGAGGCCCGCCCGCCCCGTCTGGGCGCTATCGGAAACCGTTGTCTGAGTCGCCGTGAGATAGCTGTCTCTGTGACTCTTGGCCCAATCCTGACGGCCGCTCAGTACCAGGATAAGGTGCTTCCACTTCATCTGATCCTGAACATACAGCCCGTATTGGTCGATCGCCTGATTGGCATCCGCAAGCGAAGTCGTCGGCGCCGGAATAGCGATACCGTACTGCGGATTCTGAAGGTCCAACGAAGGCGCGAGTCCGTACCCTATTTTCTGCCTGAGAGTGGATCGGAAGTAATGGAATCCGACGATGGCCGTGTGAGAAACCGGACCTGTGACAAATTTTGCCTGCAGTTGCGTATCGACGGAATAGGTGCGCAGTCCTTCTTGAACCAACTCCTGATACCGACTGACGGAGTCTCCGGAGGCCGAAAGCTGATTGAGTGAGTTATAATTCGTATCGAGATAGCCATAGCCAAAGTTCTGTCTCAGGGTGAAGACACCATCAAAGCGATGCTCGAACTGATAGCCGACCTGAGCCTGATCGCGGTGATAGTGACTGAATGAAGGATCGTCGAGATAGACTTTCGTCAACTGGCCGGCCACGTTGCGTGCCACTGTCCCGACGCCAGTCTGATCCTTCTCATAATTGCTGAGAAACGTCAGCGTCGTATCTGGATCTATTTTGATAATGACAGCAGGCGCCAGGAAGGTCCGGTTGTCCTTTGTCCGGGGAAACGGAGCGTCGGCATCCCGAACGAGACCGGTCATTCGATACAGGACGTTGCCGCTTGGAGTCGCCGGTCCGCTGAGATCAAACTGGCCCTGGTACCAATTGTCGCTGCCGAGATTGATCTGCATTTCATGGAATGGCTGCTCCGTCGGCCGCTTGCTGATGCGGTCGATCAGACCGCCCGGTGCGTTCAACCCATACAGGACTGAGCTTGGCCCACGTACAATGTCAATTCGGTCTAGACCGTAAGGCTCCACGCCGAAAAAACTGAACGAACTCCCGACCCCGGCGTTCTGGCGGAGCCCGTCGCGGTAATCGCCCTGTGTGCTCTCGTTGAATCCGCGGACATTCGCGTAATCGAACCTCGGATCGTACCCGCCCCTGGTCCCCGTCGAGACACCAGGCGCATATTGCAATGATTGCGCAGCCGTCTGGAAATTCTGTTGGTCGAGTTGCTTGCGCGTGATGACGGAAATGGACTGCGGTGTTTCAATCAGCGGCGTGTCGGTTTTCGTGCCTGCCGTGCTGGTTTCTGCCGCCATGCCCTGCCCCGGCCCGTACTCGGCGGATTGGCCTTCGATCTGCACCGGCGGTAGGTTGATGGTCGTGCCGTCACTCGCGTGCGATGCGATGCGCTGCAGGACGATCGTGCCGCCATTGGACGTGTGCGTCAGTCCCGTGCCCGCAAGTAGCCGCGTCAGGGCCTCGGTCGGCGTCATCCGCCCCTGCACACCGCTCGTCGAGAGGTTGCGGACCAGATTGCCATCAGCCGTGATTTGCTGGCCCGATTGCTGGCCGAACGACGCCAGTGCGGTGGTCATCGATTGCGCCGGAATGTTGAAGTCCCGCAGCCCAGCAGTCGGTACGGCTTGCGCAGGACCTTGCGCGTTCTGAGCGAAAGCGTGCGGGGCCACAACAACCGACGTCACAGCTGTCGTCGTAAGGAGCAAACCTAGCCATCCCGCCCGACGGCACCTAACCCGGACCCACTCCCCTGCTTTCACCGACCATCTCCGTTCACGCGTTCCAGATCAGGCCAGCAGCCACGGCACATCTGCATCCTACAGAGGATGCAAGTGCGTCGCATTCTCGACCTTCTATCTACGCGACGACGACGGACATGGGTTTTCTAAAAAGAAATCGGGCCGAGGGTGGATTTTTGCCGAACCGCGCGGCCCCGTTCAGCCGCCCGAAACCAGCAACAGCCACGGCGTGACCCGGCGCACCGTGGCGCCGTGCGCCTGCACGAGGCCACGCAGCGCCTCAACCGGGTCGGAGAGGTTGTAGACACCGGTGACCGGGCGGGCTGCCAATGTCCCATTGGTCAGGATGATCCTGCCCCTGAAATAGGGACGGAGTTGATCGATCACCTCACCCATAGGCTGGTCCTGCGCAATGAGTTGGTACTGGCGCCATGCCGCCACCTGACCCGGGGGTTCGCCGCTCCGGACGACCTCGCCAGACCAGGTAACCCGCACTCTTTGGCCGCCACGCAGAATTTCGGAGACAGGCGGCTCAGCCGCGCGGTCGTCGACCTCCACGCTGCCGTCCTGAACGGCGATCGCTACCCCACCGTTGCCCCGGCGGACATCGAAGGTCGTGCCAATGTCCGTCGTTTCGATTCCCCCCGCTGCGACCCGGAACGGCCGTGCCGGGTCGTGCCGGACGGTGAAGAAGGCTTCCCCCGAGAGCAGCATTACCCGGCGTTCAGTGCCGGTATAGGCCACCTTGATGGCGCTATCCGGCGCGAGCGTGACGCTGCTGCCGTCCGCCAGCCCAATCGTGCGTACCTCGCCCGAGCTTGTAACGTCGTCTGCTCTGAGATCGATCATGGCGGCCGGTCCCCCCAGCACGGCCAAGCCTGCGACACAGGCAGCAACTGCCATCCCCAGCAGAACCCGTTGTCGTGCCCGTCCCGGGCGCCCGGCCGGCGATGGCGTGCGCAGGTGCTACGCTGCGGGTCCTGCCATTCCAGAGGGCCGCCCCGCAGCAGCAAAGGATTGCCATTGCCCCGCATGGTTGGGGGGCATGCTTGCGAGAAGACCAGCCGTATGTCGTGTTGCCGCCCACGCCGCCGCATTCAGCGGATCGGAGGCGATCCAGGCATCGAACCGGCGGCGGAGGACAAGATCGTCAGGATCATCCTGCAGCAGGATGAGCCAGTCCGTTGCCTCCTGCGACGCTCGCACCTCCGGATGATCCGATTCTGCAGCCATGCCTCTCCTTCGGACCGCCGCGCCAGAGATGGACGCGCGGCGAAACCCCGCTTACACGGGCGTCCTACCCTTTCGACGCCCAAGAGGGAGGATTTTCTAGAAAAATGGCCAGCCCATACATTACGGCCAGCCCAGGCGTCGTTTGCAATGCTGGACACCTTCAGAGACCAGCGTATGTGCCATCGGCAGGGAAACGCCCAGAACCGCCGCAATCTCGCGGAGCTTGCACCCGCCGAAGCGATGCATCTCCAGGGCGATCCGCGTACGCTCGGGCAGTTCCGAGATCGCCACTTGCAAAAGGTCCAGTTCGTTCTTGTAAAGGGCGGACACTTCGGGCGTTGGCCGGCTATCTGCGGCGCTGTCGATGACCGCATCGATGCTCTCGGGCGCCATGACGCGGCTCTCCCGTTGCGCCTTTCGGCGTCCATCCAGCGCGAGGTTACGGATGATGCGATAAAGGTAACCCAGCGGCTCGTTAAGAAGGCTGCGCCGCGAAGCCGCGTCGAAGCGCAGCCAAGCCTCCTGCACGAGATCCTCCGCCTGCGCACGATTGCCGACGAGCCCGTTGGCATAATCGACCAGCGTGGCGCGATTGGCCATGAACAGGCTGAGGACGGAATTCTGGCGCAAGGCCTGGTTTCAACTCCGATCGCACGGCCGCCGGTCCTGCAGCGATCGCAGCTTGCGCCGGCTGGGCTGGCTTGGGGTCAGTTGCGAACCATTCGCATCTTCTTTTAGCCGCAGATACGCCGTGCTGCAAGCCTTCCTCAGAGCGATTATCGCGGGCTCGTCCTCACCTCCGGCCCTCGCATCCGTCTGGGTCGTATTTTCGCAGACAAAGGCGAATGCGTTGCATTATCATGTTGGCTCGGATAGGGTCCGCGGTAACCCATAAGGACGGGACGCTGTACGGGCACGGATCATCCTGGCGGAGGACGGGGCACCGCCCGCCCCTGCCGATGCTGGGGCGCCAGCCGACGCTGGGACAGGAGTCTGGCACGACCGTGTTCGCTGGGCGTGTTCTGCTTTGTCCCCGATCGCCGGGCCGCCACTGTCCGATGATGCTTATTTCTCCATCCTTGTGACGACGGCATGCTTGCAACTTTCATCATCGGCCTGCGCGAAGGCATCGAAGCCGCCCTGATCGTCGGCATCATCGCGGCCTTCCTGCGCAAGAACGGCAAGAGCCTCGCCGCCATGTGGTTCGGCGTGGGGCTGGCGGTGATCCTGTCGATCGCCGTCGGCGTCGGGCTCGACCTGGTCGAGCAGGCCCTGCCCCAGGCCGCCCAGGAAGGCATGGAAGCGGCCATCGGCGCGGTCGCGATTTTCTTCGTCACCGGCATGATCGTGTGGATGAACACGCATGCGCGGAACATGAAAAAGGAACTGGAGGCCCAGGCGGCCGAGGCGCTGAGCCATGCCAGTGCCTATGCCCTCGCCGTCATGGCGTTCCTGGCCGTGCTGCGGGAGGGGTTCGAAACCAGCGTCTTCCTGCTGGCAACATTCTCCGCGGCGCAGTCGGCGACGCTGGCGGCGACGGGCGCCGTGATCGGCATAGCGATTGCCGTCGTGATCGGGGGGGGCATCTATGCCGGCGGGGTCAAGCTCAACCTGGGGCGGTTCTTCCGCATCACCGGGGCGTTCCTGATCCTGGTCGCGGCGGGGCTGGCGATCACCGCCCTGCGCAGCGCCCACGAAGCCGGCTGGCTGAACGCCGGGCAGCAGGCCACCGTCAGCCTGTCCTGGCTCGTGGCGCCGGGCACGGTGCAATCCGCGCTGATCACCGGCGTGCTGGGTATTCCCGCCGATCCGCGGCTGATCGAGGTGCTCGGCTGGCTGGCCTATCTCGTGCCTGTTACCCTGTATGTGTACTGGCCGCATGCGTATCGCCCGTCGCGGCGCGGGGTCGCGCGCCTGCAATTCGCCGTCGCTATTGGCCTTGCCGCCGTCGCGGCTGTACTGGCCACGGCCCTGCCCCGCCCGGACCCGGCGCCGGTTGGTCCGGTCATGGTGGTCGCCGCAGAGGGTGACACGCAGGCGATCGGCACCGCTCAGCTGCGCAGGCCGGCCAGTGGCACGCCCGCGGTGCTGGACGTCGCCCTGACAGGCGAGCAGGGCACTGCGCTGCCGCTCGGCACTGCCCGGCGGGAACAGCATGGCGGCGTGTCCGCGCTGGCCTGGACCGTGGACAATACGGGCGTACCGGCCAACGCCCCCAACACGCTCACGCTTGACCAGATCGTCGCCCTGTCCGGCGGCCGTATTCCGGTGGGGCTGAACCCGGCACAGCACCCGGGCCCGTTCACGGCGGACTGGTCGATGCGCCGCGCCGTTCATGTCTGGGCCGCCGATGGCATGCTGCTGGACGCCACGGCACGGGACACCACCATCGTCACGCTGTCCGGCAGCGGGCTGCAAACGCCACGCACGCTGCTCGTCCGTGCGGATGACTCCGCGCCCGCACGCAATTGGCAGGTCGCGGCCTCCTACCGGGACCAGGTTGCCGCTTCCCTGACCGCCGCCGCGGCAGCGCGCGAGGAATGGCGCTTCTGGGCGATCCAGCTTCCCATCCTGCTTTGCATCGCCGCCGGGCTCATCGTTCTCGCCGCCGGCCGCACGTTGCGGCAGGCGCGCCGTTCATCCTCAACCAACCCGGCCTATGCCGACCGCCGGGCCAACACATCGACACAAGGAACCCCTCATGGTGCGCGCTAAGCTGACACGACCGTTCCTCTTCGCCGCCGGGCTGAGCACGGCCTGCGCGCTGGCCCCCGGCGCCAACGCCGCCGATGCGGGCCCCGCCCCGGTCCGCAACGGCGCGTCCCAGGTCGCCATCACGCTGACCGGCGACCATGGCGGCGCTTGCGTGCTGGATCATCCGGTTGCCAAGGCCGGGCCGATCACCTTCACCGTGACGAACAAGACGGCCACGGCGATCACCGAGGTCGAGCTGCAGAGCAACAACCGCATTCTGGGCGAGAAGGAGAACCTGGCGCCGGGCCTGCCCTCCGTCAGCCTGACGCTCACCCTGGGCGGCGGCACGTACCAGCTCTATTGCCCCGGCGCACAGAAGGAGCTGGTGGATTTCACCGTCACCGGTACGGCCGCAGCCGCACCGAGCGGCAGTGCAGCGGAGTTGCTGGCCACGGGGACCAAGGGTTATGCCGACTATGTCACCGGTGTGATCGGGGCGATGGTGACCGCGGTTCACGCGCTGAAGGCGGATATCGATGCCGGCGACCTGGCCAAGGCGCAGGCCCAGTACCCACTGGCGCGTCCGTTCTATGAGCGCATCGAGTCGGACGTCGACGGCTTCCTGCTGCCGGGCTTCAAGGCGACCGAGAATGCAGGCAACCTCGACTACCTGATCGACATGCGCGCCTCCAACCTGGACATCAAGGTCGGCTGGCACGGCTTCCACGCTATCGAGCGGGATCTGTTCGATAAGGGGCAGATCACCGATGAGACCAAGCAACTGGCTGCCGAGCTGCAAAAGAACGTCGACACCCTGGCCGAGACCGCCAAGAGCCTGACCTACAAGCCCGAAGACCTCGCCAACGGCGCTGCGGACCTGCTCGAAGAGGTGCAGAACACCAAGATCAACGGCGAAGAAGAGGCGTTCAGCCATTACGATCTGGTTGATTTCGCCGGCAATGTCGAAGGGGCGCAGCAGGCCTTCGCGTTCCTGGAGCCCGGCATGCAGAAGATTGATCCGGATCTGACGCGGCAGGTGCAGACGCAGTTCGCCGCCGTGCATGCGCTGCTGGAAACCTATCGCGACCCGGCCCAGCCCGGCGGCTACAAGCTCTACACCCCGGCGCTGAAGACCGCCGACGGCGCGAAGCTGAGCAAGGCCATCCAGGCGCTGCAGGAGCCGCTGTCCAAGATCGCGGAGAAGGTGGCCACTGCCGGCGGAACCGCGCACTGATGACCCGGAAGACCATGCCTGACGCCCATCCTTTCTCCCGCCGCGGGCTGCTGTTCAACGCGACGGCGGGCGCCCTGGGCGCCGCCGCCGCCGCAACGGGCGCGCGGGCGGCCCCCGCGGCTGTACCGCCCGCGGGGGAGGACATCGTCGACCTGACGAAGGCGTATCCGTTCTACGGTACCTCCGGGCAGGCGGGCATCCGTACGCCGCCGCAGCGTTATATCTTCTTCATGACCTTCGACCTGACCACGCAGCAGCAATCGGATCTGCGGACCCTGCTGGCGCGCTGGTCCGCCGCGATTGCCCAGTTGATGCAGGGCGAGCCGATCGGCCAGGTAGAGCCCACCCGCTCCAGCGCCGTCGGTTTCGACACCGGCGAGGCACTGAATCTCGGGCCCGCCTCCCTGACCGTGACCGTCGGGCTTGGGCCAAAGGTACTCACCGATACCTACGGCCTGGCGCACCAGAAGCCGCCCCTGATGCGCGAGCTGCTCCAATTGCCGAGCGACGCGTTCGATCCACATCTGACCGGCGGCGATCTTTCCCTGCAGGCCTGTGCGGATGATCCGCAGGTCGCGTATCACGCCATCCGCGACCTGGCGCGCATCGCCAAGGATACGGGCAGCGCCGCCACGCGCTGGACGGTGATGGGCTTCGGCCGCGCCTCCGCCGGCAAGGGCCAAAGCACGCCGCGCAACCTGCTGGGGTTCAAGGACGGCACCCGCAACATCAGCGACGATGCCGACTTCGACAAATTCGTCTGGGTCAAGGACGGGCCATCCTGGCAGCAGAACGGGAGCTACCAGGTCGTCCGCAAGATCCAGATGCATATCGAGAACTGGGACACCGACCGGGTCAGCGACCAGAACAACGTGTTCGGCCGCCACAAGGTCTC
>DASWON010000475.1:0-24409 GCA_036398735.1 Rhodopila sp.
CGCCCGCCAGGACCGATCAACGGCGTGGCGAGCGGCCGGCGTAGCAGTCGTTCAGGCGTCGTTGGCTGGGGGCGGTTCGACATGGTCGCCCACCATCGCCTCGGTGGTGACCATCAGGCCGCCGATGGAGGCTGCATTCAGCAGCGCGCAGCGCACGACCTTCGTCGGATCGATGATCCCCGCCTTGACCAGATCCTTGAACTCGCCGGTCTGGGCGTCGAAGCCATAGTTATAGTCGTCCTTCTCCAGCGTCTTCCCCGAGATCACCGCGCCGTCCTCGCCGCCATTGCTGGCGATCTGCCGCAGCGGCGTCAGCGCCGCCTTCCGCACGATCTCGATCCCGACGCGCTGGTCCTCGTTGTCCGACTTCAGCTTCAGCAGGATCTGCGAGGCGCGTGCCAAAGCGACGCCGCCGCCCGGGACGATGCCTTCCTCGACCGCGGCGCGGGTGGCGTGCAGGGCGTCATCGACCCGGTCCTTGCGCTCCTTCACCTCGGTTTCGGAGCCGCCGCCGACACGGATGATGGCGACACCGCCGGCCAGCTTGGCCAGCCGTTCCTGCAGCTTCTCCTTGTCGTAGTCCGAGGTGGTTTCCTCGATCTGCGCGCGGATCTGGGAGCAGCGGGCCTGGATGTCGGCCTTCTTGCCGGCGCCCTCGACGACGGTGGTGTTCTCCTTGTCGATCAGCACCCGCTTGGCGGTGCCCATCATCGGCAGGGTCACGTTCTCGAGCTTGATGCCGAGGTCTTCGCTGATGACCTCGCCCTTGGTCAGGACAGCGAGATCCTCGAGCATGGCCTTGCGGCGATCGCCGAAGCCCGGCGCCTTTACGGCCGCGACCTTCAGGCCGCCACGCAGCTTGTTCACCACCAGAGTTGCCAGCGCCTCACCTTCGACATCCTCGGCGATGATCAGCAGCGGACGCCCCGACTGAGCGACGGCTTCCAGCACCGGCAGCAGCGACTGCAGGCTGGACAGCTTCTTTTCATTCAGCAGGATATACGGATTTTCCAGCTCGACCGTCATCTTCTCGGCGTTGGTGATGAAATACGGCGACATGTAGCCGCGGTCGAACTTCATCCCCTCGACGACGTCGAGTTCGGTCAGTGCGGTCTTGGCCTCCTCGACGGTGATGACACCTTCGTTGCCGACCTTCTGCATTGCCTCGGCGATCATTTTGCCGATTTCAACTTCGCCGTTGGCGGAGATCGTTCCGACCTGGGCGGTTTCGGACTGGGTGGTGATCTTCCGCGACCGCTTCTGGAGTTCCTCGATCAGAGCGGTGACACCCTTGTCGATCCCGCGCTTGAGGTCCATCGGGTTCATACCCGCGGACACCGCCTTGGAGCCTTCACGAATGATCGCCTGTGCCAGCACGATCGCGGTGGTGGTGCCGTCGCCGGCGATGTCATTGGTCTTCGAGGCCACTTCGCGCAGCAACTGGGCGCCCATGTTCTCGAACTTGTCGGAAAGCTCGATATCCTTGGCGACCGTCACACCGTCCTTGGTGATGCGTGGTGCACCGTAGCTCTTGTCGAGCAGGACGTTGCGTCCCCTCGGACCCAGCGTGACCTTCACAGCCTCAGCGAGCATATCCACGCCGCGCGTCATGCGCTGGCGGGCATCGCCTCCGAACCGAACGTCCTTGGCAGGCATGTGCGTATCCTTCCCGAAAATCGAAAGCGTCACCGGCCCGCTGACCGGCAGGAGTCGGTGACGAAGGTCTTGGTCGTAGGCCAGGCAGGGCGCCCGGACCCGAGCAGGGCACCCGGACGCAGACAGGACACCCGGCAGAGGGTGTCCCGACAGATTGCTGCGCCGGCCGTCAGGCGGCCGGTGGCAGGCGCGGCGACAGATGTTTCGCCAGCGAGCGAGCTTTAGCACTCTTCCCCTGAGAGTGCCAGGGCAGATTATGACACACGGCTGCCCACCGGGACCGGGATCTCAGCAACCGAGTCCGACAATGATCGGATCTGACAATAATCGGATCTGACAATGATCGGATCTGACAGAGACCGGGTTTGATCGCCGATCAACAGAAAATCAGCCCCGCGGAACGCCATCAGCGTAAAGTCTGAAACGACAACGACATTCGGGTGAGGCGCTTTATGAGAAACTGGCTTTTTCCGTTGCTGGGCTTGGTGACAGTTATTGGGTACGGCACCCGGAATGGTGCACTGGCCGCGGACGCCGCCGCCGGTGAAGCGGTGTTCAAGTCGCAATGCAGCATATGTCACTCGGTTCAGGTCGGCCACAACGAGGTCGGGCCGAGCCTGGCGGGCGTGGTCGGACGGAAAGCCGGAGAAGTGCCGAACTTCCACTACTCATCCGCTAACAAGGCCTCGGGCCTGACTTGGGACGAGGCGACCCTCGATCGCTACCTGACGAGCCCGAGGGAGGTTGTGCCTCATACGATCATGACCTACGCCGGCCTGAAAGATGGCGAGAAGCGTGCGAACCTGATCGCCTTTCTGACGACGCTTCACTGAAACGTCACCGCGCCCGGACCTCGGCCCTGCCGGCTCGGGACCCGGGCGTCCCGCCGCGCGCGGGAGCGCCTGCCACTGGCGCAACGTACGCCGCTTTCAGCCGCGTCACCAGGCACCGCCGCTCGCGCCGGACGCGTTGCCCGCCGGATCAACCCGAGCGTCACCGGGCGGACAACCGGTCTTGGGGCTGGTGACCCGGATCGGGCGCTCAGCCCAGCATGACCTGGTGAGCCCGATGCGCCGATGTATCTGTCACCCCGACACCCCATATGCAGGGGCAGCCTCAACATGGGTGGACAAATTGGCGGCAGCAGAAATCACGGCGGCGATGGTATCGGCGGCGTTCGGGGCCACAGCGGCCCAGGCGAAGCAGCAGGACGACGATCCGTTCAGCGAGGGTGACTTTGTCGTGTACCCGACACACGGCGTGGGCAGGATCAACAAGATCGGCTCTGAGCAGATCGGTGGTCATACGCTGGAATTGATCCATATATCCTTCGACGAGACGAGGATGACGCTGCGCGTTCCGGTCGCGCAGGCGCGGGTGACGGGCCTGCGAAAACTGGCCACGCCGCAGATGATGGCGCAGGTGGTGAAGATCCTGACCGGCCGTCCGCGAGTCAGCCGTATGATGTGGGCAAAGCGCGCGCAGGAATTCCAGGCGAAGATCAACTCCGGCGACCTGAGGATGCTTGCGGAAGTGTGCCGTGATTTACACACTGCGGCGAACGGGTCTGCCCCCAGCTACAGTCAGCGTAACCTGTTCGAGCTTGCGCTTGAGCGGCTGGCGGGGGAGTTCGCGGGCGTCGAGGGAATCGACAAGGCTGAGGCTCTCGTCCGGCTGACGCAGAAGTTGGCTGATGGCCGGGCGGCCGAGACGGCGCGATCGGAGCGCAGGCCGGCGGGCGACGGCGGTGAGATCCAGCCGGACGAGCCGCCGGCTTCGCTGGCCGCCGAGATGGTCTAGCGGATTCGCCCGCAACGCCCAGGGACCGCAACGCCCCAGGGACCGCAACCCTCGGGGACCACGCTGAGCGCCTCACGGACTTCGGGCTGGCGAGGATGCCGGCAGATCAATGACGCACGCACTGGCAGAGCAGTGTCCTCGGGTCGTCCACGCTTTTCGACCGCACGTCGCGCCGGACTCCAGGCCGCGCCGGGCTCCGCGTCGCGCCGCTTCCGAGTGCGCCGTACTCGAGAACCACCACACCAGACGCATGACAGCGTCGGGGGAACTGTCTGCGCTTCAGAGCGTTGGCTTGGCGTTTCGGATCGGGCGGGATCGCCCTATGGCGATGCGGCCAGCCGGAATGCGTGCAGAATCGTCGTGTTCATCGCGACGGATTGATCCAGCTCCAGGCCGCGCCGCCACGCATCGGCAGCCCAGCCCGGCCCGGGGGTCTGTCCGATCGGGGCAACAGGTCGAACGATAGTGCGCGGGGCAACAGGTCGAACGATAGTGCGAACGCGGGATGTGGCAGACCCGCCTCGGTCATCGATGAAATCCGGCCGTATGGGAGGCAACATCATGCAGCGAGCCATTCCGCGCGTCAGCCATGTTCTGGAGACGTCGCTTTATGTCGATGACCTGGAACGGTCGCGGGCGTTCTACACGCGCATTTTCGGCTTCCTCACGATCTTTCACGATGATCGCATGTGCGCGATGGAGGTGCCGGGCGGGCAGGTCCTGCTGCTGTTCCGCCACGGCATGACGGACCAGCCGGCACCGGCGCCCGGCGGCTTCATTCCGCCGCATCACGGGCGCGGGGCGTTGCATCTGGCCTTCGCCATCCCGTTGCGGGAGCTCGCCGAATGGGAGGACCACCTGACGCACGCGGAGGTTGCCATCGAGAGCCGCCTTGACTGGCCCCGTGGTGGCAGCAGTCTGTATTTTCGTGACCCTGACGGTCACTCGCTGGAAGTCGCAACCCCGGGTTTATGGCCGAACCGATAGGCTGCCGCGCGCGAAGGCGCGACCGGCATTCAGGCTGCCGCGGTTTTCCCGATCTCCCCGGCGTCGTCCAGCCGTTCGGCATCGCGACACAGCTCCATCAGGCGGCGGATCCTGTCATCGGGAAGGATACCGGAGGCAAGATCGCTGAACTTGGCCTCAAGCTGCCGGTCGGTCATCGGGACTTCCACGCTACCCACGGCGTGGGCTATGAAACGTTCGAGCACGCGTCCGTCCCGCAGCCGGATGCTGACCCGCGCCTGATCCTGCGCAAGCGATTTGTCCACGGTGGTTTCGACGCGATCTCGCAGCGCGACCGTAACCGGGTCGTTCACCGCCGCGTCGCTGAACTGCGCCTCGCCCGCTCGGCCGGCCACAATCGCGATCGCCGCCGCGTAATAGACGCTGAACTTGCCCTCGAGACCGGTCCGGGGCGTCCGTTTCGATGTCAGCTCCAGCACGACCGGATGCACGGCCAGATCGATACGGTCGATCATATCGGCCGTCAGTTTGTTTTCGTCACGTAGTTGAATGCAGCCGTCGATGACCGGGTGCACCACCAGTCCGCAGGCAAACGGTTTGTAGCTGTTACGAAAAATCTCGTAGTGCGCACCAAGGTCGCCGGTGATCACCTCATAATGCCGTTCCGAACTCAGCACATTTGCCCAGCCGCGCTTCGCCTCGATCCCGTGCAGCGAACTGGTGTAGCCACGTTCCGCGAGCAGCGCCGCGAGCATGCCGCTCTGCGCAGCGCGGCCGGGGTGGAAGCTCTTGGTCATCGACCCGAACATCTCACGCAATCCGACCGGCTGCGTCGCCGCGAGGCCGATCGCGTGGCACATCCGCACCTCGTCGAGTCCGAGCAGCTTGCCGGTGGCGACCGCGGCACCGAAGACCCCGGCGACCCCAGTGGCGTGCCAGCCGACGTCCTGCATGGCGGGCGTGACGGCGCGGGCGATACGGCATTCTGCTTCGATGCCCAGCACCATCGCGTTGACGAAATCGCGGCCGCTCACTTTGCGATATTCGGCCATGGCGAGCAGGGCCGGCGCGACCGGCGCCGACGGGTGGACGGCGGTCGTCAGGTCGGTGTCGTCGAAGTCGAACACATGTGAACTGATTCCGTTCAGGAAGGCCGCGTTCATCACGTCCAGGCGTTCCTTGCGCCCGAACAGACCGGCCTGGCCCGCCCCGGCGAAGGGCGCGACCGCGGCCAGCGCGATCTCCACCGTCTCGTGGCGCGAGCCGCCGACCGCCACGCCCATCCAGTTCAACAACGAACGTCCGACCTCGGTGCGGGCGGTTTCGGGCAGATCCTCGAAGCGAGCTGCGACGATGTAGCGGGCCAGCGTGCCTGTCACGTCTTTCGGATCGGCCGGCGCGGCCAACGGCGCCTTCAGCTGGACACCCGGCGCGGCGGACGGCGCCTTTGGTTCGGCGGCGGATGCCGCCAGCGGCAGACCGGTTGCCGCCGCCGCGGTTCCGGCGATCGCGGTGTCGCGAATGAAAGAGCGCCTGTTCATCGTTGTCCTGCCCGCTGCGGTGTCAGCCTGACGGTGGCCGTTGCCCCGACGTTGCGCCGCCCCGGCCGATCGATCAAGCGCGTCGGCATTGAATGTCGGCTATGCGTCCATCCGCGTTGCGGGAGTGGCGGCGCGACTGGTGTCCGGGCTCGGGACGCCTTTGCCGGTCGCACCGCGACTGTCCTTCAATGCGAACGCGCGGGCGCTCAATACGAACCCTCAGGCGTTCAGCACGAACCCGCGGCTGCTCAATAAGAACCGGCGAGCGTGCGATGGGAACCCGCGCGGGTTCGGTATGATCCCGGGGTCCCTTGCGTCGCCGCCGGCGCAGATCGCGTCACCCGGCGGGCGCGCGGCGATTGCGACCGGTACAGCCGCGGCGCCGCAGCCGGCCTATCGCTGCTGCGCCCAGCATCGGTCGTCGCGGCCTGTGGATCGGCGAAGCGGCGCACCGTATCGCGGTCGGCTGACTGCGTCCGGCGACACATCGCGCCGCTTCGGGCGGTCGTCCGGCGGCGGTCTACTTCGCGGGAAGCGCGCCTTCGCTGACCAGCACTTCATGGGCGGCCTTGAAGGCATCGAGCCCGGCGGGAATGCCGCAATAGGCGGTGGCGTGCAGCAATGTCGCCTTGATCTCTTCGACCGTCACGCCGTTGGTCAGCGCGCCCTTGACATGCAGCTTGATCTCGGGCGCCCGGTTCAGCGCCGTCAGCATCGCCAGGTTGATCATGCTGCGGGTCTTGCGGTCAAGCGTCGGGTCACCCCAGGCCCAGCCCCAGGCCCAACTCGTCGTCGCGCGCTGGAAGGCCATCATGAAGTCGTCGGCCTTGGCCATCGAGGCATCGACGTAGGCCGGCCCCAGCACCTCCCGGCGGATCGGCAGACCCTTGTTGAACAGTGCTTCATCGGACATCGCGCATGCTCCAGTTGCCATGATCGGCGCCGCGGACGCTACGGACGACAATATTGTCTGTCAACCTGACAATCCTACTGGACCTATCTTTCACCTGCCCCTAAACAAGGCGCACCTTCCAGCGAAAGGCGATCACTCTGTTGGCAGAATTGCCGGACAATATGACTTCATCGCAGGCACGCGGGCCCACATCCGTGCTGCGCGTGGTGCCGTATCCGGTGCGCCAGCAGGTCGAGGATCGCCTGCGCCAGGCAATCATGGACGGGACGTTCCCACCGGGGACCCATCTGGCGGACCGCCTGCTCTGTGAGCAGTTCGACGTCAGCCGCAGCATCATCCGCGAGGCCGTGCGCCTGCTGGAAGCCGAGGGGCTGGTCACAGTGGTGCCGCATCGCGGGCCGTTTGTGACATTGCTGTCGGCGGCGGAGGCATCCCAGGTCTACGAGGTGCGGGCCGCGTTGGAGGCTCTGGCGGGGGAGAATTTCGCCGAACGGGCCTCGGACGGGGAGCGGGCGGAGTTGCGCCGCATTTACGAGTCCCTGGCTGCAATGCGACCCGGCGCCGGCCGGCAGGCACTACTGGACGTCAAACGGGCCTTCTACGACGTGCTGCTGCGTGGCTGCCGCAATGGCTATGTCGCCCGGATGCTGGGCCAGCTTCTGAACCGCAACACCCAGCTTCGTGCGACCTCGCTGTCCGATCCCGACCGGCTGCCGCACACCGTGCGCGAGATGCACCGCATCGTCGCCGCGATCGAGCAGCGTGATCGCGTCGGCGCCGGTGAAGCCTGTCGCGACCACGTTCGTGCCGCCGCCGCTGTCGCATTGCGGATCCTGCGGGAGCGCGAGCGTCAATCCCTTGACCCGGCCGCGGACGGCACCGCCGCGCGGACGACGCGTCAGGCAAAGCGGTGAGCGCAGGTGACAGTTCGCTGCCAAGGTGGGCGGTAGTTGTTCACCGGGCTGCGTTCGGGGGTGGTCGTCAAGGACCGGGCACACTGACAATATCCGTTCCGGGTCACCGCAACGGCGACCGGCGGACCCGCCGTATTCGGCCGAGGACGATTAGGGGGTGGTCGACGCCGCGCCTGTTCGCTGCCGCCTGCAGCCGTTGCGTCGGTTGCGTCTGCCGCGCACCAGGTCGCAGCCCGGTCGTCGTCATCGGACCGGTCCGGCATCACGCCCCGGTTGCATCCATTGGACGGAGCCCAGTGGCACCCATCGGCGGGGCCTCGGTGCGGCCGCCCACCGGGCGGGCCCGGCATCACGCCCCGGTTGCATCCATCGGACGGAGCCCGGTGGCACCCATCGGCGGGGCCCCGGTCGTCGTCATCGGACCGGTCCGGCATCACGCCCCGGTTGCATCCATCGGCCGGGCCCCAGTGCGGCCGCTATCGGACCGGTCCGGCATCCACGCCGCGCGTCAACCGCGAGGCATGCGTGTTGCTGCCGGACCACCTGGTGCGGATCCGCCGCGGATCGGCAAAACAACCGGTCCGACAGGACCGGAACCGACAAACGAGGGAAAGAGGACGGATAAATGGCTGAGCAGGAACTAGGGTTTGTCGGGTTGGGCCGGATGGGCGGACCGATGGTGGTGCGGCTGCTGGAGGCTGGACATGTCGTGCATGTGTACGATCCGGTGCCCCAGGCGATGGCGATCGCCGTGCAGCGCGGCGCCAAGCCGGCCGGCAGCCCGGCGGAAGTCGCGGCAGCAGCCGATATCGTGTTCGCCAGCCTGCCGACCCCGGACGTCGTGCGCAACGTCGTGCTCGGTGACAACGGCTTGCACGCCGGCGGTCGCGCCCGTGTCATCGTCGATCTGTCCACCACCGGCCCGCGCACGGCGACCGCGGTCGCGGCGGAACTGGAAAAAGACGGGCGGATCGCTTTGGTCGACTGCCCGGTGAGCGGCGGGGTCACCGGCGCCGAGAAAGGCACGCTGGCGCTGATGGTGTCCTGTCCCCGGGCGATTTACGACGAGCTCGATCCGTTGCTTGCGAACCTGGGCAAGCGCTTTTTCGTGGGCGAGAAGCCGGGCCTGGGTCAGACCCTGAAGCTGGTCAACAACCTGCTGGCCGCCGCCGCCCTGGCGATCACCTCCGAGGGCATGGTGATGGGCGTGAAGGCGGGCCTCGATCCCAAGGTCATGCTGGACGTGATCAATGTCAGCAGCGGGCGTAACAGCGCCACCCAGGACAAGTTCCCCCGCGCCGTGCTGCCTCGCACCTTCGATTTCGGCTTTGCCACGGGCCTCTCACACAAGGACGTCCGGCTGTGCACCGACGAGGCGGAGGCGATGAACGTGCCGATGGTCGTGGGCGCCGCCGTCCGCCAGTTCCTGGCGATGACCAGCGCCGTCTATGGGCCGGGATCCGACTTTACGGAGATGGTGAAGCTCGTGGAGGGCTGGGCCGGCGTCGAAGTCGACGGGCGGTAGGAACATGGCGTCTCCCCACCCCGACGGCTTCGTCGGAGAACAGCTTGGCCGCTTCGTCGCGGCCTCGCACTGGGATGCCCTGCCGCCGCGGGTGCGGCATGAGGCAAAGCGGTCACTGCTGAACTTCATCGGCTGTGCCCTGGGCGTCGCTCACACAGCGCCCATCGAGGTGGCGCTGCGGGTTCTGCTGCCGGCATCGGGTGCTGATCGCGTGACGCTGATCGGGCGAACCCAGCGGCTCGATCCGTTCGGGGCGGCGTTCATCAACGCCGTCGGTGCCAACCTGCTGGACTACGACGACACGCATCTGCGTACCGTCATCCATCCCACCGCGCCGGTCGCCCCGGCCGCGCTGGCGCTGGCGGAACAACGCGGGCTGTCCGGTGCGGCGATGCTGCAGGCGTTCATTCTTGGCGCCGAAGTGGAATGCCGGATCGGCAACGCGGTGTCGCCCGCCCATTACGCCAGGGGATGGCATATCACCTCGACCTGCGGCGTATTCGGCTCCGCGGCGGCGAGCGCCAGGCTGCTGGGGCTCGACGCGACGCAGACCTGGCACGCGCTGGGCATCGCTGCCAGCCAGTCCGCCGGACTGGTGGAGAACCTGCCCAGCGCGGCCAAGAACGTGAGCGTCGGGAACGCCGCGCGCAACGGGCTGTTCGCAGCGTTGCTGGCAGAGCAGGGCTATGAGGCGGCGCCGGCGGCGATCGAAGGTGCGCTTGGCTGGGCGCGGGCGATGGGCGATGTACCGGTCGTGCCGGAAATCGTGGGCGACCTGGGCGAGCGGTGGGAACTGCTGAGCAACACCTACAAGCCCTATCCGTGCGGCATCGTCTTCCACACGGTGATCGACGCCTGCCTGGCGCTGCGCCAGGAACATGCGCTGACCCAGGCCGATATCGCCGAAATCACGGTATCGGGCAACCAACTGCTGCTTGACCGCGGCGATCGAAAGGTGACCAACGCGCGCGACGCACGCGTCAGCATCCACCACTGCGCGGCGGTGTCGTTCCTGTTCGGGGGAGCGGGACTGGATGAATTCTCCGATGCGGTTGTCGATGATCCGGCGGTCGTGGCGCTGCGCGGGCGGACGAAGGCGGAACTGGACCCGGCACTTCCCATCGGCGCGGCGACAGTCGTCGTCAGAACCTCGGACGGTCGGACACTGCGCACGACGGTGTTGCACGCCAAAGGCAGCTCCGAGCGACCGCTCTCGGACCGGGAGATCGAGGACAAGGTGCGCGGCCTGATCAGGCACGGTTCGTTTCAGGGCGACGCCGACACCGTCACCCGGGCGACATGGCAGGTGGACGGGTTGGCAACGATCGCTCCGCTGGCCGCTGCGCTGGCGGGCACACCGATGCGATGAACGGGACGGTGGTCTGCTTCGGCCATTTCCGCTGGGTGATTGCCGGGGTCGGATCGCTGTGGCTCGTCCTTGAGCGATCGCAATCCGAAGTTCGGTAGGAGCCGATCCGACGCGGACGAACTTCGGGCTGAGATCCTGGCGCAGGGCCCACGCGGCAACGCTGCATGCGGGTGGCCGATCCCGTGGCCAACCGCTATATGTTGCCGCTAACAAGGTCGGACCAGCGTATGCGGCAATTGCCGGCGGCGAAAGCAAACGGGGTGACGATGCAGGAGATCGCCGAGCGCGCCGGCGTCTCCGCAATGACCGTCTCGCGTGCGCTGCGTGACCCCGATAGCGTGTCCGGCGCGGCGCTGGAGCGTGTGCGCACGGCGATCCGTGAGACCGGCTATGTCGCGAACCGGTTGGCGGGCAGCCTGTCCTCCCGCCGGTCGAACGTCATCGGGCTGATCCTGCCGGGCATCAACGATTCGCTGTACGCGGGAACGGTCAAGGCGATATCCGACGTGCTGCGCGGGCGCGGCTTTCACCTGATGATCACCGATACCGGCCTGCTGCCGAACGCCGAAGAAGAGGCGGTCGCGGCGTTCCTCGGTCAACGGGTCTGCGGGCTGATCCTGTACAATACCAAGCACACCAGCCGCACGGAGGCGCTTATTCGTTCGGCCGGAATTCCCACCATCGAGGTCGGAAACCTGTTGAAGCGGCCGCTGGACAGCTGCGTCAGCTATTCCAGCTTCGCCGCGGCGAAGGCGATGACGGTGCATCTCGGGCGGCTGGGCTACCGCCGGATCGGATTCGTCAGTCTGCCCCGCCAGGACAACGACCGCGCGGCCGAACGGACATTGGGCTATTTCGCCGGGCTAAAGGAACTCGGCCTGCCGGAAGACCCTGCCATCGCCATGGAAACGCAGTCGGGCTTTGCCGGCGGCGCCCACGCGGTGGTGCGCCTGCTGGAGATCGACCCCGCGATCGACGCGATCTTCTTTGCCGCCGACGTGATGGCGGTCGGTGCGCTGTTCGAATGCCAGCGGCGCGGCTGGAATGTGCCGGAGCGTGTCGCCATCGCCAGTTTCGACAACGTCGACCTGCTGCGTCACGTGGTGCCCTCCATTACGACCCTGCGCATCCCGCGTGAGGAAATCGGTAAGCGCAGCGCCGAACTTCTGCTCGACCGGCTGAACGGGCAGGCCGGTCTGCCTTCGATCGTCGATCTCGGCTTCGAGGTCATCCAGAGGGACAGCACCTAGCGTCCTTCGCGACACCCATACCCGGTCCCGCGGCAGATTCTCGGGGCCGACACTCCACACGGTGGCGTTTGCCCGGGTCGGTTGTTTCTCGGCCAACGACGTGAACGTTGCGGGGCCGTGGTGCTCGTCCGGGCCGCGGAAGGACGAGCCAGGCGCGCATGCAGATGCTCCGGGTCGCTCCGGAAGCTGTGACTCGGACCATGAGAAAACCCGGTCGGCATCGATTAAAGCGCCGGTCATCACCGGCTGGAGGTGACGGACGCGCCGCAGCGTGACAGTGTCGTGCTCATCGCGACGGCTGGACGTGTCGAGCTGTGCGCTGCCATCGCCCCCGTCCACGGCCGCGACGGATTTGCGGCGTTCTTGCTTGCGTGCTTCATCAGCAGACAACGGAGGTTTGCGTGACAGGCTTACCCGTGATCGGAGGGCGACCATGAGAGTCAGTGCCATGATCCGTGTGGATCCCACTATCGAGCCGCATGCGGGATTGCTGCCCCGCATGGCCGATTATGCCCGTCGCATTGAAGCCAGCGGGTTCCCCGGCATATGGGTCGGGGACTCGCTCGGCCGAGGGCGTCCGACATTGGATCCGCTCATTGAACTGTCGGTCGCTGCAACAGTAACGAGCAAGGTGGAGCTTGGCATCGCGGTGCTGCAGTTGCCATTGCGACACCCAATCGAACTTGCGCATCGGGTGCAGTCGGTACAGGCATTGTCGGCCAACCGCCTGCGGCTTGGCGTCGGCAGCGGTTCCACACGGGCGGACTTCGAGTTGCTCGGCGCCGATTATGATCACCGCTTTGGTGCAATGAAACGGTCCCTGGAAATCATGCGGCGCGCGTGGCGTGGCGAGGCCACCAACAGCGGCGGGACATTGTCGGTCTGGCCCGGGTGCGAAGGTGGACCGCCGATCCTGATGGGCGCCTGGCGCAGTGCACGCTGGATCACCTATGCCGCAAAAGAATGCCAGGGGTGGACGCCATCCGGCCGCTACAGCAGCTGGGACGACCTCGAGGCCGGGATGCGCATCTATCGTGACGCCGGCGGCACCAACGCGGTCCTCGCCAACGTCGCCGTCGATCTCGCGAACCGTCCGGAGTCCGCCAGCCTTGCGGAGACAGCCCACGTCTCCTTGATCTGCTCTCCGGACGAGGCGCGCCAGCGGATGAAGCGGATCAAGCAGCTCGGCTTTGACGAGGTGCTTCTGGTATCGCATGCCAGCGTGCTCGATGACATCGAACGGGCTCGCGATTTCGCCTGATTCCAGTCTACCGGAACACTGGCGTCAGCCCGCGCCGAGCCTGGCGACCCGCCTGCTCGGCACCGGTCCGGTCAAGCGGAGCATGGCCGGTAATCCGGCACAAGCCGCAAGGAAAGGCACGGACGTGAAAAGGGGCCAGGTCGGCCCGGGCGGCGCATCCGGCACATCTTCTGCGCCGGGCATTGCGTGCGGCTCGTGGTTCCCAGGCTGCGAGGCTCGGCTCAGCGTCGGCGGCCTGGTGCCGCAGCGACGGTCCGGCGAGGCTGCCTCGGCTGGGAGCGGCAGGCTGGGCGACGCAGTGGTCGCCGAGGTCAGCCTGCCTCGGAGACGCGGGCGCCCTGGCCGGGTGACGTCACATCCCGTCCTGGCGCGATCCCTTGACGAGACGCCACGCTCCGGCGGTGAAGCCGCTGCCGCAGCCCGATCAGCGGCTTTTCCAACGCATAGTAGGATGTGGCGGCCGCCACGATCACGAGACCCAGATTGAGCGGGTAGAACTTCGGCAGTCCGACCATGTCGGGCACCAGGAAGATCTGCTGCCACAGATAGATGCTGTAGGACAGGACCCCGATCGCCACGACGGGCCGGGAGTTGAGCAAACGCCCCGTCAGCGTCGTCGGTCGAGCCACCGCCCAGCAGATCACCGACACGATGGCAAGGCCCTCGGCTGACAGTCCGACCGGAAAAATATACGCGCCGCCGAAGCGTAGCCGCAGGTATGGCGAAACCACCAGAAGGAAAACGCAGGCCGCCGCCGCTGTCGGCGCTTTGAGCAGCCAGCCGGGCAACGCGACTGTCCGTTCGGAGCGCCAGAGCAGCGCCAGAACACACCCGAAGATCAAGGTATCGGCTCGGGTATGAAACATTGTGTCGATCGCGTCCCGCAGGTCCGGGATCGCAACATAAGTCAGCACGCGCAGGACCGGGCAGATCACGATCACGGCGATGCACAGCCGCAGCAGCGCTGTTCGGCCGAACAGCCAGACGGTGACGGGCCAGAACAGATAGAACTGCTCCTCGACGCTGAGGGACCAGGTGTGCCCGAGCAGGTATGACTGCGCACCCGTCTTGTAGTCGCGGACGAACAATAGGGAGGCGATGATATCCCGGCTGGTCAGAACGAACAGTCCGCAGGCCGACAACAGGATCATGATCGCGAGAAAGCAGTAATACGCCGGCATTATTCGAACAATTCGCCGGATATAGAAGTTCCTGATATCGATCCGGTTGTGGCTCGATTTCTCGTCGAGCAGGATGCTGGTGATAAGGAATCCCGATATCACAAAGAAAATCGATACCCCGATGGATCCGTAGGCGGCGAGGCCTCGTCCGGCGAGATGGGGCGGAAGAAACTCGACCGAATGAGCCAGGATTACCAGCCCGATCGAGACCGCGCGCAGGCCATCCAGCGACGGGATCCGGCTCGACGCCACCCGTGGGATCCCGTTCGATGCGGACATTCGGTTCTCCTTGCGACAAGGAGAATTGCCTCATGCATCGCGGTACTTGCAAGTATATTTGTCACCACGATCTCGTGCGAGCGGGACAGAGCCTTTTCACGCTGGCCAACGCGCCGGGCGGCCAACTTGCGTGTCACTACGGGGCGAGCGAGGGGACGGCCTGGTGACCCATGACCTGCACTCGAAGCGCCGCAAGTCATGGGTGGGGAGGGCCCGGTCCATCCGGGATATAAGGCATGAGCAATGCAAGTCCGGTCGACCCAAACCGATCTAGCGCGAGGATCTCTGAACAGCCATTGATACGACAAGAAATCGTTGCTTTTGCTTAGTCAACAGATGGCCCTGCGTCAGGTCGGTCAAGCCTGGCATGGTCCCAGTGATGGCTGGATCAATGTCAACTGAACAGATGACTTTGCGTCAGATCGGTCACGCCTGCCAGTCTCACCTCCGTGTGATTGCTGAAAAGGATCTGCGCCGATCCGCCGATAATCTGTTCGGAGGCTATGCCAATACCTGACGTGCTGTCGATATGCAGCGTGTCACGTCCGATGGTGAAGCCGGAAATCGTCAGTGATCCGGCCGCGGTGTTAAGGATATTGAAGGTAGCCGGTCCCGAGCCGGTCGTCACGGAAGCGGTCGCGGCACCCTGAAGGAACGTCATGGACCCGGCGCCCTGGAAGATCGTGTCGAGGCCGGATCGGGCCGATATCGTCGCGGACCCGGCACCCATATGGACGGAATCCGTGCCCTGAAGCGTCAATGCAGCGGACCCGTTACCTAGCCAGATCGTATCGGTCGCGCCTGCCTGGGTGGTGACGGTGTCGCCATTGGCGCGGGTGAGATCGAAGTTGCCGCCGCCGCTGCCGCCTGTGATCGCCGCGGTGCCGGCCCCGCTGAACCAAAGGTAGCCGCTGCCACCCGTCACGGTTGTGGAGGGACCTTCGGCATCGATCGTCAGCGGGGCGTAGGCGGTGATCGTGTCGTGTCCATGTGTGCTCACGACGCCATTGGCGTTGAACACCGCGGTGGATGTGCCGGTTCCGGTGGTGACATTGCCCCACCACCCATTGATCGAGATCGCGGCGTTTCCGGTACCGCCCGTTATGGTCGACGTGCCATTGGACGTGACGTTGTCATTTCCCGAGCCAAGTGTAATGAAGTTGGGGGCCGTCCAGGCGCCGGTCCGGATCGTGTCATTGCCCTTGGTCGTGGTGACCGTGATGCCGTTGCTGGCATTGCCCGGGCCGCCGGTGATCGTATTGCCGCCGACCAGATCGACCACGGTCATGCCGCCCGAGCCTCCGGTGACGGCGCAGCCGGTGCCGGACAGCGTCAGCTTCATCGCGCCCGACGCCCCGGTGATCGTGGCGCGTGCTGTCCCCGTATAGGTCAGCGCGCCCGTGCCGCCCTGGATGGTTATGGATGGACCGGTGGCGTTGACCGTCACGGCCCCGGAGCCCGCCAGCACAGTGTCCGCGCCCGTACTGTTGATGGTTCCGCCGGCTGAGCCTGGGGTGTAGGTCTTCGCAGCGGGATTGGGTTCCACCTCCACGATCAGCGGATGATCGGTCAGCTGCAACGTCACCGTGCTGACGTTGCTCAGCACCGAGATCGGCGCGGTACCGACCAGCGGATCGAATATCTTGACGGTCTGGTAGGTTGCGCCGAGGCCGACCACCGACGCCACCGGCGCGACCGCAATGGCTGTTTCGGTCGCGGGGTTCCAGTCCTTCGGCTCCGCCCAGACCATCAGGTCGAAAGCGCCGCTGGACTTCTCCAGCAGCAGGCTGTTGCCGGTGCTGGGCAGGTTGGCGATGGTGTAGGGCAGGGTGCCTGCTGCGAAGGTCTGGGCCGTGGCCGACGGATCCGACAGGATGGTGGTGAGGTCATGGAGGGCGATCGCCGCCGGCTTCGGCGTCCCATCAGAATGAAACAGGCCGAAGGTGTTCTCGATATCGGTGGTGGACGGGTTGGCGACACCCTCCATGAGTTCATAGAGGTAGGTCTGCTGGACGCCGTCCTTGTACGCGTCGGCGAGCAGATTGAGGGTGTTCTTGGCTTGGGTCTGCGCGTCGACGCCGCCCCAGCCGGAGGCATCCTGGTAGGCCGTGAAGTAGCCGGCTTCGGTGATGGTGACCGGCCGGCCAGGGGCGGATTGCTGCGCATAGGGGATCATCTGCTGCAGAACCGTCGCCGGCTGGGCCCCCAGGTTCGGATAGATGTGGTAGTTTCCGCCGTCCACATATCCCGACATGTTGCCCATCCCGGACAGGTAGCTTTGCCAGCCGGCGATGCCGTTGCTCAGCGACAGGTTCAGGACGGGCACGCCTTTGAGCGCGGGATCCGCGTGGACCGCTGTGTAGACGGCCTGCATGATCTGGTCAGCGACATATGGGTTCGCGGTCGACGCGCCATTATAGGTTACTTGATTACTGACGGCATTCACTTCGTTGGGGCCCTCAATCGAAAAAACGCTGCCCGGCGACACCTGCAGCAGCTGATTGATGAGCGACAAATTGCCAGCAAGAACGCTTGCGACATCAGTGGCATAGTTCGACGCGATTAGGTCGAACCTTATCCCGTTCGCGCCGAGTGATTCATAGGCCGGCAGCATGTAGCTGACCGGCGCCATGTCGCGCACATGGCTTACCCCCAAGTAACTGAGTTCGCTTTTCACCGCTGTTACATTGGAAAATGGAGTGCCGAGCCAGCCAAAGCCAAGGTGTGTATTGACGCCGATGGACTGGGTAAAGCTTGAGGACCGTACTGCCTGGGTTGACGATGACATAAGAAGCCTGACCCGCAACTACATGCGGTTGAACTGAAAGGGGAATGATCGCAGGCGGATCAATCACATTTCCGTCAGGTCCTGTCAACTCCTTTTTGTTACGTGATGATTAATGCGATCATACCGCAATATTCCTATCTTATGATTCTGTACGATACGTAACAGCACGATAACCCGGGCAACGCTTCTCCAGGAAAAGGCCGAATTCCCGACGCCTCGGGTCGGGATCAGAAAGTTCGCTGATGATAACAATGGATTAAAGGGACAGTGCCAGAGACACGTCGTGAATACATTGGGCCCTCAATATTTGGTTCCTGGCCCGATTAACTGCTAATTAATCAAACGAATACATCGGCGTGAGGTGGGCAGGTAAGCCGCGCGCGATCTTGCTCGCACTGCAACCGCAGATGACGGCGCGCGACAGAAAATTTCTTTTCTCAGGAGGCTAGCGGCAGGCTTCCTCGTAGGCTCGCGCCACGTCCGCACGGAACACCGACGGCGCAAAGCGAGCGCGACTGTCTATTGCCCCGCGGTCGCCGAACCGCGCCCGCGCCGCCGGCGATGCCAGGAAATGCCCGAGCGCCCAGGCCAGCCGCGCGGCGTCGCCCGGCGGCACGATCAGACCGGTCTCACCGTCCCGGACGACTTCCGGAAGTCCGCCGACGTCGGTCGCGACGACCGGACGGCCAAGCGACAGCGCTTCTGCCGCCGCCATGCCAAAGCTCTCCAGCGCCACCGAGGTCTGTGCCACGACGTCCATGGCGGCCAGCCAGGGCGCCACGTCCGCCTGGAAGCCGGTAAAGGACACCCGGCCGCTCAGGTCGGGCATCTCCGCGCGGCGCCGCAGAGCGTCCACGTAGTCCTGCTTATCCTTCAACGCCGCCGGTCCAACGAGCCAGAAGTGCGCCGCGGGAAACTGCCTCGCCAGGCTGGACGCAGCCTCCAGGAACACGTGCGGGGCCTTGCGCGGTTCCAGCACGCCGAACAGGCCGACATGCGGACCACCGCCCGCGCGGAGGACCGACGGGGCGGGCCGCGGCGGCGCCGCCTCCAGAAACTGCGGATCCACCCCATTGTAGACGACGCGTGTCCGTTCGGCCGGCGCGCCCAGCGCCAATGCCAGCTTCCGGGCGGCGCCCGAGACGCACAGCACCGACGTCGCGTGACGCAGCGCCAGCCGCATGGCGAGGCCGTACAGCGGCCGGGCCGGCAGTGTCTCATGGACATGCAGGACCAGCGGTATGCCGAGAGAGCGGGCCGCGCGGGCCGCATACAGAGCAGTAACCGGATGATGCGCATGGATCACGTCGATCGCGTGTACCCGGCAGTGTCGCTGGATGTCGCGGCTGCCGTTCAGCAGCGCCATGGGGTATCCTAGGAAGACCTTCGGATTCGCGGTGATGCGCATCCGGTCAAAGCCGCACGGCGCGACCTCGATCGCCTGCTCGCGGGCCGCGCGGGCCAGATCGCCCTCTCCGGGACAGGCCAGCACCGGGGTCCAGCCGAGGGCACCCAATCCGGTCGCCAATGTCAGGATGATCCGCTCCACGCCGCCCAGGTACCCGACACGGTTGACCAGCAGGACGCGGCGCGGCGGACCATTCGGCTGCGATGTCACGGCAGGGCGGGTCGTGCGGCGGTCGGCGTCGAAACGGCGGCACGATACTGCCGGATGACGCTGTTGTAGAACCCGACATGGGCCTGACCTACCAGTTCCGAGTCATACCGCCTGACATCCTCCCGTGCCCGCTCCGACAGCCGCTGATGGCCCGCATCCGAGAGGCTGGCGCACATCCGTATTGTCGCCGCCAAGGCATCGACGTCGCCCGGCGGAAAGGTAAATCCGGTCTCTCCATCGTTGATCGTCTCGGCGATGCCGGCGATCCGGCTGCCGATCACCGGCACCCCTTGGGCGAAGGCCTCGATCACGATCCGGCCGAACGGTTCGTTCCACACCGACGGCACGATCAGGAAGTCCAATTCGGCAAGGTAGCGTTCGCTGTCCACCCAGCCGGCGAATGAGACGTCGGAGGGGAAGGCCTGGCGCAGCGCGGCTTCATAGTCCGGCTGTCCGGTCCCGGCGATGACGAGCCGCGCATCCGCAGTGCCGGCTTTGATCCAGGCGGCGGCCAGGGTCTCCAACCCCTTGTCGCGGCTGAGCACGCCGAGGTAGCCAAACCGGCGGACCGCGTCGGTGCGTGTCCGGCGTGGCGGGTCGCCGCAGGAGATCGGTTCGGGGATGAGCGCGGTGCTCGCCGACCGGAAGAAGCCTTGATCGCGATGACGTGCCAGGATGTAGCGGCTGATTCCGACCACGCCGTTGACGTGCTGGGAAGCGCGCTTGCGCCCGGCGGTCAGCACTGCGCAGTCGAGGCAGTGGCCCTCGCAGTTGCTGCCCTTGTGCACGGCGTTCCCGCGCCAGCAGAAAGGGTAGTAGCTACGAAGAATATGGATGCATGGGATCCCGGCCGACGCGGGCGCGAGCCATGCCTCCGCGCCGAAGTTCTCGATCGTGGAGGTCAGGACCAGGTCCGGCCTGATCTCCTGAAAAGAGGTCAGCAGTCGTGCCCGTGCCCGCGGGTTGATGTTCTCGCCGAGATGCCAGACGAGCTTTTTCGGCAGGCTGGCCCGCGTTCGGTAGTTCCAGTAGATGTTGGGCGACAGCATGCGCCTGACCGTGACCGGCCCGTCGATGGTTTGTTCTTCGCGCAGGCCGCAGGTGATGACCTGCACGTCGCATCCGGCTCGGGCCAGGAGCTGTGCCAGAAGCTGGGTGGAGATCTCACCGCCGCCGCGGACGTCCGGCGGATAATATCCCGCGATCATTGCGATGCGCATCGGCCGGATCCTATTGCATTGCTTCAAGGTAGACGGCGGCGGTTCGTTTCGCGGCCGCCGGCAGCGAGAACCGCGCTTCCGCGTAGGCACGGCATTCTTGCTGCGTGGGCAGCCGCGTACGGCCGAGCAGAACGTCCGTCAGCGCCGCGGCGATGTCGGCGGGGGATGTGGACGCGAACAACAGATCCGCTGAGAGCGGCACAACCACCTCGGGCAGTCCGCCGACTGGCGTTACCATTGATGGCGTGCCGGCTGCGATGGCCTCGGCGGCGGTCAGGCCGAAGCCTTCGAGCAAGGTTGTCGGCACGACGTTCAGGTCAGCGGCACGATACGCGAGAGGGAGATCTGAATCCGGAATGAAACCGAGTAGACGAACGTTATTTTGCAGCCCTGCGGCGTCTACTTGTTGCTCAAGCAAAGGTTTCATCGGGCCCTTGCCACCAATATAAAGCAGCGCGTCGGGAATTCGCTCAACAACAATCCTCATCGCCTCCACCAAGCGATCCAGCCCCATTCGGCGCATCAGCCGGCGTACACTGAACAGTATCGGGCGATCGTTCGGCCAGCCAAGGCGCGCTCGGGCGGAGCTTCGGGTGACGGTCGTGCCGAAGCGTTCGAGATCCACATGACCCGGCACCAGCCGAACGCGATCCGCCGGAATGCCAAATTCGGAAACGATCAGGTCGCGAAATGCCAGCGACAGTACGATGACGCGGTCCGCGCGGCGGTACACGGCCTTTTCAATCTGGTATTTGCAGCGCACGCCGATCCGGCCGGTTCCTTCTTCGGCTCCCTCAGTGTGCCAGGGGCCGTGAAAGTGCACGACGAGCGGTTGCCGGCGCAGCCGTTCGTAGACCAGCCCGGAGTACAAGGCGAAGTGCGATGCCACCAGATCGAAGTGCTGTTCTCGCATCAGGCTGGCGATGACGCGTCTGGCGCCGCGGTAACGTTGCAGAGTGGTTGCGGACTGCGGCGCGAAGCTGTGTACCCTTCCGGAAGAAAGCGCGGCGACGTCGTCCGGTCCCCAGACCGCGCCCGTGACGTTTACTCCGCAGGCTGGAAGTGCGCGAACAAGGTCGGTGTATATACGGTCGAGGCCGCCGGCGGTTCCGCCCTGGCCCCACAGCATGCCGATCTGCAATACACGTAGCTCTTGTGCCCGGGAAGCCTGAAGTAGCGGCGAATCTGTTGTATTTGACTCTGCGGCGAAATCATCAGGACTGGAGAGGACCGTCGGCTCGGAAGGTATCAAGAGGCCATTCCCTATTCGCAAGTATACCAGCTGACAAAATGCCAAGTAGTAAAGCGTCCAAACGTCACGAGTGGCAATAGTTTTTTGATGCGCCGATCCACATTCCGCGTCCATTACGACACAGAATTCTCGGAATCGTGAGTGGCTTCGCCCGTCTTCGCATGACAAATTGCCGGCTCACCTGCGGCGTGTTGGGGGCTATGAGCACCAAGTTGATACTGCAATCATCTGCACGCGGCACGTCCTTGGTTGATCTGCTCAACCCGCACCAGGTTATTTCAAAGTCGCGATTTGACGTGACCGGATCAAGATGATCACCGATCATTCTGTGCGCAGATTTGGCATTCCCCAGGAAGAGCCGCAATACAGGCGCACCGACGCGCCCTATGACGAAGGTACCAGACGGTACACTTTGACAATGGGCAGCATTCTGTCTACTCTCTGGCGCCGAAAATTGTTATTCTGTGCGTGCTTCGCTGTTCTTTTGAGCGGCGCCCTCGCGGTCATCCTTCATCTCAAGCCGCGCTATACGTCCGAGGCGCTTCTGATCATCGATCCGCGCCAGACCCACATCACCAATCTGCAGTCGGTTCAGGAAGCACCCAGCGGGATCTCAGACCTGAATTTTGTACGAAGTGAAATGCAGATCCTCGACAGCGATGAACTCGCGTTGCATGTCGTCGAGAAGCTCAACCTGCAGGACGATCCGGAATTCGGTGCCCAGCCGCAGGGGGCGGAGAACGCCGGCACACTGGAGTTGTTGCTGGCGCGCCTCGGTCTGCAACGGCAGCCGCGCGTGCCGCGCTCTCCCGAGGCACGCACCGCGGCCGCGGTCGCTGCCTATAAGAGCCACTTCTCATCATTCAACGACACCAGGTCGTTCATTATTGCGGTCTCGTTCAGCGCGAGCGATCCCGTTCTGGCGCAGCGTGTCCTGGCGGCGCACCTCGAAACCTACCTGAACGATCAACGCACCGCCAAGCAGCTCGTCATCCGCAAGGCGGAAAGTTGGTTCGAAAGCGAACTGGGGCACCTCTCCGCACAGTTGCTCGCTGCCGAAGCCAAGCAGCAGGAATTCCGGTCCCAGAACGGTCTGCTCAAGATCGGCGGCGACACCATGGCCGGGCGCCAGCTGACCGACATCATCGGCCAGCTCGCTGAAGCCAGGCTCGACTTCGCCCGCAAGACCGCGCGGTATCAGCAGCTGAGCAACATCGCCAGAGGCGGGCCGGGCGCAGGCGGCGCGGACACGGCTCTGCTGTCCTCTGACCTTCTGCAACGACTGAGAACCCAGGAGGCGGTGGCTTCGCAGAATGTCGCCGGCCTGCAGGAGAAGTTCGGCCGTAACTATCCGGACCTGAGAACCGCCAAGGCAAACCTCACGGATGTTCGCGCCAATCTGGGTGCGGAACTTGGTCGCCTTGTCGCCTCGGCCAAGCAGGATGCGCTGATAGCGCAGAACAATGTGGCAGGCCTCGAGCGCACCAAGAGCGCGCTGGAGGTTGAACTCGGAACGACCAGCGCAGCCGAGCTCACGGCCAATCAGATTGCACGTGAGACCGATGCGGACCGGCGCCTCTACGACGACCTGCTGGCGCGGTCAAAACAGGTCGCGGTGCAGCGCGAGACGCAGGAGCCCGACGCACGTCTGGTCTCGACGGCCTCGTTGGCGCTGCGTCCGACCTTTCCGCGGGTCGGGGTGCTGGGCGCAATCGCCGCAACCGGCGCGGCGATCATTGCCGGGATGTTGGCGGTGGCGCGGGATCTGCTGCAGACCCGGACTTTTAAGAGCGTGGGCGATGTCGAGCTGCAGAGCGGGATCCCCGGCCTGGCGACGGTTCCCAAGGTTCGGTTCAGCCCGCAGCAGCGGTGGCCCAGCCTGACGCCGGGATCACAGCTCGCGATCTCCTTCCAGACACTGCGGAACTCGGTGTTCTTCCGCTGCCAGTCCGACGGCCCCAACGTCGTGGTCTTCACGTCGGCGATGGCCAGCGAAGGCAAGACCCTCGTTTCGTTGCTGTTCGCGAAAAGCGTCGCGATGAACGGCAGGCGTGTGCTGGTGATCGACGGCGACTTGCGCCGGGCGGGGCTCACGCGACTGCTGCGCCTAGACACGCCGGGCGGACTGGGCCAGGTCCTGCGTGGCCTGACATCGCTCGCTGACAGCGTCACGCGCAACCAGGACGCCGGCTGCGATATTCTGGCCAGCGACAACCGCACGGCGGAACCGGAGTACGTGCTTTCGCCTGAAAGCATCAGGATCGTTCTGCAGGAGGCGCGGAATCTGTACGATGTCATCGTGATCGACACGCCAGCGCTCGCGATCGTGGATGACGCGCTGTCCTTCGCCGCCGTGGCGGATGCAACGGTTCTGGTGGTCAGGTGGGCCGGGACCAGGTTTGGCGTGCTGCATGGCGCGCTGCGGCGCTTGCGGCTCGCGGGGGCCAATGTCGTCGGTGCAATGCTGAACGCCGTCGATCCGTCCGGATACGAGGCACGCGACCTGGAGGCGTATCGGCTTCTGGCGCGGCCCTCGAGCGAGGCGGCCTAGACGATGTGGGATGTAACGCCGCGCCAGCGGTCAGTCGGCCCCAGCGATGGGACGCAGCCATTCGTTCCGGGAAAGATCGCGCTGGTACACGACGCGCTGAACCAGAACGGTGGCGCTGAAAAGGTGCTGGCCGAGTTCCACGACATGTTTCCCGAGGCTCCGGTGTACTGCCCCGTGTACCGACCGGAGGTGCTGCCGCCGGCGTTTGCCGAATGGGATGTCCGCACCTCATGGATGCAGCGGCTTCCGGGCGCGCGGGTGTATCATCGACTGGGGTTCGCACTCTATCCGTTTGCGATGCACGCGCTCGATCTGACGGACTACG
>DASWON010000476.1:0-5402 GCA_036398735.1 Rhodopila sp.
GCGGATCCAGCCTGTTGCTGTCCGGCGTCGCCGGTTCCGGCAAGACGCTGATTGGCTGTCACTTCGTCAATGCCGCGTGCCAACGGGGAGAACGCTGCCTGTTCTTCGCCTACGAGGAGTCAGCCGCCGAAATGTGCCGCAACGCGGCTTCAGTCGGCCTCGACCTGCAGCGCTGGGTCGACGCCGGCCTGCTGCGCTTCGAAGCGACCCGCCCGGCCCTGTACGGGCTCGAAATGCACCTGGCCCGGATGCACCGGGACGTCGAGGCGTTCGCGCCCAGTGTGGTCGTGGTGGATCCGATCTCGGCATTCCGCGGTCCGGAAGCCGAGGTGCATGCCGCATTGCTGCGCATGGTGGACCTGTTGAAGAGCAAAGGCATCAGCTCACTGTTCACCAGTCTGCGGAGCGGCGACAGCATCGGCGCGGGCAGCGGGACTGACCATGGCTTGTCGTCCCTGATGGATACGTGGATCAAACTTTCGGATGTGGAGGGGAACGGCGAACGCAACCGCCTGCTCTGCATTATCAAGTCGCGCGGCATGAGCCACTCCAACCAGGTGCGCGAATATCTGATGACCGATACGGGTATTCAGTTGACGGAGGCGTACGTGGGTTCGGAGGGCATCCTCACCGGAACCGCGCGGATGCTGCAGGAGGCCCGCGATCAGGCGGCGCGCGAACTTCATGTGCAGCGGATCGAGCGCAGACGGCGCGATATTGCCCGACGCCAGGCCGCGTTGCAGCGCCGCATTGCTGATTTGCAGGCGAGGCTGGCGTTCGAGGAGGCGGAGGGGCGCACATTGCTGTTGGAAGAAGAGCAGTACGGCGCGTCGCCGGTTGGTCCGCCGGAAGCCCCGCGTGCGCGCCGGAGTGCCCTGGAATGACCGGTATCGACCGCCTCGACGATGGCGCGGCCGGCAACCCGGCGGCGGGCGTGCAGGACGGGTCGGCGGACCGCCATTCGGATGCCGATGCAGACACCTTTCATTTGCGCCTCTATGTCGCCGGCCAGACCGCCAAGTCGGTCACCGCCATGGCGAACCTCAAACGGATCTGCGAGACCCATCTTGCCGGGCGATATCAGATCGAGGTGATCGACCTGATCCAGAATCCGACGCTTGCGGCGGGCGACCAGATCCTCGCGATCCCGACTCTGGTGCGGCGACTGCCCGAGCCGCTCAAGCGGATCATCGGCGACCTGTCGAATACTGAAAAGCTGCTGGTCGGGTTGGATATCAAACGCAAGGATGGCGCAGCTTGAACACATCCGTGCCTCCGGTGTCCCGCACGTATCGGCTCCGTCTGATCGTGGCCGGGCGAACCCAGAGATCCCAGCTCGCCATCCAGAATCTGCGCCGTATCTGTGATGATCATCTCAGCGGACAGGTCGATCTGGAAGTCATCGATATCTATCAGCAGCCGGAACTGGCCGAGAAGTACCAGGTTGTCGCCGTCCCGACACTGATCAAACTGCTGCCGCTGCCAATCCGGCGGATGATCGGTGATCTCTCGGAGAAGGAACGGGTCCTGAGGGGCCTGGAAGTCACCATAACCCCACCGCCAGACGAGCATGAACGCTGAAGCGATCCAAACCGAGACTGCGGCGCTGGCCGATCGGATCCGCGAACTGGAATACCAGGTCGCTGAATACGAGGACACGCTCGGCGCGATACGGCGCGGCGAGGTCGACGCCCTGGTGGTCGACGGCCAGGCCGACGACCCGCGGATCTACACCCTGACAAGCGCCGATCGCCCCTATCGCGTGCTGATCGAGCAGATGCAGGAGGGCGCGGTCACGCTCAGCGACGACGGAATGGTGCTGTACTGCAATCGCTGTCTCGCCAAAATGCTGAACGTCCCGCAGGAACGCGTGATCAGCCAGCCGCTGCGGGACTTTCTGTCGCCCGAAGATCAGGTCGCCTTCGTTCGGCTGCTGCGCCAGGCCCGCGCCGGTGTCGCCCGGAGCGAACTGACGCTGCGCACCGCCGACGATACGAAGATCCCCGTGTATATCTCCCTCAGTCTGCTGCGCGACGGCGACACGACGCTGCTGTGCGGCGTGCTGACCGATCTGACGGAACAGAAGCTGCATCTACGGGAACTCGCCGAAGCCAACCTGCGACTCCTGAATGAGATCGCCGAGCGGGAACGGGTCGAGGAGACGTTGCGCCAGGCGCAGAAGATGGAAGCGGTGGGCCAGCTGACCGGTGGCCTTGCGCATGACTTCAACAACCTGCTGACCAGCATCACCGGCGGCCTCGATCTGTTGCAGACACGCGTCGCGGCTGGGCGCCTGGAGGAAGCCGCTCGCTATATCAACCTCGCCCGAGCGGCCGCCGATCGCGCCGCGGCCTTGACCCACCGCCTGCTGGCATTTTCGCGCAGACAGGCATTGGACCCGGTTCCGACCAACGCGAACCGGCTGATCGGCGGCATGGAGGAGCTGGTGCGGCGAACCACCGGTCCCGCCATCGCCAACGAAAACATTCTCGCGGACGACCTGTGGCCGACGCTGTGCGATCCCAACCAACTGGAGAACGCTGTTCTGAACCTCGCGATCAACGCGCGCGATGCCATGCCGGATGGCGGAACGCTGACGATCCAGACCGAGAACGTGCACATGAACGCGCGGATGGCCGGCGAACGCGATATCGCGCCGGGCGACTTCATCGTGATCCGGGTCACCGACACTGGCATCGGCATGCCGCCGGACGTGGCGGCGCGGGCATTCGATCCGTTCTTCACCACCAAGCCGCTGGGTCTCGGCACCGGCCTCGGACTGTCAATGATCTATGGCTTCGCGCGGCAGTCAGGTGGGCAGGCGCAGATCGAGAGCCAACCCGGCCGGGGCACGACGGTGCGGCTGTTCCTGCCGCGCCATCTCGCGGACGAAGCCGCCAGCGGCCCGGCCAAAGCCGCCGTGGCTGCCTGCCCCGAGCAGGCCACCGAGACCGTGCTGCTGGTCGACGACGAACACGCGATCCGTCTGCTGGTTGCGGAAGTGCTGCAGGACCAGGGCTACAGCATCCTCGAAGCGGAAGACGGACCATCGGGCCTGCGTATCCTCGACTCGAATGCTCGGGTCGACCTGCTGATCACCGACGTCGGTCTGCCGGGCGGACTGAACGGACGGCAGGTCGCGGATGCTGCCAGGGCCCGGCGGCCGGGCCTGAAAGTGCTGTTCATCACCGGGTACGCCGACAATGCGGTGGTCGGCAGCGGCCGGCTGGAATCCGGTATGCAGATCATGACGAAGCCGTTCGACATGCTGGCTCTCGCGGAACGGGTTCGCGACATGCTCGCGAGAACATAGAGGGGGCATTCAGCCCCGGATCGCCGCGCCGGCTCCGATGCGAAGCCGTCCGGCTTCCGCCGGATCAGCAGTCGGCGCCGCGCATCAGGACGGTCAGCGGCCGGTTCTCCAGCACCTGGGCCACCGCGTCGCGCGCTTCACGCATCAGTGACTGCAACCGGCAGGTATCGACATCGGGGCAGTCGGTGCACGGCCGGAAGCGGGTGACGCTGGCGCACGGCGTCAGCGCCAGGGGCCCGTCGACCAGCCGCATGATGTCCGCGACCGAGATTGTCGCCGGGTCGCGCGCAAGGCGATGACCGCCCCGAGAGCCGCGATGGCTCTCGACGATGCCGCCGTCGCGCAGCTGCACCAGGATGGTCTCCAGGAACTTGCGCGGTATCTGCTGCTGGTCGGCGATCTCGGCCGTCGCCATCCAGTGCCGACTCGTGTAACGCTCCGCCAGCAGGGTCGAAGCACGCAGGGCATATTTCCCCTTGCTGGATAACATCCGTCTGATCTAGCCGCGGTTCATGACGGGTCGGTCTCACCGAGTTCACCGCGAAGCGCGACCGTGGCGTGTGCTGTTGACATCGGGGTCGACATATACCCCGATTCCCATAGGATTAGTAGGCAATAGACCGAGGCAATCATGGCGAACCCTTCCGGCCCGGCCGATCGCGGCGGCGGCCGACCTTGACGACCATCGCGGTCATCGGCGCCGGTTTCAGCGGCACTTTGCTGTCGTTGCACCTGCTCCGCCACTGTCCACCGCCGATCAGACTGGTACTGATCGAGCGCAACAGCCAGTTCGGCCGTGGCCTGGCCTATGGCACCGGCAACCCAAGCCACATTCTGAATGTGCCGGCTGCGCGGATGAGCGCGTTTCACGACCGGCCGAACGATTTCCTGGACTGGCTGACCAGCCAGCCCGAAGGCGAGGGCAGCGGCCCGCAGACTTTCGCGCCCCGGCGCGCATTCGGTGCCTACATCCGGGCCCTGCTCAACGATGAGATCAAGCGCAGCGGGCGCGAGCGGCTGGAGTTGGTCAGGGGCGACGTGATCGGGCTGGAGCGCACACCCCACAAGCTGCGACTGAGTCTGGACCGGGACCGCTCGGTCGAGGCCGATTTCGCGGTACTGGCGATTGGCAACTTTCCGCCGGAGCCGGCGCCAGTGCCGAACGCCGGCTTCTACGACACGCCGTTCTACCGCCCCGATCCCTGGGCGCCCGACGCGTTGAGCGACCTCGATCCTGACGCGCCGGTTCTGCTGCTGGGCACCGGTCTGACCACCGTGGATGCCGTGATATCGCTGCTGGATCAGGGACACCGGGGCTCGATCATCGCCCTGTCACGGCGTGGCCTTCTGCCACGGCGGCATGCGACGGTGCCGGTGCCCGCCACCGAACACCAGCCGTTCCCGACCTCAGTGAACGCGCTGACACGGTTCCTGCGCGAGGAGAGCACACGTGCCATCGCCCAGGGCAGCGGCTGGCAACCGATCATCGATGAGTTGCGGCCATTCACGATCGACATGTGGCAGGCGATGTCCCTGTCGGATCGCAGGCGCTTCCTGCGCCATCTGCGTCCGTGGTGGGACGTGCATCGCCACCGCATGGCCGGGCCGGTTGCCGACCGCATCGACGCCGCCCGCGCCAGTGGCCAGCTGCGGATCCTGGTCGGACGGGTGCGCGATTACGCGGTCAAAGGCGAGCGTGCCGAGGTGCTGTATCGCCCGCGGCAGAAGGATACGCTGGTCCCGATCGAGGTCGCCCGGGTGGTGAACTGTGCCGGACCCGGAGCGGATTACGATCGGATCTCGGATAAGCTGATCCGTGGGCTGCTGCGCGACGGCGCGGCGCGGCCGGACCCTCTGCGGCTCGGCCTTGACGTCACCGGCAACTGCGCCCTGCTGAACAAGGACGGCGCAATCTCGCGCAGGCTGTTCGCGATAGGGCCCGTGACCAAGGGTACATTCTGGGAGATGACGGCCGTGCCGGATATCCGCCGTCAGGCGGAAAAGCTGGCGGAGTATCTCGCCGGACTGGCCAAGGCGACACCTCCGCCGAAGCCCGCATAGGGGCGGGGGTCGTCGCCGGCCAGGGTCC
>DASWON010000477.1:0-1702 GCA_036398735.1 Rhodopila sp.
CCGGCGGGCGAAGCCGGTCGGGCGCCGGCACGGGCCGTGGCTGCCGCGAACCCCGCCACCGCAGACGCTCAGCCCAGCGGAGCGAGAGCAGGTCCTGGCGGTGCTGAACGCGCCGGTCTATACGGATCTGGCGATTCCGCAGGTCTGGGCGCGGGAACTCGACCAGGGCCGGTACTGGTGCTCGATGTCCACGATGTATCGGATCGCGCGGGCGGCGGGGCAGAGCCGGGAACGACGCCGCCAAGCCACGCACCCGCCGCGGGTGCGCCCGGAACTCGTCGCGACCGGTCCGTCGCAGGTGTGGTCCTGGGACATCACCGCGCTGAAAGGGCCGGCCAAAGGCGTCTGGTTCAAATGCTATGTGATCATCGACATCTTCTCCCGTTACGTCACCGGCTGGATCGTCGCTGCCGCTGAGGACGCCGTCGTGGCCCGCGATTTCCTCGCCGGCGCCATCGCACGGAACGGGATCGAACCGCACACCATCCACGCCGACCGCGGCGGCGCGATGACCTCGAAACCGGTATCAGAAATGCTCGTCGACCTCGGCGTCCTACGCTCGCATTCCCGACCCCGAACATCGAACGACAACCCGTACTCCGAAGCCCAGTTCAAAACGATGAAATACATGCCAGACTTCCCGGACCGGTTCGGATCCCTCGCCGACGCCCGCGCGTTCTGCGATGAGTTCTTTACCGCTTACAACCACGAACACCATCACTCCGGGATCGGCTGGCACACACCGGCGTCTGTGCACTACGACACCGCCGACGAGATCCGCCGACACCGCCAGACCACGCTGGACACCGCCTACGCCCAGCATCCCGACCGGTTCACCCGCCGGCCCAGCGCACCCCGACTACCCGAACAGGCCTGGATCAACCAGCCAACAACTCAGCCACAAACCGTCTCAATTTGACTTGACAAATACCGGTCCGGGACCTGGCCCGCGACAGCGACTTCTGGTTCGACAACCATTGGATCGTCGACTCCACCCCGATCCCGTGCGGCATGTCCCACCCGACGTTACAACGCTCGGACCTGGCCGGCTGGGCCGGTTACGGCTACTGCGCCTCACACTCACGGTTCTTCTGGGGACTGCGGCTGTATCTGGTAAGCACCCCGGCCGGGATGCCGATCCTGTGGGCCCTGGCCAACCCGAAGATCGGCGAACGTGAGGTCCTGGCCGCGATGCTCGAACACGACGCCGGCCTTGTCGCCGCTCACCCGGGCGTCCTGCTGATCAGCGACAAGGCTTCGCGTCCAAGCCGTTCGAACGGCAACTGGCCGCCGAGCACGGCATCGAGCTGCTGCGCCCGTCGCGTAAGGACGAGAAAGCCCGCTACGGCGAACCCATGCTCAAGAAGATCCGCCAGTTGATCGAATTAGTTAACGACACCCTCAAAGGCCAACTTGACCTGGAACAACACGGCGGCCGCACGTTCGCCGGCGTCGCCGTACGCATCGCCCAGCGCCTACTGGCCATGAGCGCAGCGATCTGGCACAACAACAAGACCAGTGCCCCCGTCACCGATCACTGATCGCCTACGACCACTGACCGGGATATCGGAACTACTCGTCTAGCCGCTCTGGGCGTGCTGGCGTTCATCGTCCCTGGTGACGCACGGTGGTGTATGACTGTCACCCCCGCCCCCGTGTCCGATGTCGTCTCCTCCGATCAACTCGTCGTGCGGGCCGCAGC
>DASWON010000478.1:0-2600 GCA_036398735.1 Rhodopila sp.
GCGACGGCCAGGGCGGCTACTACCTGATGGTCTCCGGCACCCAGACCGGTGCCGACAACGCCATCCAGAGCATTTCCGTCAGCGGCAACAGCACGCTGGCCTCGGCCATCGGCTATACGGCGGGCAGCACCTCGGGGCCCCTGGCCCTGTCCTCGCAGCACGCCCAGGACGCCTCGCTCACGGTCAACGGCGTCCCCGTCACCAGCGCGACCAACACCATCCAGAACGTCGTCAGCGACGTCACGCTCACCCTGAACAGCGTCACGGCCTCCGGCAGCAGCGATACGCTCAACGTCACCAGCGACCCGAGCGTCATCACGACCGCCGTGCAGTCCTTCGTCACGGCCTACAACGCGCTGCAAAGCACCATCTCCAGCCTGACCGCGTTCAACACCACCAACCAGACGTCCAGCCCGCTGACCGGCGACAACACCACGCTCAACGTGCAGACCTCGCTGGCCTCGGCGCTGCAGGTCTTCGTCGGCACCGGCACGCTGCAGTCGCTGGCCGACCTGGGCATCACCACGGACCCCGAAACCGGCCAGCTCGACCTCGACACGAGCAAGCTGAGCGATGCGATCACCTCGAACCCGACCGACGTCGCCAACCTGTTCACCGGCCCCAGCGGCCTGGCCGCCAGCATCCAGAGCGCGACCAACAACATCCTCGGCGCCACCAACAGCCTGGGCGCCCAGACCAGCACGGGCTCGATCGAGAACGCCGAGTCCGGCTTGCAGCAGACCATCTCCGACCTGGACAACCAGTACACCAACGAGCAAAGCCGGATCACCGACGAGATGAATATGTATCGCACGGAATTCACCAACCTCGACACGCTGGTCTCCCAGATGAACAACACCAGCTCCTACCTGACCCAGCAGTTCGCTGCGATGACCAACTCTTCCTCTTCGAATTAACCCCGGCAACGCGCCATGGCTTACGCACCGCAACAACCTTTCTATGCCGCCCGTTCCGTCCGGGCCTACGCCGATGTCGGCCTGGAAACAGCGGTATTGAACGCATCGCCCAATCGACTGGTCTCGCTGATGTTCAGCGGCACCCGGGCGGCCATTGCCAAAGCCAAGCTCTACCTGGAAGCCGGACAGATCGCCGAACGCGGCAAGTCCATCGGCCACGCCTCGCGCATCATCAACGAAGGCCTCAAGCAAAGCCTGAACCTCTCGGCCGGCGGCGAGATCGCCACCAACCTGTCCGAGCTGTACGACTACATCACTCGTTGCCTCCTGCTGGCCAATCTCAAGGCCGACATGGAGCAATTGAACACGGCCGATCGTCTATTGGCCGAGTTGCAAGAGGCCTGGCAACAAGCGGTAGATCCGCAACCGACAAGCGAGCCGCAGGCCTGATCTGCCGATCAGCGCCTACCGCCGCCGTTTGTTCCCTGCCGCCCCGATTCGCGAGAACACCATGATGCCTACCCCGGCCCCTGTGCTGGATATCTATAAAAGCATTGCCCGCATCACGGGTGCCATGCTTGTGGCCGCGCAGGCTGACGACTGGGCCAAAGTCGTGCACTACGGGCAGGAATACTGCGAAACCGTCGAGCGCCTGCGCAATATCGAGCCCAACGAGCCGCCGCTGGACAGCTCGGCCCGCAGCATCAAGTACGACCTGCTGGTGCAGATTCTGGACAACGACGCCGCGGTGCGCGACCTGGCCATGCCGCAGCTCAAGAACCTGAGCCACATGCTGGGCCGCATGCGGCGCCAGCAGTCGCTGCTGCTTGCCTACCAAGGCAGGACGCATAGCCTATGAGCATTGGGCCGCCAGCCCTAGGCAACATACTGGTACAACGGCTCGACGCCGTGCTGGGTACCAGCATGGCGGCATATGCCAACCTGATCAACGGGGCCCGCCCCGATGCCGTCCCCCCGACGGGCGAAGCCGGCAGGAACGGCCAGCTGGAGCTGGACGAAAACGGCCAGCCCATCGCCGCCGATGCCGAAGGCGACACGGCCCGGCAGATTGCCGACGCCAAGACCGCCGTCGCCTTGTCGCTGGCCGCCCGGGGCCTGATCACCAGCACCGAGCTGACCGCCTCGGCGCCCACCACGCTGGGCCAGACGGCCCGAACCATCCTGGCCTTGCTGGCCCAATCCCCCGACAAGGCGCCGTCCAGCCAGGGCCGTGTTCCGCTGTGGTCGGACCCGGCCGAAGCCGAGGCCGAGCCGGGCACTCCCCAGGCGGCGTCAAACGGTCAGGCAGCCGCCGGTGCGGCCGGCATCGCCGGCCAGGCCCAAACCGTCGGCCAATCCACCCAATCCGCCCAAGCGGCCCAACAACCCGCCGCCCCGCCCGGCGAAACGCCCGGGCAAGCCGGCCCGGCGCGCCCCGGCCAAGCCCCGCTGGCCGCGACCAATCAGGCTGCCGCCTCGCAATCCACCGCCGCTGCGCAGGGCCCCCAGCCCGCTCAGTTCATCCAGGCCCTGCGCGCCGCCCTGCAGCAAACCGGCCTGTTCTACGAATCGCACCTGACCCAGATGGTGTTCGGCCAGCGCACGCCCGCCCAGCTCGCCGGCGAGCCGCAAGCCAAGCTCGATCAAAACGCCGTCATCGCCCGCGATACGCCCACGCAAACC
>DASWON010000479.1:0-10839 GCA_036398735.1 Rhodopila sp.
GGGGCGCATCTGCCGTTCAACTTTCAGCTGATCTTTGCCGCCTGGAAGGCAGACGTGATTGCTCGCATCGTGGCGGAGTATGAGGCCGCGTTGCCGGCCGGCGGCTGGCCCAACTGGGTCCTGGGCAACCACGACCAGAAGCGCATCGCGACGCGCGTCGGCGTGGCGGCGGCGCGTGTTGCGACAATGCTGCTGCTGACCCTGCGGGGCACGCCGACGATTTATTATGGCGATGAACTGGGTCTGCAGGACGTGGCGATCCCGCCCGGCCGCGTGCAAGACCCCTGGGAAAAGAACGAACCCGGTCTCGGCCTCGGCCGCGATCCGGAGCGCACGCCCATGCCATGGAACACGCTGGACAACGCGGGCTTTACCGCCGGCGTGCCCTGGCTGCCGCTGAACGCGGACCACGCGACACGCAATGTCGCGACGCTGACAGCCGATCCGCGATCGATCCTGACGCTCACCCGCCGCCTGATCGCGCTGCGTCGCGAACGGGCGGCGCTGCACTCGGGCGCCTGCGTCGAGATCCGCGCCGAAGGCGATATCATGGCATTCCAGCGGCGCGACGACCGGGAACCAACCTTGCTGATCGCGCTGAACCTGGGGCTTTCCGGCCAGCGTCTGCGGCTTCCCCGTGATGCCGCCGGGGCTCGCTTGCTGCTCTCGACCGGCCTGGACCGGGAGGGCGAGGCTGCCGCCATTGACCTGATCCTGCGTCCGTCAGAGGGCGTCGTCCTGGAGCTTGTATCGCATGGCTGACACAGGATCGCCGCGCTTTCGCAGATGCTCCCGTCGGCTGTTCGCTGCCGGCGTCGGGCAAGCCGTATCAAAGGCACGGATGCTGGACGCTCATCCGCGAAAAGGCGTAGATTGACCGGGTCGCAACTTTTATCGCGAAAAGGACTCTCAGCCAATGGCCAGCCAGCATAAAACGCATGCGGTGCCACCCGCGCTCGCTACACCGACCGATCTTGGCGCCAATGCGACACGCGACATAGCAGCGGCCCTCAATGGGTTGCTGGCCGACGTCTTTGCGCTTTATTTGAAAACCAAGAATTTTCACTGGCATATGAGCGGACCAAACTTCCGCGACTACCACCTGATGCTCGACGAGCAGTCCGACCAGATTTTTGCGATGACCGACGTACTGGCTGAACGCGTTCGCAAGATCGGTCATCTCACATTGCACTCGATCGGCGAGATCGCGCGTAATCAGCGTATCACCGATAACGACGCCGCCTATGTCACGCCGCAGGACATGCTGGCTGAGCTGCGCGAGGACAACGGCGAACTGGCGAAGAGAATGCGCGAGGCCCACGCGATGATCGATGACCAAAAGGATGTGGCGACTGCGAGCCTGCTCGAAGTGTTCATCGACGAGACAGAGCGGCGGGCATGGTTTCTGTATGAGGCAAGTCATTTTACCCAGACAACCTAATGCTCCGATCCCAACGCCCGCCTTCAACGGCGTTCGGTGAATCGGCCCGCCCGACGAAACGCCCACTGAAACGCCCACTGGACGCCTGGCCCCGGGGCACCGAGTGTGGGGGCGCCGAGTGTGGGGGCGCCGAGTGTGGGGTGAGGTGCGCAAGTCTGACGGTTCTTTCCGTCAGACTTCGACCTCAGACCGCTTGCTCTTGATAGTCGGCTGATCCTCCGCGTTCCGCCCGCTCCCACATGGTTGTAGACCACGTCGCCAATAGCTTCGATGCCAACGACAGCGCACTCGATTGGCGAACCGACGCAGGTCGTCCGGCCGAACCCATAGAGCCTCGTTGGCGCAGGTCGTCCGGCCGAACCCAGGTAGCCTCGTTGGCTCAAAGAGACTGGTGCGCCGTCACAACCCGCATCCGAACCTGCTGCCGGCGAACTTCGCGGCCGGCATGATTTCAATGCATGTGATACCAGGATCGCCGAGGGAAGCCGGCTTCTCCATGCCGCCTGCCAGGTTCCTGGACCTGTGAACGCACCCGCATCCAGCTCATAGATGACGAGCCGTTCTCGCGGCGGGCCGCCCTGGCACCGATCTGCTGGAGTGCAGGCCGCAGCGGGCTGTCGTCCGATCAAACATCGGCATAGGTCGACAGCACCCCCTGGTGAGACTATCGGATACACAGCATGCGTCGCCACCATAAGCGTGGCTCGGTCGAGGCAGGTTGGTACAGGTTCAATATGACTCGTCGATGTTGACGCATCGCGAACGATCGGGAGCAGGACATCGTGGCGACTGAGCTAAAGGACCGCATCCGGGAAGGTCTTCCGTTTCCGATTGGTGCCCACTGGGACGGCAAGGGCGTCAATTTCGCCCTGTTCTCGGCGAATGCCACGAAGGTCGAGGTGTGCCTTTTCAATGAAGCGGGTGACACCGAGGTCGAGCGGATCACCCTGCCGGAATACACCAACCAGATTTTCCACGGCTGGCTGCCGGATGTCGGCCCCGGCCAGCGCTATGGCTATCGTGTATACGGCCCCTACGAGCCTGATGCCGGTCATCGCTTCAATCCCAACAAGCTGTTGCTCGACCCTTACACAAGGGCGCACGTGGGCGACCTCGTCTGGGACCCTTCGATTTTTGGTTACACGATCGGCCATCCCGACAAGGACCTGTCGTTCGATCCCCGCGACAGTGCACGCTTCGTACCGAAATCGGTCATCATCGACGCGAATTTCGACTGGCACGGCCAGCCACAGCGCAATCCGAGCCCCTGGGATCGAACGATCCTCTATGAGGCCCACGTGCGCGGCTACACCAAAAAGCATCCGAAAGTCGAGCAGGGGCAGCGCGGCACCTATGCCGGTTTCGGCACCCGCGATGTGCTGGACTATATCAAGTCGATCGGCGTCACGTCGGTCGAGTTGTTGCCGGTGCACAGCTTCATCAATGACGACCGGCTACTCGAGAAGGGCCTCACCAACTACTGGGGCTACAACACCATCGGCTTCTTCGCACCTGACCCCCGCTACGCCGCCGACCGGGTCAATTCGTTACGTGAATTTAAGGAAATGGTATCCAAGGTACACGATGCCGGGCTCGAGCTGATCCTTGACGTTGTTTATAATCACACCGGCGAAGGCAATGAACTCGGTCCGACCCTGTCATTCAAGGGTATCGACAATGCCTCCTACTACCGCCTGATGCCGGACCAGAAGCGCTTTTACATCAACGATGCCGGCACGGGAAACACCGTCAACCTGAGCCACGCGCGGGTAATCCAGTTGGTCACTGACAGTCTGCGCTACTGGGCCGGCGAAATGCACGTCGACGGATTTCGGTTCGATCTAGGCACGATCCTCGCACGCGAGCCGAACGGGTTCGACAACGAGTCGGGATTTCTCAAGGCCTGCTGCCAGGATCCGTTACTTGGCACGCTGAAGCTGATTGCCGAACCCTGGGACTGTGGTCCCGGCGGCTATCAGGTCGGGGAATTCCCGCCCGGCTGGGCCGAATGGAACGACAAGTTCCGGGACGTCACACGCAATTTCTGGAAAGGTGCCGCCAGCGTGGGCGAACTGGCCCCCCGCCTGCTCGGTTCTCCGGTCGAGTTCGACCATCAGGGTCGCAAGCCCTGGGCGTCGGTGAACTTCGTCACCGCGCATGATGGTTTCACGCTGAACGATCTGGTCAGCTACAACGATAAGCACAACGAGGCCAATGGAGACGACAACAAGGACGGCACTTCGGACAACCGCTCGAGCAACTGGGGTGTCGAAGGTCCGGCCGACGACCCCGAGATCAACCGCCTTCGTATCCGTCAGACTCGCAATTTTCTCGCGACGCTGCTGCTGAGCCAAGGTACACCGATGCTCGTTGCCGGTGACGAGTTCGGCCGCACGCAGAACGGCAACAACAATGCTTATTGCCAGGACACCGATATATCCTGGGTAAACTGGGAGATCGAGGAAAAGGGGCGGACACTGATCGACTTCGTCACCCACCTCACCGCGTTGCGACGGCGCTTTCCGATCCTGCGGCGCAGCCGCTTCCTGAACGACGCCTATAACGAGGAGCTCGATATCAAGGAACTTGCCTGGGTCAATGCCCGCGGCGGCGAGATGCAGCAGGAGGACTGGGACGAGGCCGGGCATTGCATCGGCTTGATGCTCGATGGGCGAGCGCCGCCAACCGGCATCAGAAGGCGCGCTGGAGACACTACGTTGTTGCTGATTTTTAACGGCTGGCACGACGTCGTGGAATTCACCCTGCCCCCCCACGCCGGCGATGATCAGAGATGGACCCTGATGATCGATACCAACATCGCGGAACCGGGGGCGGGCAACGAGGATCAGAAATTCGCGTTCGGCGATGTCTACGCCGTTACGGCTCGATCTCTCCTGCTCTTTGCGCTGATCCCCGAGGTCGCGAAATGAATCCCTAGCCGCTCGGTTTTTTTTGCCATGCCTCGCAACGGCTCTCGGGATCCGCCGGCGGAAGGACCGGCGCTACGCCGCGCCGATCAGGCCTCTGCACGCACGATGTTCCCGGCGACCGTCAGTGTTTTGTTGCCGCGGTCAGGCGGTAGAACAGGTTCTTGGTGATTTCAACAAGCCCAAGATAGGCCCGGTGGCGCCGACCAGGGAGCCACGCGGCGATCGCCTGACGGTCGCGGCATCATTGGGGCCATCGGTTTCAGCGGTGACTGCGCCTCGGTGGCGGTGGGGCCCCGGGTCGTCGTCGCCGGCCGGATGAGACGCTGCGCCGCGGACTCCCTCCAGACATCCCCGGCACCGGTTCGCCGCCCGAGGGGTCTGCCGTATCCTGGGCTTTTGGATGCGCGGCTGCTGCCGCCGCGGGCGCGGCAGATGAGACCTCGGGTCGATCGGCGATTCCGAAGCAATCTCCCGCATATACCTGTCCGGGCACTCTCATCCACGCCATGCGGCCTGCGCAAGGCCTTTGATGCGATGCATCCGGAGCCCGGCATGAACATTCGATCGCCGCGCGGCCAAAAACATCGAGCTTTTGCCCACACGGCCTGGCGCATACGGAACGATCCGTAATCGGTTCCATCCTGTCGGGATCGATATCGCCGTAAAGCTGGCGTTCCGCGCGTCATACCGCCCGGAGCGTTGGGCTGCTTCTGAAAGTAAGCCTTGTTGTGTAATGATACCACGTGCCTGCAGGCTCCGAATCAGCTTGATCTGCGCCGCAAAATTGCCGCAATAAGTACTGATCCAGATCAATGTGTCTGATGTCCGACAGAGCCATAAGCCACACGGTGAAGACGGTATTGGCGGTGTCCGAGGCGCTCTTGCCGCGGTGCCGCAGCCGTTTCAGCGGCCTCACGAGATCCCGCCGGGCGGGATACGATCCACGGAACGAATATCGAAGAATAAGGAATACCAATATGCATAGAAAACTGGTTGCCGCGCTGACCCTGCTCTCACTTATGGCGGCGGCTCCGCTTCTGAGCGCATGTCACACCACCGCCGGGGCGGGACAGGACATCTCGAACACCGGGAGAGCGATCGAGAATTCCGCCGACAAGCACGCTCCTTGACGAGAGGTCAGCAACCGGGTGCGGCCCCCTGCGGTGCGCCCCGGCCTGGCCGCAGAACTGACTGTGGGTGAGACATGGGCATAATCCTGATTATCGTTATACTGATTTTGATCTTTGGTGGTGGCGGCGGTTACTACGGCTATAATCGTTACGGCGGGCGCGGCCTTGGCGGAGTTCTTGGCCTCGTGCTGATCATTCTGCTCGTGCTGTGGTTGGTCGGTGGCATCGGTTACTATCGTTGATGCCGCGACCCCCGCCAGCCGGGGCGCCCGCGGGGAACGTCCGCAGGCCGCAAGCCTGCCGGCCAAGGCGTGCGGCGTGAGAGACCTGCCTGGCCGGCGACAGGTGAATGACAGTTCGCTGGCTCCGGATCATGCAGGGGACAGGACCACGGCCGCCGCACCTCATCGAGTGCTGCCGGCGGCCGGGGCGTTGTGATTCTTAGAGTGGAGGCCGCTATGACCGAGAACGATGGGACCGAGAACGGCGGGACCGAGAACCGTGGGACCGAGAACGTTGGGACCGAGAACGTCGGGACCGACAACGGTGGGACCGACAACGGTGGCTCCGAGAACGCCGAAACCGCTTCTGAACGGTTCACCGCGGATCTGGCTGCCCTCCGGCAGGACGTCGCACGCCTGGCGGAAGACATGAGCCAGTTGCTGCACGATCAAACCCGGGCCGCGGGGACACGCGCGGCTGAGGTAATTGGTGGCGTCGCTGACAAGATCCAAAGCACGGTTGCAGGTGCGCCGAATCGCGTCTGCTCGGCAGGTCGCGCGATCGAGGCCGGCATCGAACGGAATGCGCTGACCGCCGTGCTGATCGCCTTCGGCGTGGGGATCTCGATAGGCCTGTTGACCCGGCTGCGTGGGCGATAGGCCAGCTTCTGACCGCCTTTGCGGGCGCCAGTTGAATGCAGGCCACGGCGGTCATGCACCGACACACGGCGAATGACGTCGCGATCTCCGGGCCGGCGCGACTGCACGGTGGCTGCTTCGTGTTGCCTGTCCTTTATATCCCGGTCGGGCCGCGGCCACGCGTCGCGCCTGACTTGGCACGTGGCCGTTCAGGCGCTTGGACGGGCCGCGCAATCAATCGACAGTGGTTGCGCCGGTACTACGCAGATCAGCGCGATGATACTTGCGCAGACGCCGTGAGCCACTGCGCGATGAGCCACTGCGCGACACACATCCCGGCATTGGCCACGCCCCGATCCGGCGCCGCATCGTAAGCCACCCGCAACCTGTCGCTGCTGCCCCGGTCAGTCACGCGTGCAGCCCGGGCGCCTCGTGGCCGGTCCGGGCGACGTACTCCGTATAGCCGCCGCCATACTGGTGGATCCCCTCCGGCGTCAGCTCCAGCACCCGGTTGGACAGCGCGGCCAGGAAATGCCGGTCGTGCGAGACGAACAGCATCGTCCCTTCATACGCCGCCAACGCGCCGATCAACATCTCCTTCGTCGCGATATCCAGGTGGTTCGTCGGTTCGTCCAGCACCAGGAAATTCGGCGGGTCATACAGCATCAGCGCCATCACCAGCCGCGCCTTCTCGCCGCCTGACAGCACGCGGCAACGCTTCTCGATCTCGTCCCCGGAGAACCCGAACGCCGCCGCCAGCATGCGCAACGATCCCTGGCCGGCGCGAGGGAAGGCATCCTCCAGCGTCTCGAACACGGTGTGCTCACCAACCAGCAGATCCATGGCGTGCTGTGCGAAATAACCCATCTTCACGCTGCCGCCGAGCACCACGGACCCGGCATCGGGTTCGGTGGTTCCGGCCACCAGTTTCAGCAGCGTGGATTTCCCCGCACCGTTCACGCCGAGCACGCAACAGCGCTCCCGCCGCCGCACCAAGAGGTCCAGCCCGTCGTAGATCACCCGGCTGCCATAGCGCTTGTGCACGCCCCGCAACGCCGCCACGTCCTCGCCCGAGCGGGGCGCCGGAGGGAAATCGAAGGCAACCGACTGGCGCCGCTTCGGCGGCTCCACCCGGTCGATCTTCTCCAGTTTCTTGACGCGGCTCTGCACCTGCGCCGCGTGCGAGGCGCGCGCCTTGAAGCGCTCGATGAAGGCGATTTCCTTCGCCAGCATCGCCTGCTGCCGCTCGAACTGGGCCTGCTGCTGCTTCTCGTTCAGCGCCCGCTGCTGCTCGTAGAATTCGTAGTCACCCGAAAACGCCGTCAGACTGCCGCCATCGATCTCGATCACCTTGTTGATCACGCGGTTCATGAATTCGCGGTCGTGCGAGGTCATCAGCAGCGCGCCATCATGGCCGGCCAGGAACTGCTCCAGCCAGATCAGGCTCTCGAGGTCGAGGTGATTGCTCGGCTCGTCCAGCAACATGACGTCCGGGCGCATCAGCAGAATGCGGCCAAGCGCCACCCGCATCTTCCAGCCACCGGACAGCTTGCCCACGTCGTCGTCCATCATCTCCTGGCTGAAGCCCAGGCCGTCCAGCACCTCCCGTGCCCGGCCATCGAGGGCATAGCCATCCAGTTCCTCAAAGCGGGCCTGCACTTCGCCGAAGCGCTCGATGATGGCGTCGAGTTGGTCCGCTTGCTCCGGATCCGCCATCGCAGCTTCCAGCGTTGCGAGCTCAGCGGCCACCTCGCTGACCGCGCCGGCGCCGTCCATCACCTCGGCGACCGCGCTGCGGCCCGCCATCTCCCCCACATCCTGACTGAAGAAGCCGATGCTGACACCGCGATCGACCAGGATCTGGCCGATGTCCGGTTCCTCCTGCCCGGTGATCATGCGGAACAGCGTGGTCTTGCCGGCGCCGTTGGGGCCGACCAGGCCAATCTTCTCGCCCTTCTGCAGTGCCGCCGAGGCCTCTATGAAGACGAGACGGGTGCCGTTCTGCTTACTGATGTTATCCAGGCGAATCATGGGTCCTCGGTGACCTCGGCGGTTGCGAGGCGCTTATACCAACTCACCGACGACCGTGAACCGCTCCGGCCCGGGTGCACGGGACATACCCGATCACAGGGAAGCGTTGCCTGACGGCGCGACCATGAGCCGTCGCCCCTCCCATTACCCGGCGTGATCCGAGGCATCCGGCTCCGGCTCGCAGGCCGACCGATCGGCCCAGCGCGGCGGCAGCAGCCGCCGGATCCGGCGGCTCGACGCATTGGGATGGGTTGCCGTGGGATGCCCGGTCTCGGTCCCGATCCGGCGAACCGCACCACCTTGGCGCTCAACGGAAAAACTGGCGCGCCCGGAAAGACTCGAACTTCCAACCCCCAGATTCGTAGTCTGGTGCTCTATCCAATTGAGCTACGGGCGCAGCCAGGGCCGGGGATGTAGCCGAACCCCCGCCCGGTATCAACCCCTAAGCCGCGAGTTTATCCAGCTCGCGCAGAATCGACTCACCCATCACGCCAGTGCCTACGCGTGCCGTGCCGGGCGCCATGATGTCGGCGGTGCGCAGCCCGTTCTTCAGCACATTCACGCATGCCTTCTCGATCAGATCGGCATCCTCATCCATGCCGAACGAGTAGCGCAACAGCATGGCAAAGCTCAGCAACTGCCCCAGCGGATTGGCTACGCCCCTGCCGGCGATGTCGGGCGCGCTGCCGTGGATCGGCTCATACAGCGCGTGCCGCTTGCCGGAGGCCTGTTCGGCGCCCAGCGTGGCGGACGGCAGCATGCCCAGGCTGCCGGTCAGCATCGAGGCCAGATCCGACAGCAGATCGCCGAACAGGTTCGACGTCACGATCACATCGAACTGCCGCGGGTTGCGCACCAGCTGCATCGCGCAGTTGTCGGCGTACATGTGGCTCAGTTCGACGTCGGAGAACTCCCGCTCCCTCAGCGCGGTGACCGTCTGACGCCAGAACAGCCCCGACTGCATCACGTTGGCCTTCTCCACGCTGGTCACGCGGTTCTGCCGCTTGCGCGCCAGTTCGAAGGCGATGCGGGCGACCCGCTCGATCTCGCTGGTGGTGTAGGTCTCGGTGTCGAAGCCCCGCTTCTGGCCGTCGGGAAGGGTCTCCACGCCGCGGGGCTCACCGAAATAGATACCGCCGGTGCTCTCACGGACGATCATGAGGTTGAGCCCGCGCACCACGTCGGCCTTTAGCGTGGAGGCGTCGACCAGCGGATCCAGCACGATGGCCGGGCGCAGGTTGGCAAACAGGTCCAGCTCCTTGCGCAGCCGCAGGATGGCGATCTCCGGCCGCAACTGAAAGCCCAGCTTGTCCCACTTCGGTCCGCCGACGGAGCCGAACAGGATGGCGTCCGCGTCCTTCGCCTTCTGCATGGTCTGATCGGTGATCGGCGTGCCGTAGGTGTCGATGGCGGCGCCGCCGACGTAATCGTCGGAGACCTCGAACGTGACCATGCGGCGGCGGTCCATCCAGTCGATGACACGACGGACCTCGCGCATGACTTCGGGACCGATGCCGTCACCCGGCAGGATAAGGAGCTTCTTGTTCGCGGCCATCAGGTATCCTTTGGTTAGAGCGTAAGTGCAGCAGGCAAACCATCAACGGGCGCGAGACACAACCGCGGCGACCTGGCCGGAACGGTCCCGCCAGCCAGCTCCCGCCGGGACGCCGGAATTCGGAGCTGGACCGGGGCAAGCCTGACCTGGCGTGCCACACCAGCCCATCCCGGTCGGAACCGCCCGGCAAGCCGCGCCACTCGGCGGGGCTCCCCGCGCACGCCTGCCAGCCCGAATGGCACGCTCCCGAACGGCCAAGACGCCGGCGATGCCGGCCCGGCCAACGGATGCGACATCCCGGTCTCGGCCGGAGGCTGGACCGGCAAACGATACTTCGCCTGCCGCCTGGTCGGCCCGGACTAGGCCGCGGTGGACGGCAGCCATGGCTGACTCTGACGGCGTTCGGCCTCGAAGCCGTCGATCCGCGCGCCGTGCTGCAGCGTCTGGCCGATGTCGTCGAGCCCGTTCAGCAGCGAATGCTTGCGGAACGGATCGATCTCGAAGCTGATTTCCTCGCCGTTCGGACGGATCACCACCTGGCGGGCCAGATCGATGGTGACGCGCGCGTTGCCGCCGAGCCTGGTGTCCTCGATCAGCTGATCGCACACCGCGCGCGGCAGACGGATCGGCAGAATACCGTTCTTGAAGCTGTTGTTGTAGAAAATATCAGCAAAGTCTGGTGCGATGATGCAACGGATCCCGAAGTCCAGCAGTGCCCATGGGGCGTGCTCGCGGGAAGAGCCGCAGCCGAAGTTCTCATGCGCGATGATGACCTGGGCGTGCCGGAACGGTTCCTGGTTCAGTACGAAGTCCGGTTTTTCTTTGCCGTCCTTGTCGAACCGCAGCGGGTCGAACAGATGAACGCCAAGACCGGAGCGCTTGATGGTCTTGA
>DASWON010000480.1:0-12258 GCA_036398735.1 Rhodopila sp.
CCATGATCGCAAGTTGGCCGGTTTTGGCCCGCGGCACACCACCGGAAACGGGGGCATCGATCAGGGTGCCGCCGAGGGAGGCCACTTGTTCGGCGAGGCGCTGGGTGACCGAGGGCACGCCGGAGCTCATTTCGATGATGATGGTTCCCGGTTTCATGCCGGCGAACAGGTTGTCGTCGCCCCCGGCCAGCACCCGCTCAACGATGACGCTGGTGGGCAGCATGGTGACGATCACGTCCGACTCCGCGGCGAGTTGCCGCAGCGTGTCGGGCGCGAATCCGCCGACCTGCTGGACGAAATTGTTCGCCGTCTCGCGGCGGGAGTCGTTGACATTGACGGTGAAGCCGGCCTTCACGAGGCAGGCCGCCATCGGCCAACCCATGTTGCCGACACCGACGAATCCAACTGTCTTGGTCATTCCGTGTTACCCCTTCGCTGCGTCGACTTCCTTGAACACTTCGGTCGCGATCTTGAATGCCTCGAGGCAGGCCGGGATGCCGCAGTAGGCACCGACCTGCATAAGGATTTCCTTGATCTCCTCGCGACTGACCCCGTTGGTCAGCGCGGCTTTCAGATGCAGGCGCAGTTCGGCGCCGCGGTTGAGTGCGGACAGCATGGTCAGGTTGATCATGCTGCGGGTCTTGCGGTCGATACCGGGCCGGGTCCAGCACATGCCCCAGGCGATTTCCGTCGTCATCTGCTGGAACGCGGCGTTGAAATCGTCGGCGCGGGCCAGAGAGGCATCCACATAGTCGGCGCCCAGCACCTCACGGCGGACGGCGAGGCCCTTCTGAAACAGATCGCTCTGATATTCGGGGCGGTCCGGGACGTCGACCATGGCGTGCTCTCCTGGTTTGATTGGCCGCGCGGAACCTAGGCGTCACGCGACGCGTGAGCAAGGCAGCGGCGAAAAACCGCGAGCGAGGATATAAAGCGCCGGAAGGGGCCGATTCCCGCGGAGCGTAGCGGGGGCGTATGCCCGCGGAGCGTAATAAAGGGGGCGTATTCCCGCCACGATCTGGCCCAATGTTGCGATACGCGCTTGCCGGCATGGCGTCGACCGCAGAAACTTGATATACGTCAAATACTGATTCGAACCTATGGAGTGACACTTTCGAAACCGCATCCGAACCGACAAACGAGCGGCGCCAAGGGCCAGGCACACCAGATCAAAGTCGGCTCGGACGCGGTGAGACGGGCCGCGGAAGCGACGGGCTGCGGAAAGGACGGGCCGCAGAAAGGACGGGCTTCGAAAGGCAGGGGATGGCATGGCGGTGATTTCCATCGGCAACCGGACGACGGTGCTCCATCGTCTGGGCGCGTGATGCGCGGCTGCCGAAGTCGCCATCTGACGATTGCCGCAACGCAGCCGGCTTTTACTGGATATCCGACACAAAATACCGCGGTACCCCGACGGACCGAGCAACACTCTCAGTAACGGCAGCAGCATTTACCTGGAGGCATTTCCATCATCTGCCCGCAACCGGCGATTATTTTGAGCGAGGACCGGGCGGCCGGCCGCCGCCCGCGCACGCACACACGCGGCGGGCCTCGCCGCGTCCATGGCATTTTCTGGTGTCCTTATGCCATGGCGGCACCTTCCGCCGGCTTGTGCGTTGTGGCCGCGGCGTGGTTGCGGTGACGTCGGTGAGGTCATGGTTGCGGCTCCTGCGTGCCCGTGATGAGTGCGACGTAGCCGTTATAGTCGCACAACCGATATGACTGCCGGGTCGCGGCAACGAAAGCTTGATCGGTCGCAATTCGGTGATCCGGGAATAAACCTGGTTCGCCCCTCTGAAAAGGATCCGAGGTCAAGCCCCGATTTCCGACAGCGAGCAAGGGGCCGCAATTGAGTATCGGATAGTACACTTCATGCCTAGTAGCGTACCACACGACCATACAACCTGGGGTTTATGTTTTGTGTGGGAAATAGGCGATTTTGATGTAAACCACCGGCTTATAGATCTTTAGGAGCAGTGTCGGTAAATGGATAGGCAAAGGCGGCAATCACCGAGCAAGTTACGGGCGTTACGTTTGTCCTCGCGATGAAATCAATTCCTCCGGAAGCGATTTCTCTGGAATCGATTTGTTCTACATATTATCATAATTTCGCCAAACGATAGCGTGTCAGCGGCAGAGGCTCTGTCCCGAGTGATGGCAGAGCGAAACCATCCCAGCGCGACCGATAACCGAGAGAAGGCGGGAGACCGACCAGCCATGTTCGCAGATCACGCAGAGGCCACGACTCCAGCCGCTCAGGCATCGCTGCGCCACATAAGCACCCGCGTGTCGCCACTCGGCCCTCTGAGCCGTCAGCCGATCGAGTGGAACCCGACTGAACCATTCGCGGCTGCGCTGCAACAGATCAGAACCGCGGTGGTGATCACCGATCCCAACATAGACGACAATCCGATCGTTTTCGCCAACCGTGCGTTCTGTCGGCTGACCGGCTATCGCCTCGAGGAGATCCTGGGACGCAATTGTCGCTTCCTGCAAGGTCCGGAGACCGATCCGGCGACGGCGGCCGAGATTTTCGAAGCGGTCGAGGCCGGAACAGCGGTCGAGGTCGACATCCGCAACTACCGCAAGTCCGGCCGGGCGTTCTGGAACCGCGTCTGGATCGAGCCCATCCACGATATCAACGGTACGGTGGTTTATTTTGTCGGCAATCACGCCGACGTCACCGATGAGCGTGAGCGCCATGGCCGCGGCGCGGCGGACGAGGTCACGGCTCTGCTGGAGCGGCGGAGCCACGAACTGCACCAGGTGAATGCCACCCTGCGCGCCGAGGTTGAAGAGCGTCAGCGTCTGGAGACTTTGTTGCAGCAACTGCAAAGGATGGAATCGATCGGCCGCCTGACCGGCGGGATCGCCCATGATTTCAATAACCTGCTTGGCGGCTTGATCGGCAGCCTCGAACTGCTGCAGCGTTCTCTCGCCACCGGACGTCCCGACGGGTTGGAGCGTTATGCCGCCGCGGCCGTGGCATCCGCTCAGCGCGCGGCATCGCTGACCCGACAACTGCTCGATCATGCGCGCCACAGGCCGCCGCAGACAGAGCGGACCGATGTCAATCGGCTGCTGGCGGGCATGCGGGATCTGCTGCAGCGGACGCTGGGCCCCTCGATCGACATCGACATGCAACTGCCGACCGGCGTGGCCGCGACGATGTGTGACCCCGGTCTACTGGAGAGCGCGATTCTGAACCTCGCGATCAATGCGCGCGACGCCATGCCGGGCGGCGGACGCCTGACGATGGTGACCGCCATCGGCGCATCGGAAACAACCTCGGTTCCGGATCAGCGGAGCAGCCAGTATGTCACCATTTCCGTGACCGACACCGGGATCGGGATGACCGAGGCGGTGGTGGCGCGCGCGCTCGAGCCGCTTTTCACCACAAAACCGGCGGGCGAGGGTACCGGGCTTGGTCTTGCGATGGTGCATCGCTTCGTCACCCAATATGATGGGCATATGAATATCCGGTCGGTCGCGGGAGCTGGCACGACGGTGACCCTCGCCCTGCCGAAGTGTCTAGACACGCCGGAACATGCGCCAGCCGAGGCCCTGCACAGCGACGCCACGACCCAGCCGGCACCGGCGGCCGGGACGGTGCTGCTCGTGGACGATGAGGCGACATTCCGCATGGTGATCGACGAAACCCTGCGCGGCCTCGGCTACACCACGATCGAGGCATCCGACGGGCAGGCCGCGTTGCGCGCGCTGCAGTCGTCGTCCCGTATCGATCTGCTTGTCACGGATATCGGCCTGCCGGGGATGGATGGCCGAGCACTTGCCGATGCCGCGCGCCAGGTTCGCCCGGACCTGCCCATCCTGTTCATCACCGGATATACCATCGACAGCGCGTCCGACGGCGAGATGGCGAAATCCGGCACACGGCTGCTGGCCAAGCCGTTCACGCTGCCGACGTTCGAGCAGACTGTCAGTGACATGCTCGATGCGGCGCCTTGTCCGGCTTCGGCGACCGGCTCCTCCGGCGACCGGCCGCTCTAAAGCAGCACCGGCCGCTCCAAACGAGCATTGCGCCAACCTTTGGCAAATACGGAACGGACGACCGCATCCCGGTTTCGGAAGCCCAGCCTCACTGTCGCCTGCTGCAGGCACAGTGCGGCAGGCTTTATCCCGATCGGCAACATGTCTCAATGGATCTGACGACCGTGGCCGGGCGCCGGCCGATGAAGCACCGTGAGCCGGACTGAGGTGGCGGCGACGCCGGTTTGCGCGGTAACACCCGCGGGATCCTGTGCCTTGCGGCTGCCGCGTTTCCAACGGGCGGGATGGGGCCGGGCGGACGACGGTTCTGCCTGGGCGATTGCGTGACGATCGAATTGCTTCGGCGCCCTGTGCTGTTCGACGCGGGCGCCGGCGGGGCGCGGGGGTGACGTGGCGACTGCGCGCGAAATCGATGAGATACCAGCCAGCCGCCTGTCGCCGAAGGGTCAACAATTCGGCCCGCTGAAGAAAAATATCCGACCCTCCGCCTGTCAGGATCGGTGGGTTCGGTCGCCGGCAGGACCATGTCGCCGGAGCGACCGGCGGATCGCGCCGGTGCGGGTTGCCAGGGCTGGTCGTGCCAGGGCGGGGCGCGCGACCAGGGTCAGGGCGTCCGATCGCCTGCAACCAGGCGCCGGTAACCTCACGGCGCATATGGTCGAACGGTCTGTGCCGACCCGCCGTCGCCTCCTTTCGGGCGACAGGGCCGCTCGTGTGACAGGGCCGCGTCCGGGCTTTCGTAACTCGGCCGCATTGTACCGAGAGAGCGCCCCCTCATGGCCCAGCGCTGGCGGCAAAGCATTTCCTGGCGATGCGTCGGCGCGCCAAGCAGAACATGGATCTTCGCTGATTCATCGGGCAATGAATGAAGATTCGGTAATGAGCCCCAACAAACCGGACGCCGTGCGGCCTGGATAACCCCCCTCGCCGATGCTACAAGGGCGGTCGCTGAGCACCTGTCCGGGTCTGTCATTGACGTGCGTCAACTCTCGGCTAAGAGGTTGCCCCCATGGACCGTTTCATCGCTGAATCCAACATCGCCCGTTTCGAAGCGATGTTGCGCAAGGAGTCCGATCCCGACGAGCGGCAGATGCTCGAAGCACTGCTGCGGGAGGAACGGGCGAAGCTGGCCATCGCCGAGGTGAAACCCTCCGAAGAGCCACGGCGGGCCGTGCCACCGACACGGGCGGTGCCGCCAGCATAGCTGGCAGGCGGTTCGGCCCCGATATCCGCTTCGGCTGGCGGGCAATCCGGATGCTGTCCGGACCGGGCAAACGTGCGCCGCGTCCGCTGACCCTGACGTGGGCGGGCGCGAGGTCCGGAGGCATGGCCGAGTGCGTTCGGCGACGCGGATGCCCGGCGCAGGCGTTGACAGCGTCGCGGCGCCCCGCCAAAGCGGGACGGCAAGCAAAAATCAATTGGAGACGTCCATGCCATTTCGCCGCCGCACCCTGCTCGCGGGGGCCGCCGCCCTGGCGATGCCCGCCGTCCGCCGCTCCGAGGCGGCGTCCACAATCAAGATCGGCGTGCTGTCGGACATGTCCGGTCCATACGCCGAGGCATCCGGACCGGGTGACTACCTCGCGGCGCAGATGGCGGCGGAAGATTTCATGAAACTTCATCCCGAACTGACCATCCAGGTCGTGCAGGGTGACATGCTGCTGAAGCCCGACGTCGGCGCCTCGATCGCGCGCGGCTGGTACGACCAGGACGGGGTCGATGCGATCTTCGACATTCCCCAGTCGGCCGTCGCGATCGCCGTCGGCCAGGTGGCGAAAGAGAAGGACAAGGCGGTGATCTTCACCGCCGCCGGCACCGCGGACCTGACCGGAAAATACTGCACGCCGAACCAGGTGCAGTGGACCTACGACCTGTGGAGCAATGCCAACGCCATCACCCGCGGCCTTGTGCAGGCCGGCGGCGACAGCTGGTTCTTTATCCTGGCGGACTACATCTCCGGCCACGCCATGACCAAGGACACGGCGACGATCGTCGAGCAGCTTGGCGGCAAGGTCGCCGGCATGGCGGCGTATCCGTTTCCTGGCACCACAGACTTCTCAGCCTATATCGTGCAGGCACAGGCCAGCAAGGCGAAAGTGCTGTGCCTGGCCAACGCCGGCGACGACACCGCCAATTGCATCAAGCAGGCGCACGAGTTCGGCCTGCCGCAATCGGGCGTGAAGATTGCCGCGCTGGTATACCAGGACTATATCTCCCGCTCCGTCGGGCTGGAGCAGGCGCAGGGCATCGTCGGCGCGATGCCGTTCTACTGGGACATGAACAATGACACGCGCGCCTTCGCGGCCCGGTTCGCCCCGCGCTACCACAAGGCCTATCCCAATTACTATCACGCCGGTTCCTATTCGGCGGTCTGGCATTACCTGAAGGCGGTTGCCGCGATGGGGCCGGACAAGGCAAAGCAGAGCGGACGGGCGACGATCGACCAGATGAAGGCGATCCCGGTCGCCGATCCGTTGTATGGCAGCGGCATGGTGCGGGCCGACGGCAAGTTCGTCCATGCCAACCGGGTGTGGGAGACGAAATCTCCCGCTAAGTCGAAGGGCGAATGGGACCAGTTCAAACTGTTGGCGACGATCCCGCAGGATCAGGCGTTCCAGTCCATGGAAGCGTTGGGCTGCGCGCTGCTGAAGACCTGACACGCCGGCATGCCGTGTCGCCCGCCGCCGAGCGGGCGGCACGAGATCCGGCATCGGCCCAGGAAACCGCGGCGCACGCCGCGGCGCCGGTTGGAGAGGCTGCGGCGCGCGATCCGGAGCCAGCCCGGGACACATCGGCCCCGGGTGCGACGCTCCGGGATTTGTCGCCTCGGGACGCACCGCCCAAGAGTGCGGTGCAGGTGCCGGATACCGCGGCCCCCCGGGACCCTGCGTCATCCCGGGCTTCTGCGTCACCCCGGGATCCTGCGCCATCCCGAGATTCTGTGTCACCCCGGGACCCTGCGTCCCGCTGTGCTGCGTCAGCTCCGGAACCGACCGCCCCTCGGGATGCGCCGAAGCTGCGCGACACGGCCGGACTGCTGGCGGCCGGCCTGATCTCGCCGGCCGACGTCGAGGGTGTGCAGGCAACCGAGGCGCGCTACGCGGTGGCGATTTCGCCGGCGATGCGGGCGCTGATTGAAGCGCCGGACGATCCGATCGGGCGGCAGTTCGTTCCCGATCCGTCCGAACTGGTGACCGCGCCGCACGAAAGCCGTGACCCGATCGGCGACGACGCGCTGTCGCCGGTCAAGGGCGTGGTGCACCGCTATGCGGACCGGGCGCTGCTGAAGCCGTTGCTGATCTGCCCGGTCTATTGCCGGTTCTGCTTCCGGCGCGAGCACGTCGGCCCGGACGGCGGCGTGCTGACCGACGCCGAACTGCAGACGGCTTTCGCGTGGTTCGCCGCCCATCCGGCGGTCACCGAGGCCATCCTGACCGGTGGCGACCCACTGATGCTCTCGCCTCGGCGTCTTGGCGGGATCATCGCCGCGCTGTCGGCCATTCCGCATGTCCAGACCATCCGTATCCACTCACGTGTTCCGGTGGCCGACCCTGACCGCCTGACCCGGGACCTCGCCGCGGCCATGGACACCGAGCGGTCGATGTGGCTCGTGGTGCATGCCAACCACGCACGCGAGTTCACCCCCGAGGCTCGGGCGGCGCTCCGCCGCGTGCAGGCGCTGGGGATTCCGGTGCTGGGACAGTCGGTGCTGCTGCGCGGGGTAAACGACACCCCCGAGGCGCTGGAAGCGCTGTTTCGCGCGATGCTGGCCGCGCGGGTGAAGCCTTATTATCTGCACCAGCTGGATGCCGCGCCAGGAACGTCGCGGTTCCATGTGCCGATCGAGGAAGGGCAGGCGTTGCTGCGACACCTGCGCGGCCGGGTCACCGGGCTGGCATGGCCGACCTATGTGCTCGATATACCAGGCGGATACGGAAAGGTGCCGATCGGGCCCGCCTATCTGCAGGACGGCGGCGAGATCGCCGATCCGAACGGACGTCGCCACGAGCCGCCTGGTCCAGGCACCCAGCTGCCGCCGGCCGGCGAAGACACCGTTCAGTAACTTTTTGTTAATACTTTCCGGGCAGACGATATGGGATCGTCGTACTGGAGAATCCGCATGCAGACCGTCCCGACACGCCGCTCCATCCTCGGCTTTGCCGCGGCACTGACCGCTTGTCCGCTGTGCTCCATCCGTTCGGCACGAGCCGCGGATGACCACCACGGCACGTCACACTGGAGTTACGAGGGCGACACCGGGCCGGCGCACTGGGGCGCCTTGTCACCTGAGTACAGAGCGTGCTCGCTGGGCACGCAGCAGACCCCGATCGACCTTCAGGGGGCGATCGAGGCGCAGGTGGGGGCTCTCGATATCGCCTATCAGACGATGCCGCTGACGATCCTCAACAACGGCCACACGATCCAGGTGAACACGCCGCCAGGCAGCAAACTGACGATCGACGGCACCGCGTATGAGCTATTTCAGTTCCACTTTCACCACCCGAGCGAGCACCTGCTGGCGGGCAAGCATTTCGAAATGGAGTTGCACCTGGTGCATCGGGCGGCGGCGGGCGGTCTCGCGGTTCTGGGTGTGCTCATCACCCCAGGTGCGGCAAATCCCGCGCTGGCACCAATCTGGGCGGCGATGCCACCACACGAGGCGCCTCCCAGGACCATCCCGGACAGCACAATTGAGCCGGCCCGGTTGCTGCCGGCGGACCGCACCTACTTTCGCTACATGGGTTCGCTGAGCACGCCGCCCTGCACCGAAGGGCTGGTCTGGACCGTGTTCCGCTCGCCGATCGAGGCTTCGCACGAGCAGATTCATGCGTTTGCCACGGTGTTTCCGATGAATGCGCGCCCGCCGCAGTCGCTGCACCACCGGTTTGTCCTGGAATCCTGATCAGTCCAGCGCCGGCTGGGGAGCCTTCGCCGTCTACACGCTGGATATAGAAGCGCCGCGGCAGGCTCGAGGGCGTTGTCACGCTGCCCGCAAATCCCAAGGGCGGCCAGGCTGCGCTGCTCCGGCCGCCGGGTCGTCCGCGTCATGCCGAGCGCGCCTTCAGGACACCGGCACATGTACGCGCAGCGGCCGGAGCGCGATGCACGACGTGCCCTCGCCCACCCGCGATCGCCGGCATCATACACCGGGCGATCACACTGGGGGATCACACGGGGCGATCATATGTGGCAGACCAGGGCCAAGGTTCTGGCGGTGCGATACTACCGCACGCTCAGCGGCAAAGGCTGTTCGCCGAGCATGTCGTGCAGGATCACGTCGCGGGCCTCATCCAGGTCCAGGCCGTTGGTGTCGATCAAGGTGGACGAATCCTGCAGGATGGCATCCACGTCCTGCATGATCTTCAGGCGCTTGAACAGGTCGGGGCGCTGCAGCCCCATGCTCTCTCCCACCAGTTCGAGGAAGTTGACGACCTCGAACGGCCAGTCGCGCTCGTGACTGCACAGTTCCCGGTGGCAGGCGTGGTAGATGCCGGCCAGTGCCGTGACCCCGGCGGCGGCGGCGGCCTGCAGTTGGTCGCGGTGAAGGTCCTGCTTGAGCGCGGGCAGAGGCGTGAGCTTGTTGCACATGTACCCGACCCGCGGCTGTTCCAGGTCAACGAAGTCGAGGCCGGGAATGGCGCGGAGGATCGCCTGCGCGGCCTCGGGGACGCCGGGATTACCGGGATGCTCATGCAACCCGACGCGTTTTTCGACGCGATTGCGCAGCAGCGGGCGCAGCGTGTCCAGCCGTTCGGCGAGGAAGCGGACGAACGGGGCCATGTCCAGCCGCGTATCCGCCTTGGCCGGGGCCGCGATTTCGGTCAGCTGAACCTGGCAGGTGGGGCACCAGGACAGTGCCCGGGGCGCGGCGGCGGCGAGGCGGTCGATGGTTCGGTAAGCGATGCGGCCGGATGTCCCAAGGTCTCCGGCCCCGAATTGCAGCACGCCGCAGCATGCGGAGGGACCGCCCATCACCCGGTAGCGGATGCCCATCGCGTCCATGATGTCGAGCGCGAGCAGCACGATATGCGGCGTCTTCATGACGTTGCAGCCGGTATAGAAGACGACCTCCGGCGCCGGGTCATCCCCCTCGTCCACGCGGAACCGGGCGAGCGTATCGGGTGGCAGCTGCAGGCGCGACAACACCCGCACACCCTTGGTCATGGCACCGAAGCGGGTGAAGCCGGTCTGCCGCCGCGCGGTCGGCGCGCCGCGGTTGAGCTCGGCCACGCGGGCCAGCGCCAGCATCAGGCGCGGGTTTACGCCGTGCTGGCAGGCCGGGATGCATTGCCCGCTGCCGGAGCAGACCGCGGCCCAGCGATCCGCCTCCGGGTGCGTGCCGCCGCGCAGGACGGCCAGGATGCCAGCGGTCAGCGCCGTGGGACGGGAGGTGTCGAGTCCCGCGGGGCCAGGCATCGGACAGACCTCCGCGCAGGCGCCGCAACTGACGCAATGCGCGAGAATGTCGTCCACCTGGGCGTGCAGGGCCTGTTCCAGCGGCAATGCGTCCATGGTCCGGTCTCCGGATCGGGTGTCGGCATAAACTCGAACCGGTATATTGGCGTGAAATCGCCCGGTACGGAAAGAGCGGGCACCGGCGCTGGGCGTGCAGGCTCACCGGGGCGCGCTGGCTCACCGGGGCGTGCAGGCTCACCTGGACGTGCAGACACACCGGGGCGCGCAGGCTCCTGACGACGGGGCGAACATGATTCGCGGACTGAACGGCCCGGCATGGCGTGGCTACAGAAACGAAATCGGATCCACGTCGACGTCGACCCGAGCGCTGCCCGGCACCTTCACCGCCGCCAGCCACTGCCGGAGGATCGGCTGCACCGACACGTCGCGGCGCACCTTCAGCAGCAGCCGGCGCCGGTGCCGGCCACGCAGCAAAGCCATCGGCGCCGGTGCCGGCCCCAGCACCACGATCCCGGCACCGCGTGGCGCCGCCCAGCCGAGATCGCGCGCGACGGTGTCGGCGGCGATCGCGGTGTCGGCACTCACGATCAGCGCCGCCAGCCGGCCATAGGGCGGCCATTCGCCGTCGCGCCGGCTCTCGGCCTCGCTGGCCATGAACGCGTCGAGGTCGCCATGCAGCAGCGCCTGCATGACCGGATGGTCCGGGATGAAGGTCTGCAGCATTACCTGGCCCGGTGCCTCCGCGCGCCCGGCGCGCCCGGCGACCTGGTGCAGCAGCTGCACAGTGCGCTCCGAGGCACGCAGTTCGCCACCCGCCAGTCCAAGATCGGCGTCAACCACGCCGACGAACGTCAGATGCGGGAAATGCCAGCCCTTGGCGACCAGCTGGGTGCCGATGATCAGATCAACCGACCGGTCCTCGATCGCGTGCGCGGCGGCGGCGGCGGCATGCGGGCCGGAAATCGTGTCGCTCGCCATGATCAGCCGCCGCGCCTCGGGGAACACCAGGGCGGCTTCCTCGGTGATGCGCTCGATGCCCGGGCCGACCGGCGTGAGACTGTCCTTCGCCGCACAGGCCGGGCACTCGGGCGGGATCGGGATGGTGTGGCCGCAATGATGGCACAGCAGCTGATTGCGGGTGCGGTGCTCGACCAGCCAGGCGGTGCAGTTCGGACACTGCATGCGATGGCCGCAATGCCGGCACAGGGTCAGCGGCGCATAGCCGCGGCGATTGAGGAACAGCATCGCCTGCTCGCCCTGCGCCAGCGTCCGGCGAACCGCCGCGATCAGCGGCGGCGCCAGGAAGTGGCCGCGTTCCGGCGGGGTCTCCCGCAGATCGACCAGCGTCACCTTCGGCATGCTGGCACCGGCATGGCGGCTGGTCAGGCGCTGATGCGCGTAGCGGCCGGCCTCGACGTTTGCCACGGTCTCCAGACTGGGCGTGGCGGACACCAGCACAGCCGGGGCGTGGCAAAGCCGGGCGCGCACGACGGCCATGTCGCGAGCGTTGTAGACGACGCCATCCTGCTGCTTGAACGCGGCCTCATGTTCCTCATCCACCACGATCAGGCCGAGGTCGGGGAACGGCAGGAACAGCGCGGACCGGGCGCCGACGACGACCGGCGCCTTGCCCTCGGCGACCGCCTGCCAGGTGATCTTGCGCACCCGCGACGGCAGATCCGAATGCCACACCGCGGGGGCGACACCGAAGCGGCGCTGGAACCGCTCGATCCACTGCGAGGACAACGCGATCTCCGGCAGCATGACCAGCGCCTGGCGGCCGGCGCGCAGGCACGCCGCGACGGCCTCCAGATAGACCTCGGTCTTGCC
>DASWON010000481.1:0-9462 GCA_036398735.1 Rhodopila sp.
GCTCGTTGCGGATCGAGGCCGTGCCGACCGCGTCATCCGCCAGACGTACGGCTTCCGCGCACGCCTGCGCCGCGAGCGAGCCACCGGCAGCAATCGAATCTTTGACGGCCCCGACAGCAGCCGGCCGACGGCGGCCGCGACGTCGTGATGGGCGGCCTCCGCCGTCCGACACAGCGTGTCGCGCGCGGCGCGAACGCGCGATCCGGCCTTGCCCGAAAGAACTTGGGCCAGTTGCCGTTCGCGCAACGGCGCTGCGTTGCAGGCGGGCGTTTTTGTTCTGCACGCCTCGGCGCCCTGGTCTACCGCCGTGGCTGCGGTCCCGGCCGAACCTCAGGAAACCCGCGCGGCCTCAGGCGGGCCGGGTTTTCCGATCGACCGGCAATGCTGTAACACGTGCTGTTGCACTGTGATGCCGAACACAAACGGGGGAAGACGATGCGGGTATCAATCGGACTGCCGGTGCAGGACTGGCGGGAATGCGCCACGACGGCACGCCAGGCCGAGGACGACGGCGCCGACGCGGTCACCGCCAGCGAACTCAGGCACGACCCGTTCGCGCCCCTCGCCTTCGCCGCGCTGGCAACCGAGCGGGTGGCGCTGGTGCCGTCGGTGGCGATCGCCTTTCCGCGCAGCCCGATGGTGATCGCCAACCAGGCCTGGGACATCAACCGTCACTCCAAGGGCCGCTTCGTGGTCGGCCTCGGCAGCCAGATCAAGGCCCATAATGAACGCCGCTTCAGCACGCCGTGGATCGCGCCAGCCGCCCGCCTGGGCGAATACGTCGAGGCTCTGCGCGCCATCTTCCGCTGCTGGGAGACCGGCGAGAAGCTCAACTACCAGGGCAAATATTACAACTTCTCACTGATGACGCCGGAGTTCTCGCCCGGGCCGCAAGGGCTGGGGCTGCCGCCGATCGCCATGGCCGCGGTTGGCCCGCTGATGCTGAAAACCGCCGCGCGCGTCGCCGACAGCGTCCGCCTGCACAGCTTCGCGACGCGCGATTACCTGGAGAAGGTCGTCCGCCCGCTACTCGCCCAGGAGCTGGCGGCATGCGGCAAATCATTCGAGACCTTCGAGATCACCGGGGGCGGGTTTGTCGCCACCGGCCCCGACGGAGCGGCGGTGCGCGAGGCCGCCGAGAAGGTACGCTATCGCGTCGCGTTCTACGGCTCCACACCGGCCTATCGCGGCGTATTTGACCTGCACGGCGTCGGCGATCTCGGCGTCAAACTGACCGACATGTCCAAGCAAGGTCAGTGGGGCCGGATGGCCGCGCAGGTGCCTGACGATGTGCTGGACCTGTTCGTCGCCCGCGCCACGTACGACGAACTGCCGGCGGCGATCGAGAAGCGATACGGCGGCGTTGTCGACACGGTATCGCTCGACTTCGCGCCGGGGACGAGCGCCGCCACCCGCCGCGCGACGATCGAGGCGATCCAGCGCATTCCCAGCGCTTTCAGGGGGTTTCGCACCTAAGTTGTTGGGTAGCCGGGGACAACCGCTCGCCCTGGACAACTGCCGGCCCTGAGCAAGCGGTCCATCGGGCGCCTCGCTTCGCTGAACCACCGCCGGCCGTGACCCGCGGGCAGCCGCAGGCGCTGGCGGCCCTGAGCGCCCGCCCGATCCCGGCAACTGGCGTCCCTCGATGGCCGGCGTCCCTCAGCGGGCGGCGTCCCTCAGCGGGTGGCGTCCCTCAGCGGGTGGCGTCCCGCAGCCGGCGGTTTCCTCAGCGGGCGGCGTCCCTCAGCGGGCGGCGTCCCTCGGCGGGTGGCGTCCCTCAGCGGGCGGCGTCCCTCGACGGGTGCGCACCTGGGGATTGGCCCGCGCCGTTCGATCCTCGCCCGCCTCTTCCAGGCGGCGGTCCGCGTCGGTGAGATCGCGGCGCGCGACCCGATGTCGCTCAACACGCCCTCGAAGCATCTGAAGGTGCTGGAAGCGGCCGGGCCGGTGCGGCGATCCCGGCACGGACGGGAACACGTGCCGACACTGAACCCGCCACGGCTGCGCGAGGCAGCGCGCTGGGCTCTGCAGGATGAGCGTTTCTGGAACGAAATGCCTGGCCGTCTTAACCGTATTTCGCGAACATGGGTGGTGGATCACGAAAACCACGGAATTGCGTCTGACTCGCTCCATCGCGACCCAGGCGCCGCACGCCGACGATGCCTGGCTCGACCCGACATGCCCCGGCAGCCCCTGGTTCGGGATCGCCAAGGCGATCGTCCGGCCCGTCGTCGGCGGCCCGTTCTCCCAAGCGATGCGTTTCGTGGGTCACGACTCGCCACACGACAGGCGGTTCGCCAGGTTGGACCGACCGTCCCGCATCGAACACACCCGGATCTCGGAAGCCACGCGCGGACTGGTATCGGTCGTGTCACTGACGCACGAGGCACGGCGGCGCAACCCTTGCTCATGCTGCACCACGCCTCTCTGGCTGACGACCACGTGGGACGCCGGCACGAAGGCTGGGGCTTCGTGCACAACGGCCTCGCCGGCCGATTTCATCCGGACAGCCTCGCGCAAACTCCCTGTCGCCCGGCGCGGCCGTAGCGACCCCGCCATGGCGCCCTGCTCTGACGCTCTCGGCTGCCATGGCGCGACAACGGCCGGCGCGCCCTGCGGAGCGCGCCTCGCGCGCCCGCCGCACCGGCGTTCCCGCTGCTGGCGGACTCCGGCAGCCCGCCATCGCGACGCCGCCGTCAACCCAAGTTGCTATGACACTTTGGTTCGCCCGGGCGGCTTTATGCGCTAGCATCCGCGCGCGGGGGCGCACCGAGTGCCCGCTTCGCACGGGCCGCGTCTCGGAACGCGCCTTCGCTCAACGAAGGAGGTGCGGCCATGTCAGAAACAAGAAACGGCAGAAGTCCCCGCTCGGTGGCTCTGGTGGGCCCCTACAGCAGCGGCAAGTCCACGCTTTTCGAAGCCCTGCTCGACGCGGCGGGGGCACCGCTCAAGCGGCCAGCCGATCCGCGCAACCGCCCGATGACCACCGAGATCCGACTGGCGCATTGTTCATACCTTGGTGATCCGTGGTCCATCCTGGACTGCCCGGGGTCCATCGAATTCGCTCACCAGACCTGCTCCGCCCTGGCGATGGTCGACATCGCCGTAGTGGTCTGTGAGCCGGTCCCGGCCAAGGCCGCCGCGGTCGCGCCACTGCTGAAGACGCTGCGCGACGAAGGCGTTCCCCACATCATCTTCATCAACAAGATCGATACCCTCGACGACGGCATCGCGGACACGCTGGCTGGCCTGCAGGCCTATGCCGCGAGCCCGCTGGTGCTGCGTCAGATGCCGATCTTCGACGGCCCGGCAGTCACCGGCTACGTCGACCTGATGAGCGAACGGGCCTATCGCTACCGCCGCGGCCAGGCCTCGGAACTCATGCAGATCCCCGCCGGAATGCTGGCCGAGGAACAGGCCGCGCTCGGCCGGCTGGTGGAGACCCTGGCCGACCACGACGACACGCTGCTGGAGAAGGTCCTCGAGGACATCGAGCCCACGCCCGAGGAACTCTACCGTGATATGCGCAAGGATCTGCTGGCCGGTTCGGTCATCGAGGTCCTGGTCGGCGCCGCGGAACACGCCAGCGGCGTGCGGCGGCTGTGGAAGACGCTGCGTCACGACACGCCTGACCCGTCCGAGACCGCCGAACGCCTCGGCATCGTGGCGGGCGGGGCGGGGCGCGCGCAGGTGTTCAGAACCGCCTATGCCGGCCATACCGGCAAACTCTCCTACACTCGGATTTGGAGCGGAACGATCTCCGACGGCGCCCAGCTGGGCGGCACGCGCCTGGGCGGAATTTATCATTACTTGAACGGCGATCTTGTGAAAGTCGCGGAGGCGAGACAGGGCGATATCGTCGCGCTGGGCCGCCTGGACGGGGTGCCGACCGGCGCCACTCTGTCGCCCGGCGGGCAGCCGGAACCGCTGCCGTTCCCCAGCCCGCCCACGCCGGTTTACGCGATGGCGATCGCCACGACCGACCGCAAGGATGACGTCAAGCTGTCGGGCGCGTTGCAGAAGCTGGTCGAGGAAGACCCGTCGCTGCTGATCCGGCAGGAGGGCGAGACCGTGCTGCATGGCCAGGGCGAGATGCATCTGCAGACCACCGTTGACCACCTGGCCCGCGACTACGGCCTGAAGCTCGCGACCCGCAAGCCGGCGGTCGCCTACAAGGAAACGATCCGCAGGCCGGTGCACGAGCATGGCCGCCTGAAACGTCAGACCGGCGGGCATGGTCAGTTCGCGGACGTCAAGATCGACATCGCCCCGCGGGCGCGCGGCGAAGGCTTCCTGTTCGTCGACAAGATCGTCGGCGGCGCGGTGCCGCGCAACTTCATCCCCTCGGTCGGCGAGGCGGCGGAGGAGGCAACGGCCAAGGGCCCGTTCGGCTATCCCGTGGTCGACCTCTCCGTGACCCTGGTGGACGGCGGCTTCCACGCTGTGGACAGTTCCGACATGGCGTTCCGGACAGCCACCCAGATCGCGATGAAGGAAGCGCTGACAAAAGCCGATCCGGTCCTGCTGGAGCCGGTCGACCGGGTGACCGTCAGTGTGCCGAACGACTACACGGCGCGGGCGCAGCGCCTGCTGACAGGACGACGTGGGCAGATCCTGGGCTTCGCCGAACGGCCGGATTGGCCGGGGTGGGATGACGTGGAGGCTCTGGTGCCAGAGGCCGAGATGCACGACCTGATCATCGAACTGCGCTCGCAGACCATGGGTCTCGGCACCTTCCGGCGGAAATTCGACCATCTGGCGGAGACACGCACCGGAACCTGAACCGCCGGATTGGTGGCCACTGAAGCCGTCCATGGCGGCGAGGTGACCATCCATTATCTCGTCGCGGCGACGCCATCCACTCCCCGTCACGGCCGCGCAGGCGACCATCCACGCCTCGGGGTTGGTCCCGGAGGCGGCGGTGACGGCGACCTGCAACGCCTGAGGGGCGCCCATCCGACGCGACGGCGCCCGGGGAATGGCACCCAGGAGACGGCACCCAGGGACGGCTGCCCGGGAACTGGCATCCAGGGGACGACGTGCACCATCGGGCCGCTGTTCCGTGTGCGCTAAGCTCGTTCCGCGCGTGTAGGCGTGCGACGGATGCCTCTGCCCGAGCGCCTCGCCGTCGGCTTGCGCGGCGGGTGCCGCCCCCGCACATTGCCACACACATCGTCAGGGGGACGTCCAAATGAATCTGTTCGATCTGAAGGGTAAGGTCGCCATCATCACCGGGGGCAACGGCGGCATCGGCCTCGGCATGGCGCGCGGCATTGCCTCGTGCGGCGCCACCATCGTCATCGCCGGCCGCGATGAACGGAAGGCCGCGGCCGCATTGCACGCCCTGCACGAGATGGGCGCGGATGCCAGCTTCATCGTCGCCGACGTGACCAGGAAGGCGGCGTGCGAGGCGCTGATCGCCGGGACGGTGAAAAAGCACGGGCGCGTCGATATCCTGGTCAACAATGCCGGCACCTCGGTCCGCAAGATGCCGCAGGATCTGTCGGAGGATGAATGGCACCACGTCCTCGACACCAACCTGACAAGTGCCTTCCTGTGCTCACAGGCCGCCTATCCGGTGATGGCCAAGGCCGGCGGCGGCAAGATGATCAATATCGGCTCGATGATGTCGCTGTTCGGCGCGCCCTATGCCGTCGCCTACGCCTCCAGCAAAGGCGGCATCGTGCAGATGAGCCGCGCGATGGCAACCGCCTGGGCGAAGGACAACATACAGGTGAATGCGGTGCTGCCCGGCTGGATCGATACGGATCTGACGAAGCGGGCCCGGGAGCAGGTGGAGGGGCTGCACGACAGCGTCGAGAAACGCACGCCGCATGGCCGCTGGGGGACCGCGGACGACATGGCGGGGATCGCCGCCTTCCTCGCCGGGCCGGGATCGGATTTCGTGACCGGGACGGCGATCCCGGTGGACGGCGGCTTCTCGATCGCGATGTGATGCCAGTCGCCTGACCAGGTCGAACCTCGGCGGCATGATCTGCCGCCTGCGCCGGGGCGGCGTCTGCGGCGCCGTGGCGGGTTCGGCTATACCGGTTCAAGCGCGCAGGACCGGGTGTCCGATCGTGGAGAAGCGCACGTCGCGCCGAAAGCACGCTTCTCGGCCTCGGGGGCGAATCCCGTACGCATTTCGCCACTCGCGCCGATACGCCATATCAGCCAGCCAAATTGGTGACACCTCCGCCGCGATCGGCTGGCTGGTATCTCATGGATTGCACCCGCCGGCGCCACGCCAATCCTGCGCATATACCAATCGCCGTCACCGCCCCGTCAACGCTGACGGGTACCAGACATACAGCGGCCTGCCGCGTTTCCCCGATCGGCGATATGCTTTGATGGCGTCAGGCACGTCTGGCTTGCGGCAGTCCGGCCGCGATCTCGCGTGCGGTGTTCAGCGCGGCGTCGTGGGTCAGGAAGTTCCGCGCCCGCAGGGTGGCGTCGGATTGCGGGAAATCGCTGCGGAAGTGCCCGCCGCGGCTTTCCTCCCGCTGCAGCGCCGCGACGGCAATCAGCATGGCGACCAGTGCCGGGTCGGAAGCGGCCCGAGTCGAGTCCGCCAGCGGCAGCAGGGATGCAATGGCGGCCGCCAGGGGGCCCCGCTCGCGCAGCACACCCCCGGCGTGCGACAGGATCGGCCGGACCGGCTCCGGGTCGGCAGCGGCGGGAACGCCTGGCACCATCTGCGGCCGGTCCCGCCCGGACGGCGCCCCGGCGAGGCTCTCGGCTACCCAGCCGGCGCCGGCAACGGCTTCCAGCAGTGAGTTGCTGGCGAGGCGGTTGGCCCCGTGCAGGCCCGTGCCGGCGACCTCACCGCATGCCCACAGACCCGGAACCGCGCTGCGGCCCTGGGCATCCACGGCGATTCCGCCCATGTGGTAATGCGCGGCCGGGCGAACCGGGATCGGCTGCGTCGCGGGATCGATGCCCGAGGCCGCACAGGCCGCCGCAATGGCCGGGAAATGCCGGGCGAAGCCGCTGCCCAGCGCCGCGCTGGCATCCAGAAACACGCGGTGACCGTCACCCAGATGACGCCAGACCGCACGGGCGACGACGTCGCGCGGAGCCAGTTCCGCACCCGGGACATCGCGCATGAAGCGGGTGCCGCTCTCGTCGATCAACGTAGCACCTTCGCCGCGCACCGCCTCGCTGACGAGCGTGAGCGGATGACCTCCGACATCCAGCGCCGTCGGGTGGAACTGCACGAACTCCATGTCGACGAGCGCCGCGCCGGCACGGGCCGCCAGTGCCAGGCCCTGGCCAAACGAGCCGCGCGGGTTGGTGGTGTGCAGATACAACCCGCCTGCCCCGCCGGTCGCCAGCACCACGCGGCTGGTCGGCAGCAGCACCGCGCCGGACCCGGATGCCGCCAGCACACCGCTGACCCCGCCGTCCTCGAGCATCAGCCGGCGCACCTCCAGCCCCTCCAGCACGGTGATCGACGGCGTCTGCCGCACCGCCGCGGCGAGGGCACGCATGATCTCCCGCCCGCTGCCGTCACCGGTCGCATGGACGATGCGGCGCCGGCTGTGCGCCGCCTCCAGGCCTAGCCGCAATGCCCCGCCAGGGTCGCGGTCGAATGCCGCGCCGTAGCGGAGCAGCGTCTCGATGGCCGCCGGACCGGCCGCGGTGATGCGCAGCGCAACCGTCTCGTCACACAGTCCATCGCCGGCCGCCAGCGTATCCGCGAGATGCAGCGCCGGGTCGTCGTCCGCCCCTACGGCAGCCGCAATGCCGCCTTGCGCCCAGGCGCTCGATGCCTCGGTCTGCAGCGGCGCCTTGGCGATGACGACCACCGGCATCGGCGCCAGGCACAGCGCCGTCATCAGCCCGGCGATGCCGCCGCCCACGATCACCGGCGCTCGGCCGACACTCCGCACGACCGGGGTCACAGGACGATGGCCCGTTCGAGCGCGCGAGGCGCCAGGCCCCGGGCGTTCACAGCGCCGAAGCGCGCGGCACCGGAGCGCGCGGCGTCGGGCGCCCGGCGGGCGCGGCCGGACATGAGCCCCCGCATCCGCGGGCGGAGGCGGCTCCGGACAACGGCATCAGCACGCATTATAATACTCCGTTTGAGCATAATAGCCTATATGCTGGGACTGAGCATAAGGGATGTCAACCCGCACCGGGGCACCCGCGAGCGGCCCGGTCTCGCTCACCGCAGAACATCAGCGCAGGACGGCAGGGCCGAGCCGCGTCGCTTGCCGGTCATCAGAAAAACCCATCTTGTCGCGCGCGCCCGTCCGGCCTTCACTGGGCCGCCCAACCAGGAGTCTCCCCATGGCGCAACGCTTCGCAGGACGCACCGCCGTTGTCACCGGCGGCGTCTCAGGTATCGGCGCCGGCATCGCCCGCCGCCTCGCGGCCGAGGGTGCCGCACTCAGTCTGTGGGACATGGACGCGGCCGGGCTGGAACGCTCCGGCGCTGCGCATACTGTGACGCTGGACGTCACCGACGCGGGCGCCGTCCACCGAGCGGCCGAGACCGCGGCGGCCGCACTCGGCAAGATCGACATCCTGATCACCTCGGCCGGCGTCACCGGGCCCAACCATCCGACGTGGGAGTATCCCATCGCCGCCTGGGACCGGGTGATCGACATCAACCTGAAGGGTGTCTTCTACTGCTGCCACGCCGTCGTGCCGTTCATGCAGAACAACGGCTACGGCCGGATCGTCAACATCGCCTCGATCGCCGGCAAGGAGGGCAACCCGAACGCTTCCGCCTACTCGGCATCGAAGGCGGGGGTGATCGGACTGACCAAATCCCTCGGCAAGGAACTGGCGGCGACCGAGATCCGGGTCAACTGCGTCACCCCCGCGGCCGTCAAGACCCCGCTGTTCGAGCAGATGACCCAGGCGCAGATCGACTGGATGCTGTCGAAGATCCCTGTCGGGCGGTTCGGCGCGATTGATGAGGTCGCCTCGCTGATCCTCTGGCTGGCCAGTGAAGAGTGCAGCTTTTCGACCGGCGCGGTGTTCGATATTTCCGGCGGACGGGCGACCTATTGATCGGTCCGGATGCCCGCGCCCCCCTCGCCCGCGCCCCCCCTGGCCCGTGTCGCGAACCGGGCCGGACGCCGCATCGACACCTCACGGCATCCCCGCTCATGCGCCGCCACGACGAAGATCCGGGCTGTTGCGTCGCCTTTCAGTCGCCTCGGCCGGTCGTGCGTCACTCGACGGACGGCTGCTCTTCCCGCCTGGACCACCCGAACTCCCGCCGCGATCCTGTGAATGAGGTATCTGATGACGTCTGAAGACCTTGGCTTCCTGCCTGCCGTGCAGCTCGCAGAACTGATCCGCACGAAGCAGCTGTCGCCCGTCGAAACAATGCGGTCGCTGCTGGAGCGCATCGGCGCGCTCGACCCCAAGGTCAACGCGTTCGCATATCTGGTCGCGGACCAGGCGATGGACGCCGCCCGCGCCGCCGAAGCACGGTTGATGTCCGGA
>DASWON010000482.1:0-6301 GCA_036398735.1 Rhodopila sp.
ATGGCGGGCGAGGATCGGGAATCGGAAGTGCATGGGTTGTGATTGATTAGGCACCTGACAGCATAAGATGTTGTAGACAGGCGATCGCAATCAATTATGTGCGAAATCAATGCACTAGGGCTTTTTCCCAGCAAAGTTCGGCCTAGTGCCCTGCTCGAAAGTTCGTGATGCCATGGATCAGGTCCTCACAAACGATCGCATCGATTGGGACGCTGGCAATCCATTGTTTTCTCGTGTGGTTCATGGCTCTGAAGTCCGCTTTGGCGCGGATCCTCGGAATGGCGGACCTCAGAACGACGACACCGGTGCCTTGCATCGGTGACCGCGAACCCGATCCCTGCCGGACGAAATCGGGGCGTTTCGTACCAGACCCGACGGCGGTGTCGCGCTTCAGCGGTTCCGGGTCCTCGGTGCCGACCAGACAGCGGCTGAGCCAGCGGGCTTTAATATGGCGGCCGCCGTCCCTATTTCGGACCTCCGACGACAGCGAAACCGGATAGCGATGATGGCAAACGGGTGGGCTCCCGACGGGGCGGTGCAGGACCAGATCGACGACACCGTCACGGACGAGGTCATGCGAGCGCGGGCGCGTATGCCGACCGGCGAGAGCGAGAGCAACTGCGTGGAGTGTGGGGACGAAATCCCGGAAGGCCGCCGCCGAGCGCTGCCCGGGGTCCGGACCTGCATTGCCTGTCAGTCGGTTCGTGATCGCCGTCCGGCCCACATCGGGTTCAATCGCAGAGGCAGCAAAGACAGCCAACTCAAGTAGCGTGCCTTGGCGGATGTCCGGACCTTCCGCTCCGACGGCGGGAAGTCCGCGCGACCTCAGCCGCGCGGATTACCGGTGGGATGGTTCGCCCTACACGACCACCGCACGCTTTCGGCCGCTTCCTCGCGATCCGGCAGCGGCCGTAGAACGGCGTGCCGGGCCACGCGTCGTGTTACGGGTCGCCCCGCCGTAGAGGCTGGCAACTCTCCGATGAGTAACCCAATCCGTTTTCGGGGCCGGCCACGGCGGCCGTAATCCTTACCGCTTGGCACCCCGCACCTTGCGATCCGCCGCCGCATCATCGCCGGTCACCTTGACCGGCGAGCGCAGGATGTATTTCACATTGCTTCTGGAACGCCCTGAGGCCGCGGCGATCTCACGGTCCTGTGCTTCGACAATGCCTCGTGCAGGCTCGTCCCCATCCAGGCCCGCCAGCGCGCTGGCGGGTACCTTGCGGTTCGAGCTGCGGGTGCCGTCTTCATACACGACATCGAACATAACGAAGCTGGTCGCTGCCCGGCTCTTCATCGCCATGACGGCTACTCCCGCGAGCCCGGGACCGAGTCGCTGCCCGGCTCCGTCTTGTCCGCCTCGGCAGCCTCAGCCCCGCCGGCCTTGCGGAGTGCGGCTTGTTCCCTGCGTTCCCGCAGTTTCGTGTCCTTTGAGGCCTTCTTGGCCCGGTCGCGTTCGGCACGCTGGTGGTTGTAGTTCGGCTTGGAAGGCATTTTGGCTGATCCCGACGATGTCTGTGCCCTATATGGCGGTTATGGAGTGCGAACGCGACCGCTGGAACATGGCGTCATCGCAGGTCACTGATGTCGCATGCATATAGCGGAGGCACTTTTGGCTGGCAGCGGCCCGTGCAGGGGTCTGCCGAGACCTGTTCAAGCAGCATCGTGGTTCTGAAGTCCGCTCTTTTGGAGCGAATTCGCGACAGGGTCCGCTTCAGAGCCTCCGCGCTGGAAAGGGCGACCCTTGCCGCCCGTTCGCCGCCGCCCACTATCATGCCTCCGGTAAGGAGCACCGGAGGCCCGTCGGCGTCCAGAACGCCTCACGAAGACCGCACCCGCCGCCGGGACGAGCAGGGCCTTCTCGCCGCCATCGGCCAACACGCCCCGGCTTCGAGGCTCCTCGTTCGCCGGCGCGTCCGACCGTTGTTGATGCGCGCGTGCGGCCGCTTAGACCTTGTGCACTGACGCCTGATAGATCTCATCGATCGATTCCTGCAGCGCTGCGTCGAACGCCGCGTCGCTCATCGATGCCCGCAGATCGCCGATCAGCGCCCGCGAGAAGCTCGCGATCATTCCGTGGCTCTTCGCCAGCAGGCGGCATGCTTCCTGGCGTGAGTAGCCGCCCGACAGCGCGACGACCCGCTGCACCCGCTTGTGCCCGACCAGTGCCGCGTACTGGTCAGGCACGCTGGGGATCGTCAGCTTCAGCATCACCTTGTGGTCGCCCTCCAGCGCATCAAGCCGCGTCCGGATCTCTTCGCAAAGAATCGCCTCCGCCGCCTGCTTGTCAGGCGCCTTGATCGACACTTCCGGTTCGAGGATCGGCATCAGTCCTTGCGCGGCGATCCGGCGGCCGATTTCGAACTGCTGCTGCACAATCGCCGCGATGCCGGAGCGTGACGCACCGTTGATCACCGACCGCATCTTGGTTCCGTAGACCCCGAGGCTCGTCGCGCGCGTGAGCAGCGCGTCCAGTTCCGGCATCGGCTTCATTAGCTGCACGCGGTCGGCCTCGGCCTCGAGTCCCTTATCCACCTTGACAAAGGGCACCACGCCACGGTCCTGCCACAGGTAGGACGGCGCCGGCTTGCCCTTGATGGTGCCGTTCATCGTGCCCTCGAACAGGATGGCGCCGATCACCTTTTCGCCGGTGAAGGCGGGCGCGGTGATAATCCGCACGCGCATGTCGTGTATCAGGCGGAACATTTCCGCCTCGCTGTGATAGGCATCGTCGGGGATGCCGTATTGGCGGAGCGCGCCGGGGGAGGAGCCGCCGCTCTGGTCGAGTGCCGCGATAAATCCGCCCTTGTCGGCCATCTGTGCCGCCATCTGCTCAGTAACTTCCACGGTGCTCTCCATACTTGTCGTTCGGGTCAACGCGCCAACGCCGCCCCGCCTATCATCTTATAGCTTGCAATGTAGCACCATTCCCGCGTGTTGCGCGCCGCGAGTTTTGCGCCTGCCAGCGATCCCGTCGACAGTGACGCGTCGACAGTGACGCGGGCCCTCGACAGTGACGCGGGCCCTGAGGATAGCCACCGCGGCGTTGTGGATGCCCGCGTCGAAACGACCGGGGGCATTGCCGCATGCGCCGGCTTCCTGGCGCCGTCGATTGTCTGCGGATCGCCGTTCGGCACCTGCGGCACCTGCGGCACCTGCGGCACCTGCGGCCGAGACGGCGGCCACGCCCGGGATGCAGCCGAGACGGCCGACCAGCGGTTCACGGCCCGGCTGCCCGGCATTAAATCCAATTGAACTTCATCCCAGCGTCGCTTTATCGGCCCTCACCTAGTGTCTCACCTGTTCACACCGGCAGGCCATGACGGCGGGCCGATCACAGGAGATGCCAATGTTCCGTATCCCGTTCCGCCCCGCGCGCCCTATCTCCGACGCGGCTGCAACCCCCGGGGCAACCCCGGACACAACCCCGGGCGCAACCGTGGCCGCTGACGCGATCCAGACCGATCCGAACGACCGGACCCCGAGCAAGTGGCGCCGCTATGCTCGTCCGCTCGCCCTGGTGCTGGGTGTGGCCGTCGTCACCGGGCCGCTTCTGATGCCGCAGCCTGCGTTTGCCTGGTGGCGCGGCGGCGTCTGGATCGGCGGGCCGGTCTATGTCGCGCCTCCGGTCTATGCGGCACCCCCGGCGGCTTACTACCCGCCGCCCCCGGCCTATTACGTGCCGCCCGCGCACTGGGTACCGGCCCACTACAACTGGCGCGGCTTCTGGATCCCGGGCCACTGGGCCGGGTAACCGGCCGGTCCCGGCCAGCCGAATTGGGGCGACCGGCCTGAACGGGCTACCCTGATCGATGGTCGGGACGGCCGGCAGCGTCAGGAACTGACCGATGCGGGTCCCGTGCTCCGCCTCCGGCGGGGCAGGGGCCGTTCGGCCGGCAGGTTCGCCGCCGAACCGTGCTCATGATCAGGCGGGCTGGCCGGATCGTGCGAAGAGACGAATGGTCTGGCTGGAAGGAGCAGGGCGGCACGCAGCCCGGGATTGTTATCCTCCAGCCGCAGTTCTCCACCGTGCAGGCGGGCGATCGCCGCGACCAGGCTGAGACCCAGTCCAACGCCCGTGGTCCCCGCACTGCCGGCGCCACGGAAGAATCGCTCCGCGGCGTGCGGCAACTCGGCCGCCGGCATCCCTCGACCATGATCCGCCACGGCAAGCACGACGGTGCCATCCGGGTGCCTCGTCGCGTCGACCGTGATCCGGCTGCCCGAGGGGGCGTATTTCAAGGCGTTGTCGAGCAGATTAGCGACGGCCTGGGCGAGCAGCGCGGGATCGCCATCCATTTCCAGCGCTCCGGCGTTGCTGAATGTGAGGACAATGGATTTCGCCTCCGCGAGCGGCGCATAGAGTTCCACCGCCTGGCTGGCCACCGCCACGGCATCGAGGCGCACGAAGCCTGACCGGCGTGCCCCGCTGTCCAGTTCCGCCAGCCGCAGCAGGGCGTTGAACGTTCCAATCAGCCGGTCGGTATCCTCGATCGCGCCCTCGATTTCCGCCGCGACGTGACCGGCGACCTGCCGGTCCAGCAGCAACGTTTCCAGGCGGGCCCGAAGCTCACCTAATGGCGTGCGCAGGTCATGTGCGATCGCATTTGAGACGTTTCGCACCCCCCCGACCAACTGCTCGATCTGATCGAGCATCCGGTTGATCGTTCCCGCGAGAAGATCCAATTCGTCCCGCTCGTCCTTGACCGGCAGCCGCTCGTCCAGCCGGCCCGATACGATAGCCCGCGCCGTGGCATCGATCTGTTCGATGCGCGCGACGAAGCTTCGACGAACCAGCCAGATCCCGGTGACACCGGTGACGATCACCATCAGTGCGGCACCAGCCAGCCCTGCGCTGAATCGCCCCTCCAGGACGCTCCTTTCATAGAGATCCTGCCCGGCAAGCAGGTGATCGCCATTCGGCAACATCGAGTGCAGCACCCGCGCCTGGGTGATACGGCCGCCGCGCTCGAGTGTGATGACACCCCACCCCGGCTGAGGCGGTGCGTCGATCGGCCAGGCCGGCAAATTGCCGACCAGGCGTTGCAGCGCGCCGTCGGTCAGCAGCAGGATTTCGTCCTCATCCAATCCACCGCCGACCCGCCCTTCGATGATCTGAAGCGTCGCGGGCACGCCTGACTCTCGGATCAGCGTTGCAATGTTGCGGGTGTCCTCGCGGACGCTCGCATCGATCAGGCCGTTCAGGCGTCCTACGGTGATCCACCACAACGCCGCTGCAAGCAATACAAGAGCGGCGATTCCAGCGCCCGCCTGCGCCAGCCCGACGCGAAGCGCGGTTGAACGGAACGGGCTAATCACGCGCCGTCAGCATATAGCCGGCCCCACGGATCGTCTTCAGCAACGGCCGGTCGAAACCATCATCGATCTTCTGGCGAATCTTGCTGATGTGCACCTCGATCACGTTCGTCTGCGGGTCGAAATGATAATCCCAGACGTTCTCCAGCAGCATCGTCCGGGTCACGACCTGCTCGGCGTGCCGCATGAGGAATTCGAGCAACTTGTACTCGCGCGCCAGAAGCTCGATCACCTTGCCGGCGCGGGTGACGCGGCGGGGCAGCAGTTCGATCTGCAGATCGGCGAGAGCAAGCACCGTTTCGGGACCCGCCGACCGCGCGCGGCGCGCCAGCGCATCGAGACGCGCGGTCAGTTCGCCGAACGAAAACGGCTTGGTCAGATAGTCGTCGCCACCGGCCTGCAAGCCGCGAATGCGCTCGTCCACATCCGCCAGCGCGCTCAGGATCAGGATCGGCGTCTTGTTGCCGGACTGGCGAAGCGCCGTGATGATGCCCAGACCGTCGATGCCGCCCGGCAACATGCGGTCCATGATGATGACGTCGTAGGGTTCGCTGGATGCCAGGAACAGGCCGTCCCTGCCATTCGCCGCGTGATCCAGTGTATGACCGCCCTCGGTCAGGCCCTTCCGGATGAACTGGCTCATTCGCTCGTTGTCTTCGACAAGCAGCAGTTTCATTGGGCGGCCTTCCGCGATGTACGCCCGACTGGGTATCATAGCCTCGGTATGATGCAAGACAAAGCAGTCGCGGCGCAGGCGGAAATTCCGACCGGTCGCATCAGGGGCGCAACGGCAGCGGGACATAGAAGTCCTGCCCGGAGCGGGACACGACCAGACGGATCGCGCACTTTCCCGCGGCCCAGGCGTTGCGGATGTGCTCTGCCGCCTGATCGGGCGAAGGTTCCTGCAGATTGCCGACGCGCACGAGCGTGTCGCCCGGCCTAAGCCCAGCCCGAGCGGCCATGCCATCGGCTCGTACGGACAATG
>DASWON010000483.1:0-2673 GCA_036398735.1 Rhodopila sp.
GTGAACCGATGATCGGAACCCCGTCGGGCAAAATGCGGGAGCTTGCGCCCGAGCCGAGGTTGGTTACGGGCCGCGCCTCGGCGATCCGGACTACGCGTGGTCCAGTTTCAGGACCTCACCCGCGAGATAGAGACTCCCGCAGATCAGCACACGGCCGGGCGCTGCACCCCGCGAGATGGCGCGCAAGGCGTCCTCCACCCGCGGCCCGGGCCGTGCGACGCCGCCTGACGCGGCGATGATTGCTTCGACGGGCAGAGCGGCATGCTGATCCGGTTCGCGCACCGCCCAGACGGTCTTCGCCAGCGGGAGCAGCGGACGCAGGAACTCGGCGGAATCCTTGGCCTGCTTCATCCCCACGACAAGGTGGACCGGGCGGTCGTCCCAGCCCCGGAGGTGTTCGGCCAGTACGACGCCGGCGCCGGGGTTATGGCCGCCGTCGAGCCAAAGCTCCCAGTCAGGCGGCAGCGACTGCGCCAAGCGGCCGTGCAGCCGTTGCAGCCGAGCCGGCCACTCAGCGCGGGACAGCCCGGCGGGATCATGTGGCACGGCGGCGGCGCGCAGGGCGGTGATGGCGAGGCCGGCGTTATCCTGCTGGAACAGGCCGGGCAACGAAGGAGGCGGCGCGTCGATCGTTCCCGCGCGGTCGGTGTAGCGCAGACCGGTCGGGATCGGGGCGATGTCCCAGTCCCGGCCGCGCATGATCACGCGGGCCTTGGTCGCGGCCGCGTGGTCGAGCAGCACGCGATGCACATCCTCCGGTTGGGCACCGATTGCGACCGGCACGCCCGGCTTCATGATCCCGGCTTTTTCGCCCGCGATGATGTCGACGGTCGGCCCCAGCAACTCGCGGTGATCCAGGGAAATCGAGGTGATGGCGCAGGCGGCGGGCTGATCGATCACGTTGGTGGCGTCGCCGCGGCCGCCCAGGCCGACCTCCAGGACGCACAGATCCGCCGGCGTCGCTGCGAACAGGTCGAAGGCGGTCGCCGTGATGACCTCGAACACGGTAATCGGGGCACCGTCGTTGATGCGCTCGATCCGCTCCATCGCGGCGACCAGGTGATCGTCCGGAACCAGCGCGCCGGCCACCCGGATGCGTTCGTTGAAGCGGACGAGATGCGGCGACGTATAGACATGCACGCGCAGTCCCGCCGCCTCGGCCATCGCTCGGACGAACGCGCAGGTGCTGCCCTTGCCGTTGGTGCCGGCGACATGAATGATCGGCGGCAGGCGTTGCTCCGGATGGTTCAGCCGCGACAGCAGCATACGGAGTCGGTCGAGGCTGAGGTCGATCAGCCTGGGGTGCAGGCGCTCGAGACGGGCGGCGATCTGTTCGACGGCGTCGTTCACGCGGCCGCCTGGTCGTCCTTGTGGGCCAGCAGACCGATGATCCGGCCGATCGTCGCCTTCATCTCGGTGCGCTTCACCACCATGTCGATGATGCCGTGCTCCAGCAGGTATTCGGCACGCTGGAAGCCCTCGGGCAGTTTTTCGCGGACGGTCTGCTCGATCACCCGCGCGCCGGCAAAGCCGATCAACGCGCCCGGTTCGGCGATCTGGATGTCACCCAGCATCGCGAAGGACGCGGTGACACCGCCGGTGGTGGGATCGGTCAGGACGACGATGAACGGCAGGTCCGCGTCCTTCACCAGGCGCGTGGCGATCACGGTGCGCGGCATCTGCATCAGGCTGATCGCGCCCTCCTGCATCCGGGCGCCGCCCGAGGCCGTGAAGACGATCAGCGGCGATTGCTGCAGCACCGCCAGTCGCGCGGCGGCAACGATCGCGTCACCGACCGCGGCGCCCATCGAGCCACCGATGAAATCGAATTCCATGACCGCGACGACAGCGTTCTGGCCACCGATGGCGCCATGCGCGACGGTAATGGCATCGTCGGTATGGGTCTTCTCGCGGGCTTCCTTCAGCCGGTCGACGTATCGCTTGGTGTCGCGGAAGCGCAGCGGGTCGATGACGGGCTTGGGAAGTTCGATGCGGGTGTAGGCGTTCTCATCGAAGGTCCAGTCGAGCCGTTCGGTCGACGTCGCGCGCAGATGGTGCCCGCAATGTGGGCAGACCTTGCGGTTGGCGACGAGGTCGCGGTGAAAGATCATCTGCTGGCAGGCGGGACATTGATGCCACAGGTTGTCCGGCACGGACGACCGCGCGAACAGGGTGCGGATTTTCGGTCTGACGTATTCGGTGAGCCAGCTCATGGGGTGTGTATAGTCCCGGATCGATGGGCGGGCAAGCGTCGGTCATGCCGGGCTCATCCGGGCGCGACAGTCAGGATTGGTACGATCGCCGGGTGATGGTTCAGGACGCCTGGTATCGCCGGACCGTCGGATCCCGGCACCCGGCCATGGCTCCGCGTGTCGAGGATCGGCCCTGGATCGACCATGGGGGGTGCTGCCAGGGTGCTGCCGGACCACGCCTGGGGTCACGGAGTCGCGCATCCAAACGTGTCGCGGAGTCAGGCAGCCGAACTGTCGGCTCTCCGCCGACCGAGTTGTGTCCGTCAAGCTGTGCAAAAACGGCTTTGGTGATGTTTCTTTGTTCGGTTGAACGGGGCCGTTTCTCTGCTCCGGCCTGACCATGCAGTGGGCGTCGGGCGCGGGCGCGGTCAAGGATGGCCGCAGGCCACCGCCGGAGGCGGCGAGCAGCGTCCTTGACGGC
>DASWON010000484.1:0-8492 GCA_036398735.1 Rhodopila sp.
TGCATGCAGGCGATCCAGAGCGCGCTGGCGTCGGCGACCGCGCAAGGGATGTAAGCGACGCAAGCGATGCAAACAGCGCGGAGATGCAAACAGCGCGGAGATGCAAACAGCGCGGGGATGCAAACGGCGCACGAGATGTTACGCGAACCAGCAGCAACGCCGGTTGGTGTGGGTGCCCGATCGGTGGCGACACCGCGCTCGATCAATCGTGCCAGCGTCCCGCTACAGAAGACTCCATCTTGCGGGCCGGCTGGCACAGGTCTCTACCATCACGCGGCCCGACGGGACCGGTCTCTGCCCGCCGGCCGCCCAGCCTCGGGGCGGATCTTGAACCCCGGGAGGCCGGACGCGGCTCAGAACGGGCCGCGTGGCGGCGGGACCGTCATGCAGGCCATGCCCCGGCCGCTCAGGCGGGCGCACGCATTTGCCGCCGCCGAGGGCGACAGACCCGACAGCCGCGCGCGGAAGGCAACCTGGCTGCCGAATGGCGTGGTGGCCGGCAATTCGATTTTCGCGGTCCGCAGCACGTCAGGGACCACCGAGCGTGCATTCTCCGCGGCAGTCTGGGCAGTGGCGAGGCTGGCGAAGGCGCCGACCTGGATCGCCCAGCGTCCGGCCGACGGCCCCGGCGTGAACGCAACGGTCTGTGTCATGCGTTCCTGCACCGGGCGCGGCGCTGCTGCGTAAGCGTCACGCGGCGGCACTCCCATCCGCGCCGGCGCCGGTGGCGGCAGCGGTTGCGCGACAACCGGGGTCATTGTGGCCGGCGGCGGCTGGCAGGGCCGCGACGGATCATAGGCAGCATCCGGATCGCACACCTCCTGCCCATAGGCCGCGTCACGCCCCGGTGCGGCATCGCGGTAGGCCGGCGAGGCACCCGCAGAGGGACCCGCAGAGGCAGGCGACGGAGCAGCATACGCGGTCGACGCGTCGGCATATGCACGCGGTGGGAGCGGCGCCGCGTTCACCTGCGCCGGCGCCGCATAGGCGGCTGGCTGGGAGACAGCCGCTGTCTGCAGCGGGGGTGCAGGCCGGCAAGGACGGGTCGGGTCGTAAGCGGCATCCGGATCACAATCCCCCTGTTGATAAGGCGCCTCGTAAACCGGCGCGGCGGCGTTTGACGCCATCGCCACCGGCGGCGCGGCGGCCGGACGCAGCGGCGTGCAGGGACCGTTCGGGTTGTAGGCTGCATCCGGATCACAGCCGGCTGGTGTCGACCGGGCTGCATACCGCGTTACCGGACCCGCGTACACGGCCAGGGGGCCGGACATCGGCGTCCCCGGCCCCAGCAGCGGCGCGATCGAGGCCACATAATTGACCGTCTCATCGGGCAGCGGCCGGCCGTCGTTCAGGTAGCTGTCCAGCCGGTTCGGACCGGCATTGTAGGCCGCAAGGAAGCCCGGCGCGCCAAACCGGTCATACATCTCCCGCAGGTAGGCAGTACCCGCCAGGATATTGTTGTGTGGATCAAACGGGTCATCACCCAGATTGTAGCGCCCGCGCAGGCCATCATAGGTGTCCGGCATCACCTGCATCAGGCCCATCGCACCGGCCCAGGAGATGACATCCTCCTGCCCGCCCGACTCCTGACGCATCACCCGGCGGATCCAGATTTCCGGCACGCCGAAGCGGCCGGACGCCTCATGGATGTAAGGCCCCCACGGATCGCTTGCCGTGCCGGGCGGCGGATAATAGCGAGAGGGCTTGTACTGCGTGCGCGCATGGCGCGCCGGCTGGCTTCCGCACGCGGCCAGCACGCTGAGCAGCGCCAGGCAGGTGATGAGATATGCCCAGCGAAGCGGCCGGGATTGCACAGGGTGGTCGGGGCTGACGCAGCGACTCATGGAAGGGGTCCGACGCGATACGTCCCCATTGCTACCATGAAGCGTGAACAAAGCAGCGGAAATCTTTGGCGATGCACCAAATCGTTGCAACACTGTGGTACGAGTCCGGCACGGGCGGCGCTTGGCCGTGCGGGCTGGCGGGATCACCCATCCGACCCCGGGCTGATCCGGCCGGCCACGGCGCGGCCGGCCGCTCGGACGGCAGGAAGCGGATACCGGCGGCGGCGCCTCGGGACGACCTGCGGTGGAGACAGCGACGCGCTGTCGCCCCCCGGTCAGTGCCGAATCGGCGTGGCGTCCACGGCAATCCGGTGCCGAAAGCCAGACGTGGTCAGTCGATCGCGGCGTGTGCCAGGTTCGCCACGCGGTCCAGCCGCGCGGAATGCCACGGGTCGGGGCTCACGAAGTTCGTCAGATAGGTGAACGAGACCCCGCTGCTCGGATCGGCCCATGAATACGACGATCCGACACCGCCATGACCGAACGTCACCGGTGCGCCGATCGTGCCCAAGCCGCGGATGCGGTCGCTCTCGCCGCGGACATGGGGGCCCAGGCCGCGATGCATCGGAATGTCGCTCATCGCGTGGTCCGGGCTCTCACCGGTGTGGTTGCGCGAGACGTAGGCGATCAGCCGCGGCGAAAACAGCCGCACGTTGCCCAGCCGCCCACCATGGCCCAGCATCTGGTAGAATGCCGCCATGCCGCGTGCGGTCGCATAGCCACCGCCGTTCGGCAGACCCGCCGCGCGGAAGGCAGCGGAGTTGTCACGCTTCTCCGGGGCATAGGTATCGGCGCAGCGAGACTGCTGGGCCTCGGGCACGCCGACGAAGATGTCGTTGCCGAGCCCCAGAGGCTCGATCACCCGCTCCCGGATCACATCGCGGTAATCCTGACCGGTCACCGCCTCCAGCACCATCGCCTGCACCAGATGAGCCGCGCGCGGGTGATATTGCAGCCGCGTTCCCGGCGTCCATTCCAGCGAGAAGTCGCAGACCTGCGCCCGCATCAGGGCGTGATCGGTCCAGGTCGCCTGGGTCACGTCGCCGGAGGGGAAGCCGCCCTGATGCGTCATCACCTGCTCCAGGGTGATGTCGGCTTTGCCGCGCGCGGCGAACTCCGGCAGGAAATCGGCGACCTTGTCCATGAATGACAGCTTGCCCTCCTCGACCAGCGTCCAGACGGCCGAGGACGTCAGCACCTTGGTCTGGCTGAACAGCAGGAACAGGGTTTCGTTCGTTGCCGGCACCTTGCCGCCTTCGGTCTTCGCGTCGCCATAGGTGCGGAACAGGCCGAGCTTGCCGTGGCGGGCGAGGGCGATCTGGGCGCCGGCGTAGCGGCCCTCGGCGATGTGCGACTGGATCAGGGCGTCGAGGTGGTCGAGCGGCTTCGCGGCGAAACCAAGAGCCGAAAGGTTTGACTCGGGAAGCGGGTAGCTGTCGGGCATCGTCGTATCCTCCTGCGGGGTGGGTGGGCACGCGTTCGCGTCAAGGTTACGCCGGGTTCGGGCTGGGTGCCAATCGGGCGAAGCACGCCCTCGATCCGGGTCGCGTGGTTTGCGTGGGCCAAAATGTCGGGCATGCGGAACGAGTTGATCCGCCGGATTTCCGATGTCGCCTGGGGCATGGTTTGGGGGGCGTTCGGCATGATCCGTCCGACCTGAACCAGCAAGTCGGCGAAATGCCCGCCGCGCACCGCCTGATCCGTAGGTGAGCCGCGACGTAACGGCGCCGGTTGCAGCACCCTTGTTTCGCCACCCCGGATCGGGTCTGATCCGCCCCCGCCATCGGGAGGAGACAACATGGCCGAGATACGCACATCGCATCTGTTAACGCTGAAGCTTGCCGTGAGCGGTATGCAGGCGGTCGGTGAAACCCCCTCGGGCAACCGCCGCATCGGCCTGGTCGCCGGTGGCACCTTCGAGGGGCCGAAGCTGCGCGGCACCGTTCTGCCGGGCGGGGCCGACTGGATCATCGGCCGTCCGGACGGCGTCACCACGCTCGATGTTCGCATCGTTCTGCAAACCGACGACGGCGCCGCGATCGGCCTGACCTACCGCGGCCTGCGCCACGGTCCGGCGGACGTCATGGCAAAGGTGAACAGCGGCGAGTTTGTCGATCCGTCCCAGTACTACTTCCGCACGGTCGTCACCTTCGAGACCGCATCGCCGAAATATGCGTGGCTCAACAAGGTGTTCGGCATCGGCACGGGCAGCCGGCCGCCGGAAGGTCCGGTTTATGAAATCTTCGAGGTGCTCTGAGCATGGCAACGATCGGCTTCATCGGCCTGGGCAACATGGGCGGCCCGATGGCGGCAAACCTTGTGAAAGCCGGCCACAGCGTCACCGGCTACGACCTCAACCCGGCGGCACTCGACGCGCTGGCCAAGGCCGGCGGCAAGATCGCGGGCACCGCGGCCGATGCCGTCGCCGGCGCTTCGGTCGTCATCACCATGCTGCCGGCCGGCGAGCATGTGCGTGACGTCTACCTGCACCAGGGCGGTCTGATCGACGTCACCAAGGGCGCCGCGCCGCTGCTGATCGACTGCTCCACGATTGACGTGGAGAGCGCCCGCACCGTTACCGCCGCCGCCGAGGAAGCCGGTCTGGCGATGCTCGACGCTCCGGTATCGGGCGGCACCGCTGGGGCGCAGAACGGCACGCTCACGTTCATGGTCGGCGGCTCCGAGGCGGCGTTCGCCCTGGGCAAGCCGGTGCTGGAGGCGATGGGCAAGAACATCTTCCACGCCGGTGGGCCCGGTGCCGGCCAGGCCGTGAAGATCTGCAACAACATGATGCTCGCGATCAATATGGTCGGGGTGTCGGAAGGGTTCCTGCTCGCGCAGAAACTTGGCCTGGACTGGGGCAAGCTGCACCAGATCTGCGCCACCGCGACCGCGAACTCCTGGGCACTGTCGAATTACTGCCCCGCACCCGGCCCGGTTCCGGCCGCCCCATCCAACCGCGACTATGCGCCGGGGTTCGCCGCGGCGCTGATGGTGAAGGACGTGAAGCTGTCGCAGGCGGCAGCCGAGGCCACCGGCTCGCCGACCCCTCTCGCGGCCAAGGCGTTGAGCTTCTACCAGCAGGTTGTTGACGCCGGGGATGGCGGCAAGGATTTTTCTGTAGTCTTCCGTTGGCTGGCGGGGCAGAAACGCGAGTAGAACAACCGCCAGGGGAGGAAACAACAGTGACAACAGAGGCGTTCAAGGCAGCCCGGGATTTCCTGTTCACGCATCGCGAGGACTATCCCACCGCCCACCGGGACTTCCGCTGGCCTGACCTCGAACACTTCAACTATGCCCTGGACTGGTTCGACGCTGAACTTGCCACGACTCACCGCGACGGCCTGGCGCTGAAGATCGTCGGCGCCGGGGCCGCGACCCGCACGTTCGGCGAATTGTCCGAAGCCTCCAGCCGCGTCGCCAACGGATTGCGCGGCCTCGGCGTCAAGCGCGGCGATCGCATCCTGCTGATGCTCGGCAACGTCGTCCCGCTGTGGGAGACCATGCTGGCGGCGATGAAGCTGGGCGCCGTCGTGATCCCGGCGACCACGCTGCTGGCGCCCGCGGACCTGAAGGACCGCTTCGGCCGCGGTCGCACCCGTCATCTGATCACCGCCGCCGCCGACGCCGCGAAGTTCGACGGCCTCGATCCCTCCGTTACCCGCATCGCTGTCGGCGACGCCCCCGCCGGCTGGCACAGCTACGACACGCTGCTGCAGGGTTCCGCCACGTTCGAGCCGGACGCCCCGACACGGGCCACCGATGCGCTGCTGCTGTATTTCACCTCCGGCACCACGTCGCGTCCCAAGCTGGTCGAGCACAGTCATCAGAGCTATCCGGTCGGCCACCTGATCACCATGTACTGGATCGGGCTGCGCCCCGGCGACATGCACCTGAACATCTCCTCGCCCGGCTGGGCCAAGCATGCCTACAGCTGCTTCTTTGCCCCCTGGAATGCCGCTGCGACGGTGTTCATCGCCAATCAGCCTCGGTTCAATGCGGCCGGAATGCTGGACGCGATCGTCGCGAACAAGGTGACAACGATCTGCGCCCCGCCCACCGTCTGGCGTATGTTCGTGCAGGAGGACATGACGCGGTGGCAGACGTCACTACGCGAAGTATGCTCCGCCGGTGAGCCGCTGAACCCCGAGGTCATCGAGCACGTGCAGAAGGTGTGGGGGAAAACCCCACGCGAGGGCTACGGCCAGACCGAGACCACGCTGCAGATCGGCAGCTTCATTGGCCAGACGGTCAGGCCCGGGTCGATGGGTTTGGAATCTCCCGGCTATCGCATCCGCCTGCTGGACGTGGACGGAGCGGAGGCCGACGAGGCCGAGGTCTGTATCGCCCTGGATCCGGCGCCGACCGGCCTGATGCGCGGCTATCAGAACGACGACGGCAGCTTCGCCCCGCTGGGTGTGCGGGCCGGCGGGCATCTCGCCTACCGCACCGGCGACGTGGCGAGCCTCGATGCCGACGGCTACTATACATATGTCGGACGTGCTGACGACGTGTTCAAAGCATCGGACTACCGGATCAGCCCGTTCGAGCTCGAGAGCGCTCTGATCGAGCACCCGGCGGTCGCCGAGGCCGCCGTGGTGCCGGCGCCGGACGCGGTGCGAATGGCCGTGCCGAAGGCGTATGTCGCGCTGGCCACGGGGGTGGAACCGACGCGGGAGACCGCGCTGTCGATCTTCCAGCACCTGCGGGCGACGCTGGCCCCCTACAAGCGCGTCCGCCGCCTGGAATTCCACGAACTGCCGAAGACGATCTCGGGCAAGATCCGTCGGGTGGAACTGCGCCAGCGGGAGAACAAGCTGGCGAGTGCCGGCGAGCGGGAGGCGGCGGAGTTCCGCGAGGAGGATTTTCCCGAGTTGCGGTAGCCAGGGCCACAGCGGCTCGCCCACGTTGCCAGCAGCGGGAAATCGCGCAGCAGATGGCCGCGGAGGCTACCGGCCATTCGCGTAGCCGGCCGCGCGGCCGTGCATCATACGACCTCGTCGCCGGTTGACGCCCCCCGCCTGCGCGATACCCTCGTGCAAAATAGCGGAGGGAGAGCGCTCATGGAATTCGGCCTCGGCCTTCGCGACGCTGAACGCCATGGCACCGGGGCGGATCGACTTCGGCGTCGGCACCGGCTTCTCCGCGCGCCGGGCGATGGGGCTGGGTTCGATGAAGCTCGCCGACATGGAGGAATACATCCGGGTCGTCTATGCTCTGCTGAACGGCGAAACCACCGAGGCCGAGGTTGATCCCGGCGTGCGCAAAAAGATCCGGTTTCTCAATCCCGAACTGGGCCTGATCAACGTCAAGGACCCCGTCCGGCTGCATATCTCGGCGCTGGGCCCGAAGGGCCGGCAGATGACGGCGCGGCACGGCGCGGCCTGGAAGACGGTGATGTCCGGCGTCGAGGACGGCCTGAAGGCACTGAGCGGCATGAAGCAGACCTGGGCGGACAGCGGCCGCCCGGCCGGTGATCTGTATTCCTCGGCCTGGATCTGGGGCTGCCTGCTGCGCGACGGCGAGACGCTCGACAGTCCCCGGGTCCGCGCCGAGGCCGGCCCGCGCGCGGCGGTGCTGCTGCATCGTGCGGCGGATGTGGACATGGAGGGATGGATCAACACGTCCCCGGTGCCGGACAGCGTGAAGGACGTTCTGCAGGGCTATGTCGAGGCGGCGCGGAAGTTCGAGCCCGAGGATGCCCGCTACCTGCTGAACCACACCGGCCACTGCCTCGCGGTGAAGCCGGAGGAAGCTCGGTTCATCACGGCCGAACTGATCCGCCGGACGACGTTCACCGGGGCCGAGCAGGACATCAAGCAGCGGATCGAGGCGATGCGCGACGGTGGGCTGTCACAGCTGGTCATTCCCATTGTCCCCGGCCATGAGGCCGCGATCGAGGACTGGGGCCGCATCGCCAAGGCGTTTCGGTGATCTCCGGACCCTCGAAGCCTTGCTGTCTCATGCGGGCAATCCGAGAGCGTCTCCGGCACATCGCCCGAGGGCGGGAGGCCCATGATACGGCGGCCTGGGACGGTCGCGCAGGCCCGGAATCCTGCCGAAGCTAGCGTCCGCCCGGACCGTCCGGCCGCCGCGCCACCATGGCGGTCTTGTCGATCGGTCCTGGCGAACTGTGACCTCTACGGCCGGTCTCCCCTGATGTCCCACCGTGGCGTGGGGAGAAACAGCGGCTGTCAACGTCCATCCTCTGTGGAACCAGTGTCCTGATCCGACGATTCGTGAAGGACCGATCCACGGCACGATAAACTGTCCAATCGGGAGGCTGGTCACGTCTCGCGCTGCAGCAAGTCTGAGCACTAGCGCAGTTTCACGCTGACTGGAATCGTGTTGCTCGTCTCTTGTGTCATGGTCGGGCTTTGCCGGGCCTGGCTCCGCCACCCACGACTTGCGGAATTTCCGAGTGCAAGTCGTGGGTGGCGGACCGTCGCCCGGTGATGACACGGAGCGCGGCTGCCTGGCGGCGTTTCCAGTCACCGTGAACGTGGTCTAGCAGGCTGCTGAAAAAGTCCCTTCAAAATCGGAATTCGGGCATATTTACCTCTGATTTACGATCTCCAGGGCGATTTCCGCGGGTTTCCGGGATGCCACAAAGCCGCTGATGCGGCCTTGGGCAGCTTGCGGGCAGAC
>DASWON010000485.1:0-8469 GCA_036398735.1 Rhodopila sp.
TCCTGATGCGCAAGGCGGTCGGCCAGCGTCGCGAAACGCTGGTCGTCCAGCCATTCGGCATGGCCCGCCACACGGGCCAGTGCACGCCATTCATCCTCCGTGAAACACGCGACGGCCACCCAACGGTCGTTGCCCTTGCAACGGAATACGCCGTGCGGAGCGGCAGGTTTGTACGGCGAACGGTTGCCGTAACGACGCCACTCCCGCCCGTTGGCTGACCAGTCGAGGATCGTTGTGCCGGTCAGGAAAAGTCCGGATTCACACTGGGAGGCATCGATCCATTGGCCTTCCCCGGTGCGGTCGCGATGATACAGCGCGCCGAGCAGGGCGAGCGCATAGCCGTAGGCGCCCATCCAGTCGAGGTAGGAATAGCCCCATCCCACCGGCATGGCGGGCTCCGGCAGGCCGGACATGTCGGCCTGGCCGCCAAACGCCGCGGCGACCGGACCGACGGTGCGCATCCGCCCGTAGGTTCCGTGCGCGCCCATCCCCGCCTGCTGGATATAGATGATGTCCGGACGGATCTTCTTCATGACGTCGTAGCCGAGGCCGAGTCGCTGCAGCACGCCCGGCGAGAACCCCTCGGCGACGATGTCGCAGATGCGCACCAGATCCTTCGCGATCGCCAGTCCTTTCGGATGACGAATGTTCAGCGAAATGCCGCGCTTGCCGGCGTTCTTGTTGTTGAACTGGCCGCCCATGTCGGGGTCCTTCACCCCGGGCAGCGGACCGGTTGCGGCGTCCCGCGCCGCACGCCCACCGACTGGCGCCATGGCGGCCAGGCGGGTATCGGGATTGTCCTTCCACTCCACCTTGTAGCTCTCCGCCCCCATCGCCGCGAGAAACCGCGTGCCGCCGGCGGAGGCGAGGAACCAGGCGAAATCGAGGATTTTGACGCCCTGCAACGGAAACGGCTTGCCGTGCAGCGCCGACTTCATCGGGTTGGACTCACCCTTCGGCTGGGCCGGAACGCTAGGCGTACGCGGCGCTTCGCCCAGGATCGTCGCGCTATCCTCCCCCAGCAGCGGCGCGCGGCGGCCGACCTGCCAGCTCGTGCGGTTGGTCAGCCACTTGCTGGTCGGATAGCAGAACGACCGCCCATGTTCGGGGTGGTGCACCTCGGCAAAGGACTTGCGGCGGATCCAGTGCTCATCGAGCGCATTTTCATGCGGCTTACGGATCGGCGCCCACAGCAGGCCGGCCTCCTGCGCCTCCAGCCAGGGCATGTCCTGATAGGTCCAGGCACGGACGAAACGCTGCACGACGTCGATCATGTGGGCCCGGGCTTCGTCGCTGGCGGTCGATCCGGGCACTGCGCGCGCCTTCAGGTCGGCGTCGGGCGGCGGCGGCTGCAGGTCTGCCTGCATGCCATACTTGGACAGCAACGGCACCAGTGCCTTCAGGTCGCGCGCACCCATGCCATGAGAAATGAACCAGCGGCCGTCCTTGGTATGCATGATGCTGGGCGAGTGATTCGGCGTCTCCAGCGCGTGCCGGCACGTCAGGCGCCACAGCGGCACCCGCCGCATCACCCAGTGCATGATGTCGAGCTCCGGATTCTTCGACACCGCCTCGTGCACCGCGACAGAAACGTCCTGACCCCGGCCGTTGCGATGTCGCGCGATCAGCGCGGCGATGATACCGGTGGCGAGCTGCTCCCCGGCGATATGGTAGGCGTGCCAGACCTGCGGCGCGATCGGCGGCGTGTCGTATTCCAGTTTCGGATCGGGATCGTAGCCGCAGTTCATCATCACCCCGCCCAACGCGAGATGAATCAGATCCGAGGACTTAAAATCCGCCCACGGACCATCATCGCCGAACGGCGTCATACGTGCGGTGATCAGCTTCGGAAACCGCGCATTCAGCGCCACCCGGTCGAGGTTCAGCGCAGTGTTCAACGCACCACACGAGGAATCGAGCAGGATGTCGGCGCCGTCCAGCAGACGCAGCAGTTCGTCAGGCTGGGTCTGCAGATCCAGGACAACCGACTTCTTGTTGCGATTGTAGTTCCAGAAGAATAACGACCGCTCCGGTCCGGGCTCATCGTTCAGGAACGGCCCGATGCGCCGCGTGGCATTGCCTTCCGGCGGCTCGATCTTGATCACCTCGCAGCCCAGCCCGGCAAGCAGCAGACCGGTATATTCGGCCCGCTCATCGGCGATCTCGATCACCCGCAGGCCGGCGAGCATACCCGGCCCGGCGTTGCCCATCATCTCACCGGGACCGGTCGAAAGTGTTGCGGCGGACAGATCATTCATTTCTTGGTTCCTCCCAAGCGCGTCGGATCAGGGCCTGGTCCGCGCCAGCATTTCCAGCAGGATTGGGTTCACGATCTCGGGGGATTCATAGGCCGCCCAGTGGCCCGTCCCGGGGATCAGTCGAATGTCGGCGTGCGGACAGTGAGCCCGCAGCGTCGCGACGCGTTCGGGGCCTTTCGGGTTGGCGGGGGCATCCAGCTCCCCCCACATGCCGTTGAGCGGCGACTGCAGCTGGTCGATCGCCTTCATGATTGCGCCGCTGCGCGATATCGCCGGCGTGCGCAGACGCGACCGGATCGTGTTCCAGTCTTGAATCAGAATGGCGAGTTCGTCGATCTTTGCCGGGTCGGCGATCATCAGGCGGCCCAGGTTGATACGATGAGTGTCATGACGCTCCTGCCCCTCCAGGTGGCGCACCTTTTCCAGTTTGACGGCGGACCCAAGGGCGCCGACGCCGGCCGAACCGATGATCGTGACGGAACGAACTCGCTTGCCACGCAAGGCGCCTACACAGGCTGCCATGGTTCCGCCGAAGGAAAAGCCGACGACGTCATAGGATGTTCCGGATCCGATGATTGCATCGATGCCATCCGCGACAATCGCCGCGATGGCGAAGGCGTCATCGCCATCGGGCGGGAAGTCCGACTCGCCGAGACCGGGCAGATCAGGAACCAGCACGCGATACGTCGGGACCAGGGCCGGGATGGTTCGGATCCAGTGGCGCCACGACCCTGCCCCGCCGTGGAACAGGACGACGACCGGGGCCGAACCACCCGACCGATCCCACAAATGCCACACCATCTTGCCGTCGCCACACGGGGTTTCGTGTCGGGTGGCCTGAGACTCGATGCGGTCCAGGATGGTTTGCGGGGCCTCGGCAACTTGGTCGTTCATCCTGGGCAGGTCCTCTGGTTCGGGTCGCCGCACAGCTTACAGACAGGGATCGCCGGACGCCAAATCCGGCACGACGACAGGGCACCGAGGGGCCGCGGGGCCTACAGGTACTCGTCGGCCAGCGCCAGGTCGCGGATGGCGTCCACCGGTCCGCTGCGGCGCACCTCCCCGCCGCGCATGACGTAGCCGCTGGTTGCGAGTTTCAGTGCCGGACGCGCCATCTGTTCGGTCATCAGCACCGTCGTCCCGCGGGCACGCAACTGCAGGATCGCATCGCTGATCTGCTTGATCCACACGGGTGCCAGCCCCAGGAACGGCTCGTCCATCAGCAGCAGTTTCGGAAACGAAGCCATCGCGCGAGCCAGTGCCACGATCTGCTGCTGTCCGCCCGACAGTTGTCCTGCGGGCTGGGCGGCGCGATCCACCAGCAGGGGAAATACCGAACGCAGCCAGTCCAGGGCCTCGGACTGGCGCTTGCGACCCAACCCGAAGGCGCCGGACAGGACGTTGTCGGTGACCGACATCGTGGGGAACACCCGGCGGCCCTCGGGGGAAAAGCCGATGCCGCGGCGTGCCCGACGTTCGCACGGTATTTGCACCAGGTCGTCGCCGTCGAACACGATGCGGCCCTTGGAGGCGGGCACCAGGCCGATGATGGCGTTGATGGTGCTGGATTTCCCCGCCCCGTTGGCGCCAACCAGCAAGACCGTCTCGCCCTCCGGCACATCGATCGAAATGCCTGACAGAGCAGTGATTCCGCCGTAACGAACCCACAGGTCTTCGATACGCAGCAGCATCAGGTGGCTTCCTCGGTCTCGCCCAGATAGGCGGCGATAACATCCGGCCGTGCCAGCACCTCTGCAGGCGGTCCGTCGGCCAGCAGCACGCCCGCGTCCAGTACCAGGATGCGCGGGCACATGCGGCGGATCAGGTCCATGTCGTGCTCGACGATCAGCACGCTGGCACCCGCCTGACGGGCATGCCGGACGAACGCATCAACGTTCTGCCGCTCGCTTCGCTCCAGGCCCGCCGCCGGTTCATCCAGCAACAGGACTCTCGGACGCGTGGCAAATGCCATGACCAGCCCCAGCATCTTCTGCAAGCCGTAGGGCAGCTTGTCAGACACTTCGTCCAGGCGCGGCGTAAGTCCGAATTCCGCCATCATCGACTCCAGCTCTTCCGGTGCACCACGTCCACCGAAACGAACCGCCCGGGCGATGTTCTCGCCGACTGAAACGCTCCTGAAGGTGTTCGTCTGCTGGAAGCTCCGTGCCAGGCCGAGGCGGCTGACGGCGTGGGCCGGCTGATTGGTGATGTCGCGCCCGCCCAGGATGATGTGGCCGCCGGACGCCGATACACGGCCCGAGATCACGTTGATCAGCGTGGTCTTGCCGGCACCGTTGGGACCAATGACGCCGAGCAGTCCTCCTTCGGGCAGGTTAAAGCTGATGTCCTGAAAGACGCGCAGGCCGCCAAACCGCTTGGCGAGCGCTTCAACTCGCAGTTCCGTCATGACCGCCGTCCCGACAGGCGCCGCCACACCGCGGCGATCGTTCCCACGATGCCACCTCGCGCCGCCAGGACCACCACCAGTATCAGCACGCCATACAGACCCTGGGCGTACTGTCCGTGAGTGCCGAACAGATTGGTGGCATAAACCAGCGCTCCGGTCCCCAGCACCGGACCCAGAATCGATGCTCGGCCGCCGATGATTGTGTAAGCAATGAAATCAACTGACGTTGCCGAATCGAATGACGTAGGATGCGCGGTCAGCAGCATGTTCACCAGCGAGTACCCAGCCAGGCCGGCAACCCCGGCAGCCACCACAAAGCCCAACGCCTTGTAGCGCCAGACGACCAGACCGAGGCTCTCGGCCAGGATCTCGTTTTCCTCGATCGCCGCGAAGTGCTGACGGAACCAGCGGGTCAGCAGGCCGGTGATCAGCGTCGCCAGGATCGCCAGGCCACAGGCGAACTGCAGCACCAGGCGGTTGCTCCCCATTTCGGTGCCGAGCAACGTGACCGGCGGGACGCCGGCGATGCCATTCGATCCGCCGGTCAGACCGGGTGTCTCGAACAGCAGCAACTGCATGATCTGCGACAGCACGAACGTGACCAGAACGAAATAGGTGCCGCGCAGCCGCAGGACCAGAGCGCCCAGCGGGATGGCGACCAGTGCCGGCAGGACGAAGGCCGCCGTGGACATCAGGAAGGCGTCGGTGATGTTATACTGACCGGCGATCGCAACGGTATACCCGCCGATCGCCATGAAGGCGGGCGTGGCGAACGACAGCAGGTTCATGCGCAGCATGATCCAGACGCTCTCAGCCGCGATGACGTCGATAAAGATCTGGTTCAGAATCGAATAGACCAGCACGCTGCGCGTCACCATCGGGGCGATGAACCCGACAGCCAGCAGCAGCAGCGCAACAAGCTCCGCCCAGCCCAGCAGCGAAATCCGGCTTCGCATGATCAGGCACCCCGGACGGTGCGGCCGAGCAGGCCGGTCGGGCGGAACACCAGCAACAGCAGCACCAGCACGAAGAGCACGAGTGCGCCGATCGAGCCACCGAAATAGACGCTGGAGAACGCCTCGACGATTCCGACGACGAAGGCCGCCAGAGCGGCGCCCTCCAGTGAGCCGAGGCCGCCCAGGATCACGGTCAGGAAGGACGTCGCCAGCACCGGATCGCCAACCCCTGGCGACAATGACAGGATCGGGGTGACCAGCGCACCGGTCAATCCGGCTAGGCCGGTGGCGATCGCGAAGGCAAGCGGAAACAGCAGTTTCGGGCGCAGGCCCTGGGCCATCGCTACGGCGCGGTCATCGGCCAGCGCGCGCAGGCCGCGGCCGAGATCGGTGCGATAGAGCACCAGCCACAGCGCGGCGATGGCGGCCAGGCAGACCACCAGGACCACGAGGTTTTCCCGCGGCACGTAGATCGGTCCGACGTGCAAGGCACCGGTGACCGGGAAGGCGAATTCCATCGACAGCGGACCGAAAATCGTCAGCAGGCCAGTAGAGATCACCAGGTACAGGCCAAGCGTCAGCATCAGCGTGGCGAGGTGGTCATCGACCAGCCGTTCCAGAAGAAACAATTCGAACACCCAGCCCAGCGCCCCGGTCGCCAGCACCGCGACCAGAACCGCCAGGGGGTATGGCAGGCCGAGGCCGGCGACACAGCTGTAGGCCACGTAGCCGCCCAGCATGTAGAAGCCGCCGTGGGAGAAGTTCACCACCCCCAGAATGCCGAAGATCAGGGTGAAGCCCAGTGCCAGCAGGGCGTACTGGGCTCCCAGGCTGACGCCGATGATGGCGGCCTGGAGGAACTGCTCCACCGGATTACTCCGGCTTGGCCTCCTGCCTTTCGACACCGAGGTTCTTGCCGTCCTTGATGATGCCGACGCCAAAGGGGAAGTGCAGTTCCTGCGCGATGCCGAACTGTTTCTTGCCCGTCCAGTAACCCTTGCCGATGTTCGGATCCTCCACCGGCAGGGTGCGCAGCGCGGCGGCGACCTTCTGCGCGTCATCGGTTCCAGCGATGGACACGGCCTTCAACGTCATGCGCGCTGCAGGCAAATCCGCCCACACGGCGGTGCCCCCGACCGGGTCCTTGCCGAGGAGTTTCCTGTACTCGGCGTCGATCTCGCGCACCTTGGGGTCGTCGGTCGGAACGGTCTCAAACCAGTAGAAGTCCTTCAGGACGTCGATACCGCCGGACACCCGAACGATCTCATCGGTGCCGGGACCACCGAGACGCCCGATCGGCCCGGTGAACCCGGCGAGGCGAAGCTGCTTCACGATTACGCCAGCGTCGCCGGGCGGCGAGGACGCGGTATCCACGACGTCCGGCTTGGCCGCCAGAATCCGGGTCACGATCGGCGCGAAGTTGGTCGTGCCGCGCTGGTAGTATTCCTCGGTGGTGGCGACCCCGTTGCCCTTGTAGGCCTCGACGTCGACGCTGACCGTATCGGTTCCCGCCTGGTCGTTTGGCGCGATCAGCGTGACGGTCTTCATCGGGAAGACCTTCATGGCCCGCTTGACGACCGCATCGCCCCAGACCGCCGGCCCTGGCCCGACGTGGAACATGAGCGGATACTTCGTCTCCAGCGAATTCTTGGCGTATGCCGCATTCCAGGCAATCTGCTCATTACGCGCCGCAACGGGCTTGATGCCGGTGGCTTCGGGGGAGCCCACCGGACCGATGATCAAATGAATGTCCTGGGCCGCGAGCGCATTCGATCCGGCCGCGGCACCGTCGGCGGTGTATTTGCTGTCGTAGGGCACCACCGTGACCTTGCAGGACTTGCCGCCGATCTTGACGCCGCCCTCCTGGTTGACCTCGGCGGCGGCGAGCTGAGCCGCGCTGTACATCCCCAGGCCCCATTGCGCCGCACCACCCGACATCGGGCCCATCGCCCCAAGCTTCATCTCGCAGTTCTGTGCGAAAGCGGTCACAGGCAATGCGCACAGCATCGCCACGTAAAGCCCATGCTTCATGGTTGTATTCCCCCGATGTGCCTCTGTCTCGGGCTGGCTAGCCAGCGCCGGGCGTGCTTGTGTTGACACAACGTGGGACGCCGCGACGATACCGTCAAGCCCGTGCCGCAGGGCCCGCGTCACGGGCAAGCTTCTTGGGCAAGCCACCTGGTAGGCCCCTTGGGCGAGCCCCGTAGGCGATCTCCTTGGGCGCCCTCTGGGTGGGTGCCGGGGCAGGCCCGTCGGGTGGACTCCACCTGGGGGGTCCCGCGAGCGGGCTCGGAGGGCGCGCCCATCAGGCGAGTGTGATCAATTGGAACGAAAGAGGCCTATGACGATCGTTTTCATCGGCGACATCCACCAGATGTGGGACAAGGTCGAGCGTGGACTGTCACAACTGGATGCATTGCCGAAGGCGGCGGTGATTCTGGGCGACGTGCAGTGCGAGAAACCATTGGACGTGCTTGCCGCGCCGCTGCTGTCGCGCGGGATCGCGGTGCACTGGATTTTCGGCAACCACGACAATGACGGCGGTCCGGAAATGTGGCGTTTCCTGACCGGCGCGGATCACAACCCGGTCACCGCCGGACGATCACTGCACGCCTGCGTCACGGATGTGGAGGGGGTGCGAATCGCCGGGCTCGGCGGAACGTTCCGGCCGCGCATATGGGAGCCCCCTGCCCCGCCGCGCCTGAACGGACGCGCCGAACTTCCGGAGGACGTGCGACAGATGGGCCGCGGCTGGCGTCCCGACCATATCGATGCGCTGGTGCACTCACTGGGCACCACGGCGATCTGGCCGGAGGACTACGATTATCTGGCTGGCCAGCGGGCGGAC
>DASWON010000486.1:0-11390 GCA_036398735.1 Rhodopila sp.
TCCCCAACGGCGCCGGTCGGTTCAGTCCGAGGCTTTCACCGCGGGCTGATGCCGGCGTTCTTATGCGCGGTGATGCTGGGCGCAACTGTCCCCGCTTGTCAAAGCCCCTGGGACCGTCGAAGTCTACGGACGCTTGTCAAAGTAATGGTGCCTGCCGAAGCATCGGCGCCTGTCAAAGTAATAGTCCCGGTCGAAGCAACGGAGTTTATTTGTAATAGCATCTATAAAACGACCGCCGCGTCCAACCCGCCTGGCCGGAGTGCCGGCACGCAGCGGCCCGCACCGGTCGGCCTTGGCGACCGCACCGAGCGGGCCGAGGTCCGCGGGGCAGTGTTATACCGGATTATAACGAAAACCGTCGTCCCAGCGGGTCAGCCGACCTACCGACGGCGAGGGGAAATGCCCGGTGCAGAGCAGCGTCGAGGTGTCGCACAGGCTGCTGAACAAACGCCGGCGCGAGACGCCACCCTGGGCTCGGTCATAGTCCGCGCGCATGCACAACTCGGGATAGCGTGCCTGCAACGGAGAATGGATCATGTCGCCGCCGATCACCGCATCCGCCCCTGGCTTGCCGACGTGCACAGAATAATGATCGATCGTATGACCAGGCGTGGGAATCAGCCTCACCGTCTCGCTGAGGTGGTGGTCGCTGGTGACGACCTCATGGCGTCCCGCCTCGACAATCGGCAGCACGGAGTCGACGATCCATGGTTGCATCCCCGGATCGGAGCGCTCTTTCTCCGTCCAGAAGGCCAGTTCCCGATCAGCGAACACATACCTGGCCTTCGGGAAGGTCGGGACCCAGCGACCATTCTCCAGCCGGGTGTTCCACCCGACGTGGTCGACATGCAGGTGGGTGCACATGACGAAGTCGATATCGTCAAAGCCCAGGCCCGCCGCCGCCAGGTTCCTTTCGTAACGATCGGACGTTGTCTGGTGCCAGAACGGATAGTTGGCCCGCTCCTTGTGGTTGCCGACGCAACTGTCGATCAGGATCGTATGGTGCCGCGTGCGCACGATGTAGGACTGGATGCACAGCATCAGCTGGCCGGAGACCGGATCGACGAACTTCGGCCGCATCCATGACAGGTTCTCGTCCAGCACCTCCCGCGTCAGCGTCGGGAAAAATGTCAGCGGGTCGAACAACGGTCCCTCCGACTCGATGACGCGATGGATCGTGAGATCGCCTACAGTGAAGGTAAGGCTCATGGCCGGTGTCCCCCTGGCTTGTTTCGTCCCGACTGAACTGTGTCACGCCGGCCCCCGCTGCGCCAGCCTGGCAACCACGAACTGGTAATCCGATCCCAACGCCCGCCGCCTACGGGTAACCCTTCGCTGTGGAGTACCCAACGGCGCAAAGTCATGGGTCGGCGCGTCTGGTCCTGGCCACCGGGCCGGGCAGGCCGCGACGTCGCGAGCGATCAGCACGATTCCGGTTGCGGTGAAACGCGTTACAGTCGAAGCCGGGGCCGCGCCGTTTCGCCCGCGCGCCGGCTCGCCGACGTTGACACGGCGGAGACGGCCGCGGGTGGTTCGGGTCAGCCTGGCCGTGTCTCAAGGGCATCCGGGTCGAAACTGCCGGCCGGTATGGCTACTTGCTCTCGGGCACGTAGGAACCGAGGCCCAACGCCTTGCGGAAATCAGGGGGGCGCCTTTCGCGCAGGGCATTGACGCCTTCCTTCGATTCATCGCTGGCATAGTAGAGGCTCAGGGCCTGCATCCCCAGGCTGCCGATTCCGCGGATGTTCTCGCTGTCGGCGTTGAAGGACCGCTTGGCGATCGCAATGGCGGTCGGGCTGCGCTGGATCAGTTCGTCGCACCAAGCGCGCACTTCGCCATCAAGCCGGTCATTCGCGACGACCTTGTTGCACAGACCCATCTCCAGGGCTTCGTGCGCCGAATAGCGGCGGCACATGTACCAGATTTCCCGGGCCTTCTTCTCACCGACCACGCGCGCCAGATAGGCGGTGCCGAAGCCAGGATCGACCGATCCCATGCGCGGGCCGACCTGGCCGAAGATGGCGTTTTCGGCAGCGATCGTCAGATCGCAGAGCGTCGCGAGAACGTTGCCGCCGCCGATCGCATAGCCGCGCACCTTGGCAATTACCGGCTTCGGCACGTCGCGGATCGCGCTGTGCAGTTCCTCGACCGGCATCCCGATGGTGCCGCGGGTCTGACCGTCGCCGTACTGTCCCACATGATCGGACTGATCGCCGCCGGTGCAGAACGCCCGCTCTCCGGCACCGGTCAGCACGATCACCCCGATGTCCTTGTCCCACCCGGCCCGCAGGAACGCCTGGATCAGTTCCGAGGCGGTCTGCGGCCGGAAGGCATTCAGCTTTTCCGGCCGGTTGATGGTGATCGTGGCAGCGCCGCGTTCGACGCTGTAAAGGATATCCTGATACTCAGACATGGTCGCTGCCTCGCTCGATGCTCGGCCGGGCACCGCCGGCCGGCGTTGGTTTTTCGGATCGGGACGCGCGTCAGCCGCCGTCAGGCCACGGCCATCGCCCGGCCCGCGGCGATGATGCAATCGACGCCGCGGGGTGTCATCCGGATTGGTGTTTCTCCCGGCACGTCGTCCACCCGCGAGCGCCCGTGGCCATCGAAGCCCGGCCGTGACCGAAGGATCGCGGCCGCCGATGTGAGGCAAGCCCCGAAGCATAAACCGCAACCGGCTCTTGCACTGCACGGGAGATACCGTGCCTTCGTCGCGGCAAAGGAAGGCGCCGCGTTCGACTTGGCGGAGATGGTCCGGTTTCAGGAGGAACAGCACATTGCACGGAGCTCTATGCCGGAGCGGCGCGAGTTGGTCCCGGAGATGCCCAAGAGCCGCAGCGGCAAAATCCAGAGATTTCGCTTGCACGAGACCGCTCGGATATTCACGTTCGCCGGCTGAACCGCGCTCCATGGGGAGCCCGCTGCTGTTCGGAGCAGGTCGATTCTCGGTTGCGCGGCTGGGCGCCTGCCATGATCCGGCACAGACTCGCGCTCAGTTATGCGCCTCGGCGGTACGCGCACGGGTCTGGTCGGAGAACCGTATCCCATCCGAATCGAACGCCGACTTCAGCCGCCTGAACACCGCGGCACGCACCTTGAACTGCTGACCCGGCCGGGTGCGGACGATGATCCCGATATGGATCCCGTCGACCCCCATCGCGGTGACGCCCATCGATGTCGGTGCTGTAATCACTCCGCTGGCCAGCGACGGGTCCTGCATCACGTCGCGGGAGACAAGTTCGATCGCCCGCTCCACCCGCTCGAGATCGGTCTCGTAGACCACGGTCATCTCCAACACCTCGTTGACCCAGTCGCGGGAATAGTTGGTGATCGCCTTCAGATCGCCGAACGGCACGGTGTGGAGCGGTCCCTTGTAGTGCCGCAGCTTGACCGAGCGGAGCGAGAATGTTTCGACCGTGCCGCTGATGCCGCCACTCTCGATCAACTCGCCGACACGGAATGCATCGTCGAGCAGAAAGAACACGCCCGACAGCACATCCCGCACCAGCGTCTGGGCGCCGAACCCGACGGCGATCCCGACGACCCCGGCGCCGGCCAGCAACGGCCCTATCTGCAGCCCCATCGCGGCCAGCGCACTCAACGAGGCGATGATCAGAACGAAAACAAACAGAAAATTCCGCAGTACCGGCAACAGGGTGCGGATGCGTGCTCGCCTTCGCAGTTCCTCGGCGTCCAGGTCGTCGATGGGCAACACCGCGCCGGTCAGCCGCAGATCGATCACCGCACGCAACACCAGCCACAGCAGGTCGGCACCCAGCAGGATCACCAGCGCCTCGAATGTGCCCCGCCCCAGCCGCGTCATGGCCGTCTCGCTGCTGGTGACCGAAGCCACATCGATCTGCCAGATGTCGATCAATGCAAATGCGGCTGCGACCACCACCAACGCCTGCATGCAGCGATCGGCGATGGCGCTGACCGCGGCGACCTCCTCACCTTCCAGCAGCCACTGGCCGCGGGTGACCCGCGCGGCGGCGTTGCGCAACACATACAGGCAGACCGGCACCGCGCCGATTACCAGCAGCGACAATGCCGCCTTGGTGGCCTGGGTCAGGAACAGCAGCCAGATCAGCAGCAGGGCGAACGACACCAGCACCCGGAAGGCCGCCCGCCGCGGGCTGCGCAAACCCGGCATCCCGCTGTCGCGCCGCGTCCATACGATCGCAATGCCGCACAGCGCGAGCGCGAGCAGCAGGATCTGACGCAACAGTTCCAGACTTGCGGGCGGCAGGCCCAGCGCGCGCAAGACCACGATCGTTTGCCAGCCCAGCGCGCCGATCGCCGTCAGCGTACCGATCCAGCGGTGCCAGAACCACGCGCGATCGGTTGTCAGCGGCACCAGGCGCAGCCGCTCGGCGCCGGGCGCCAGCAAGAAGCGTGACACCGTATGGCTGAGCCGGACCATCAGCGTCGCCCAGAGATAGCCCAGGATCATCGAACCGCTCTGGGCCGGCCAACTGAACAACAGGAATGTGCCCATGCTGCCCGCCGCGAAGGTACCGAGCAGCAGGATGCCAAAGGCGAGACGTTCGAGCAGCACCGCCAACCGATGCTCCAGTGTCGCCACGTCATGGCGGTCGAAATGGGCCAGCCACGGACGCGCGGCGAACAGGAACAATCGCTGAGCGGCGATGCCGCCGGCAACGAAGGCAACCAGGTAAATGAACATGTCGAGCGTGTCCGACGCGGGCATGGTCGCGCTCACACGATTCCAGCAGGCGCGCAATGCGTCGGGCAGCGCACGCAGCTGAGTGCCGAGATCGATGATCCGCTGGCGGGTATCGCCCAGCACGCGGTCGAGCATGAGGCCCATCGAGCCGGTCATGGCGGCCGGGGGCGGCGGTTCGGCAGGTGCGGCGATCAGCCGCTCGCGCACCGCCGGATCGCCCAGCAGATCGAGCAGCCTCGCTCCCTGCGGTGTGTCAAGCAGCGCCCGTGCCTGTGCGGCGCGGTCCGACACATCCCCGGACGCGGCAGGGCCGAGTGCGGCAGGGCTGAATGGGGCAGGGCCGGATGCAGCAAGGCTGGACGCCGCAGGGCCGAGGTCGGCAGGGCTGAATGCGGCAGGGCCGGATGCAGCAAGGCTGGACGCTGCAGGGCCGAGGTCGGCACGGGAGAACGCGACAGGAGCGGATGCGCCGGAAGGGGGTGCGACCGGAGAGAGCGCGCCGGAGGGGAGCGCACCGGGAGAAAACCCGACAGGGGGGAGCGCGACAGCGGGGGGTGCGCCGGGAGAGAACGCGACAGGCGGGAGCGGGACAGCGGGGGGCGCGCCGGAAGGGAGCGCGACGGGGGCGAACGCGACAGGGGCGGACGCCGCGTGCGCCCAACGACCGCCGAACAGCGGCACGGCGAGCAATAGCAACGCGGCACATGCTGGCCTCGATACGAACCCGATCGCGCCGAACCCCCAACGCCTCATCAGATGCCACTCGTATTGGCGTTGCGGCTTTCCGCTACGCAGTGCGATCCCCGCCGGCCCCGGCGCCGCCTGCACGGCGGAGGGACGCGGGCAGCACATGGTATGGGGTGCACCGCCTACCGCTGCAACGGCCTCGGGTTGATGCGTCGGATGTCGCAGCGTCTCACGCCTGGCGGGCACCGCCCCGCGCCGGCTGCGTCTGACCGCCATCCTGTACCCGGGTGGCTTCTGGCCGCCGTGCGGGCGCCTCGCCATCCGGCCGGATGGCAGCAGTCGCCGCCTTAGCCGCCGTTGGCGCAGCGGCCGCGCAAGGCAGTCGTTCGTTCAGACTGCGGCTCGGATGCTGCGGGCGGCGGTCTCGTGCCTCACGTCGGCGGCAATCATGGTGCAGCTGCGCCCGGCACGGACGGTCGCGCGTGCCCGGATGGACCCGCGTACGCGGTCGAGCTGGCTTGCATCGGCGCCGCGGACGATGGTCGTCACGTTGCTGCCGCCCCGGGGCAGACCACGACCGGTCCGTGGTCAAGGCTTCCTCCGGTAATCTACATTCCGAGGGGCATCCGCCGGAGGGTTGTTCGCCTGATAGGCCTCCCACGGCTGGACCGTCTTAATCACCCAATATGCGGCCTTAAGCTGAACACGCGCGCGTTCTCCGAAACGGCCTGGATGGGCACCAGGCTTGCATCGGCGGGGTTTGGCGTGTGGGACCACGTTGCGGCCCAGCCGGTCGAGCAGCCGATGCCGTCGAGGCGGAAGGAACCGGCGCCGGCGTCCTGGATGGCCAGCCATCAAGACCCGTGCGGGCGCGATCCTGCCGGACAACACCGGCGCGGTTTCACGACGACCAGAATCGTGCTGCCCGTCCCCGGTGTCATGTTCGGGCCCGGCCACCCAGGACTTGCCGAATTTCCAGGTTCAAGTCGTGAGGCGCCGGGCCGGCCCTTCACGCGCGCGTGCTCACACGCCCGGTGATAACATAGAGATAGGCTGCCCGGCGGCGCTCCCAGTCACCCGGAAGATGCGCTGGCCGCCTGTCGCGCTTCAACGATTCCGGGTGCTAGTCGAACATCAGGATCGAACGGGCGACCTCGCCGGCCTTCATGGCGCGGAACGCGTCATTGATGTCGCCAAGGTGCCCACGCCGGCTGACCATGGCATCCAGGTTCAGGCGACCCTGCCGGTAGAACTCCAGGTAGTTGGGGATGTCGGTGCGGAACTGGTTCGACCCCATGCGTGAGGTCTGCACCTTGCACTCCGGCCGGATCGCCATCCATGGAAACTCGATCATCGCGTCGGGCGGCAGCACGCCGACGATGGTGGCCGTGCCGCGCACCGCCAGGCTTTCGATCGCCTGACGGCACAGCTTGCTGACGCCCACCGCCTCGAACGCATGATCGACACCGAGACCGCCGGTCAACGCCCGGATCTTGGCGACCGGATCATCCTGCGCGGTGTCGACGAAGTGCGTCGCACCGAGCGCCTTCGCCATCTCCAGCTTGGATGCGAACATGTCCACGGCGATGATCTGCCGCGCACCGCCGATCCGCGCGCCCTGGATGATCGATAGCCCGACGCCGCCGCAGCCATAGACCGCCACGGTCTGTCCCGCCTGCAGGCCGGATGTGCGCAACGCCGCGCCGACGCCGGTCAGCACGCCGCAGCCGACCAGGGCCGCGCGATCGAGCGGCAGTTCGGGGTCGATGCGGACCAGCGAGTTCTCGTGCAGCAGCATATGCTCTGCATAGCTCGCGATATTGGCGAACTGCCGCAGCGGCCGGCCGTTCTGGGACAGCCGCGGGGAGTCTTTTTCCGGCCGCGCCACGATGCCGCCGGTGCATACGTTGGGGTGGCCGCTAAGGCATTGCGGGCAGGCACCACAGAAGCCCGACAGGCAAGCGACGATGTGGTCCCCGACGCGCACGCTGGTGACGGCATCGCCCACCGCCTCGACCACGCCGGCGCCCTCATGACCCAGCACGAACGGCATGTCCATCGGGAAGCGGCCCAGACCGTCCACGACATGCAGATCGCTGTGGCATACACCGGTGGCGGCGGTACGGACCAGGACCTCGCGGTCCCGCGGCTTGTCGATGTCCACGGTCTCGATCGTCAGTGCTTCGTGGACCTTGCGAAACACGGCGGCGCTGCTTTGCATGATGCCCGCTTCCTCCATTGATTGAGGCGAACATACCGGGCCGCGTGCCGGCGGGGAAGCGCGGCTGGCGACCGGTGGCCCAGGACATGTCGGAGCGGCAGGCGCGGGGTAATGGGGGCCTGTCCCGGCAACGCGCGCCGGGCGTGCTTGACACTGCCGCCGAAACTCCGGAGCGTTTCCGCCTGAGGAAACAGAACTGAGAGCGTGCCCATGTCCGAAGTGATGGAAGACACAGACGCCGCCGTCAGGCCGCGCCCGGCAGAGTACGACGTCGTGGTCGTCGGCGGTGGCCTGGGCGGTCTCTACGCCTTGCATCGGCTGCGTGGCCTGGGACTGTCCGTGCGCGTGTTCGAGGCCGGTTCGGGCGTCGGCGGGACGTGGTTCTGGAACCGCTACCCGGGCGCGCGCTGTGATGTGGAGAGCATGGAATATTCCTACTCGTTCTCCGACGACCTGCAGCAGGAGTGGGTGTGGCCGGAGCGTTACGGCACCCAGCCGGAGATCCTGCGCTACATCAACCACGTCGCGGACCGGTTCGACCTTCGCCGAGACATCCAGCTCAACACGCGGGTGACCTCGGCAGAGTTCGATCCATCGAGCGGACGCTGGACCCTGGAGACCGACCAAGGCGACGTCGTCAGCGCGCAGTTCTGCGTGATGGCCAGCGGCAACCTGTCCACCCCGCGCGTGCCGGATTTTCCCGGACTGCAGAACTTCCGGGGAAAATGGTATCATTCCGGCCTATGGCCACACGAAGGGGTGGATTTCTCCGGGCTGCGCGTGGCGGTGATCGGCACCGGCTCCTCCGGCGTGCAGATGATCCCGCTGATCGCCGCACAGGCCGATCATCTGACGGTGTTCCAACGTACCGCGAATTTCAGCCTGCCGGCGCGCAACGCACCGCTCGATCCGGAGAAGGAACGGCGGCACAAGCAGCAGTACCCGGAGCGCCGGCGCGCAGCACTGGACACGCCGTTCGGCATCGCCGGCCATCCCGCGCCGACCAAATCGGCGCTGGAGGTGACCGAAGATGAGCGCCGGCGCGCCTATGAGGCGAAATGGGCGGAAGGCGGCAGCATCAGCTTCCTTTACGCCTACACCGATCTGCTGGTGAACAAGTCGTCCAACGACACCGCTTCGGAGTTCGTGCGCGAGAAGATCCGCGGCATCGTCCGCAATCCCGCCGTGGCGGAGATCCTGGCGCCGAAGGATCATCCGATCGGCACCAAGCGGCTTTGTCTCGATACCAACTATTATGAAACGTACAACCGCAATAACGTTTCTCTGGTGGACGTCAGGAGCGATCCGATCGCGGAGATCACCGAGACCGGTCTGCGCACGCGCGGCGCCGAGCACGGACCGTTCGATGCGATCGTGTTCGCGACCGGGTTCGACGCCATGACCGGTGCGCTGCGGGAAATCGACATCCGCGTGCGGGGCGGTGCCACGCTCGCCGACGAATGGCAGGCCGGGCCGCGCACCTATCTCGGGCTGATGATGGCCGGGTTCCCCAACATGTTCGTGGTGACCGGTCCTGGCAGTCCGTCGGTTAAGACCCAGATGATCCTGGCGATCGAGCAGCACACGGACTGGATCGCCGATTGCCTGGCGCATTTGCGCGCAAACGGCTATTCGCGGATCGAGGCGGACCGGCAGGCACAGGACGAGTGGGTCGAGCACGTCAATCGGGTCGCCGACAGCACGCTGTATCCGTTGGCGAATTCCTGGTATGTCGGCGCCAATATTCCCGGAAAGCCGAGGGTCTTCATGCCGTATGTCGGCGGCTTCTCCGGCTATAAGCAGAAATGCGATGCGGTGGCCGGCAACGGCTACGCGGGTTTTGTGATGACCTCGTAGCGGGTGCAGGAAGGCCGGCGGGGCGGGCACCCGCCGGCGCCCGATCAATCGGGCCGCCGGGAGCGGGGCCTGGCATGCGGTGCGCTCGGCGCGCGCAGGCTGCCCGAGGTTTCTTGCGGCACCTCAACCGGCGCTCTATCATCCCGTCCGAGGATGGGGCGAAAATGCCACGGCGGGGAACGCGAGACACGCCCCCCACCATGGCATCGGACTGCGATATGAGGATACGAAGCTGGTGAACCATCGTGGTGGTGTGGTTACGAGGGTCACCGCGCAAATACCCGTCCATCGGACCGACAACACGCCAGACTTGCAACGATTGCAGATGCGCGGCCGACGGCAATGGGAGCAGCTGGTGAAACCGACGATCCTTATGGCCTGTATCGCTGTGAGCGCTGCCGCGCTTGGAGGGTGTTCCAACCCGTACATGACTTGCCAGGGCGCCACCTATCGCGGCGGTTGTGTATCCGGCCCCTCCTCGCCTGCCATGGCCGGTCCGCCTGCCGCTCCAGCCGCGGCGCCCCCCGCGGCTGCGCCGGCCGCCGCCAGTGCTGCCGCGCCCGGTCCGGCTGGCGTCGGTTCTCATGTCGCTCCCGCCGGGATAGCCCCTGCTGCGATAGACCGCGGAGAGCCCGCCGAATTCGCCGATGTTGATGACAGGCAGTGCCGGTCGTATGGCCTGACGTTCGGCAGCCACGATTATGCCGACTGCCGGATCCGGCTCAGCGCCCAGCACCGCGGACTGGACCCGAACATCGGTACTGCCGCGGGCAGCCGCTAGCCGTTGCTTTACCCGGCTGCATCACGCGGCGGTGCCGGCGACCGAGGGCGCCGGATACCCTCCGTCCCTGGCTCAGTTACGCAGCGGGACGCTACAGCGGGTCCCAGCTGAACAGCGTCTCCGACGTGTCCAGCGGCATGAACCCGGACCGGAAGGCGGGTATCGCGATTTCGGCGATGCTTTCGGGCGTCCAGCCTGCGGCCTCATGGATGATGCGGATCGGTCGCGGTGAGCTGAACAGGATCATCTCGTTCATCCTGCAGCCGAACACCTGGCCGGTCACGCCCTTCGCGGCATCCGAACACAGAAACACCGCCAATGGTGCGTTCTTGTCCGGCGTCATGCGCTGCAGCTTTTCCACCGCCGCCTGCTGTTCGGGTGTGGTCGTCGGGATCGAACTGGTCATCCGGCTCCAGGCCCATGGCGACAGGCAATTGGACCGCACATTATAGCGCTGCATATCCAGTGCGATCGACTTCGACAGGGCGGTGATACCGAGCTTGGCGGCTGCGTAGTTGGCCTGTCCGACATTGCCGATGAGGCCGGATGTCGAAGTGATATGCACGAACGCGCCGCTCTCCTGCTTGCGGTAGTGTTCGGCGGCGGCCCGCGAGACAAAAAACGATCCGTTCAAGTGCACCGAGATGACCGACAGCCAGTCGTCCTCGCTCATCTTATGGAAAATGCCGTCTCGCAGGATGCCGGCGTTGTTGACCACGGCGTCGATGCGTCCGTAGTGATCGAGCGCGGCCTGCACGATCTTTTGCGCCGATCCCCAGGCGGCAACCGACTCGGTGCAGATTTCGGCGGCGCCGCCCTTCTGTTCGATCAGCGCCTTGGTCTGCTGCGCGGGCGAGGTTGATCCGCCCTCACCGGACAGCGACGCGCCGATGTCGGCGACAATCACCCTGGCACCGGCGTCGGCCATCATGATGGCGATCTCCCGCCCGACGCCACCGCCCGCGCCGGTGACCACCGCAACCTTTCCCTCCATCATGCCCGCCACAACGCACTCCTTCCGCTGTCATTCGTTTGCCCGATCGGGCGTTGCGCCGCAGAATGGTCCGCAAAAGGGGAAACGTCGAGCCATGCAGGGCCTCAATCAGCATCTGCCGCTACTGCTGTCGAGCATCCTGGAATACGGCGCCACGACATTC
>DASWON010000487.1:0-3566 GCA_036398735.1 Rhodopila sp.
TCCATCTGATGCCGTACACCGATGTTCCAGAGGACTTCAAGCAGAAGCATCCGTCAGTCTGGGTGGATATCCATTCGTCGCTGTTCGATCCGAGGCGTGCGCATCTGATGTACAACGACTTCATGGATGAACTCGAGTACGCCGCCGACTGCGGCTACGACGCGATCTGCGTCAATGAGCATCATTCCAACGGATACGGCCTGATGCCGTCGCCCAACCTGATCGCGTCGTCGCTGGCACGCCGGACCACCGATGCGACGATCTGCGTCATGGGCAATTCGCTCGCGCTGTATAACCCGCCGACGCGGGTGGCCGAGGAGTTTGCGATGATCGACGTGATCTCCGGCGGGCGGCTGATTGCCGGGTTCCCGGTCGGCACGCCGATGGATGGCTGTTTCGCCTACGGGCAAAATCCCAGCCAACTGCGCGATCGATATCTGGAGGCCCATGACCTCGTCATGAAGGCGTGGCAGGAGAAGGACACGTTTGCCTTCAACGGCCGCTTCAATCAGCAGCGCTACGTCAACATCTGGCCACGTCCGATCCAGCAGCCGCATCCGCCGATCTGGATCCCGGGCGGCGGATCGGTCGAGACCTGGCAGTGGTGCGCCGAGATGGACTACGTGTACTGTTATCTGTCGTACTATGGCCACAAGGTCGGCAAAGCGACGATGGACGGGTTCTGGGCGGAGATGGAGCGGCTGGGCAAGGACCGCAATCCGTACCGCGCCGGCTTTGCACAGACCGTCTGCGTCGCGGAAAGCCGCGACCAGGCGATGGACATGTACACCGACGCCGCCGAATATTTCTTCGGCCGCTGCCTGCACATCGACCCACGATTTGCCGCACCGCCGGGGTACACCACCGAGGCAACGATGCGCTTCGGGCTGACAAGTCAGGTCAGCGCCGCAGCCGCCAGGTCCACAGCCCGCCCCACCGAGATGAAGGACCTGGTCGACGCCGGCTATATTGTCATCGGCACCCCGAGCCAGGTGACGGAGCAGATCGTCGATCTGGCCGAGAACCTGAACGTCGGCAACCTGATGCTGCTGATGCAGTTCGGCAATATGAACAAGGACCTGACCCGCGCCAATACCAGGCTGTTCGCCGAAAAGGTGATGCCGACGCTGCGGAAGTTCTACTCCGAGTGGGAGCATCGCTGGTGGCCGAAGCCGATGGATAAGCAGCAGCGCGCGGATATCCCCGCGTACATGCCTGCCATGCGGGCGGCGGAGTAGGAGGCGGCCGACCCACTGCACGCCGGTTGCCGCGAGCCGCACGCGGCGCCGGGCACGGAGGCGACCACGGCTCAAAAGAGAGGCAGACGGCACGATTGCGGGCGGGATGGAAAAGCCCTTGGTCCTGACCCGGCGGACCTACGTTCAGCCGCCGGCAATCGGCCATCCTGGCTCCGCGATCAGCGGGCGGGTCAATCAGCGCTCCTATAAAGTGATACCCACGCCGCCATGCCGTTATTGGCCTGCCGGATTGATCAGCGACCCTCGCGTCGCCAGGCCAGCACCAGCAGCCCGAGCATGATCGGCAGCGACAGCCATCCCGGCAGCAGTTCCAGCGCCGCGACCCCCGTCACCACGTGATCATGCCGTCGCTGCAGGCCGATCCAGGCGCTGCCCGACGCCGACCGGTCATCCTCGGTGCGCCGCAGTTCCGGCACCTCCTCGCCCCCCAGCCAGTGCACACCGCCGTCCGAAGCCTTGGCCAGCGGTCCGGCCACGGTCGCGGTTGCGCGCAGATCCGACAGTTCGGGCGGATTGGCGGCTCCTGCCGCGGCGAAGGCCGACCGCATGGCGGGGCCGGTCCCCTGGGTCACCTGCCACACCCCTGGCACCGGAGCCGCTCGGACGGCCGCCGCCCGGCCCGGCGATTCCTCGTTCAGCTTCACCGTCTCTTTCGCGCCGTCCGGATCAGTGACCACCACGTCGGCCGGAGGTCCAGAATCAGTCGAGCGGCTTTCGATCCGGAGTCGCCCGTTGGTCACCCGAGCGGTCAGCGCGTTCTCCTCGAGGTCGGGCTCCTGCATCAGCCAGTGCGCGATCCGCCGCAGCAATTCGGCCTGAGGGCCTCCCCCCTGGTGCCCGCGTGACCACAGCCAGATCTGATCCGACAGCAGCAATGCGGTGCGTCCCTGCCCGACATGGTCCAACGCCAGCAGAGGTTGATCGTCCGGCGTGCGCAGCAGGATCTCGCCGTTGACGGGCCCTGGCGCGATGCGCCGGTACCATGGTCCCCATTCCGGGCCCTTGGCGTTGCCGGTCGATGGCGTTGCGGCGGGCGAACCTGGATTAACCGCGCCGGAGATGACGGGATTGGCTCCGGTCAGGCCCTCGGTGACGGGATGGCGCTGGCCCATATCGGTGACCCAAGGCCGGAACGGACCATCGACCACGGCGTTGGTGCGTGCCGGGGCGGCCGGAAGCACCGTCCCCAACGGCGTGGACGCGAGGCTGGTGGCGCCGGTGAACTCCGGCCCGACGCTCATCAGCAGCGCGCCGCCCTGGCGCACCCGGTTCGCGATGTTGGCCAGATACGGCAGCGGCAACAGCCCGCGATTCTGGAACCGATCGAGGATGATCAGGTCGAATTCGCCGATCTTGTCGACAAACAGTTCGCGCACCGGGAAGGCGATCAGCGCCAGCTCGTTCAGCGGCGTACGGTCGTCCTTTTCAGGTGGCCGCAGAATGGTGAAATGCACCAGATCGACCGATGGATCCGCCTTCAGCAGCCGCCGCCATGTCCGCTCGCCCTGGTGCGGCTCGCCGGAAATCAACAGCACCCGCAGCCGATCCCGCACGCCGTTGATCTCCACCACGGCTCGGTTGTTCAGTTGCGACACTTCGCCCGCCAGCGGACTGGCAGCCATCTCGATCACCGTCGGCCCGGCGCGGGCGATCGGGACCTCGATCCGCTGCTCGGTGCCCACCGGGACACTTTCAGTCCGGAAAGGCTGACCGTCGCGGCGAACCGTCAGGGTTGCGGGACCGCTGTGCCCGGTGGTCCCGAGATCATCGATGGCGACGCGCAGGGTAACGGACTTGCCGACGATGCCGTAGCCCGGCGCTTCGATTACCCGCAGCCTGCGATCGGTTTCCTCGCCCTTGCCGGTCAGCAGCAGATTAAGCGGCGCTCCTCCGGGCGCGGCCTTCGGCACGTCATGCAGCTGGCCGTCGGTGATTGCGATGGTGCCAGCCAGGCGTGAACGCGGGATGTCGGCCAGTGCCCGGTCGATCTCGGCGAACAACCGGGTGCCCGCGTTGCCCGTTTCAGGAACTGTGATGGTGCGCAATTCCAGGTCTGAAAGATGTGCGGCCTGGGCTTCGATCGACTGGCGCGCCACGTCAGCGAGATGGGCCCGATCGCCGACCTGCATCGACGCGGACTGGTCCACCACGAGCAGCCCGATGTCGCGCAGGGACTGGCGCGTCTCCTGCACCAGTCTCGGGCCGCTCAGCCACAGCAGCAGCACGGCGAATGCCACGAGCCGCAACAGCGTGCCGCGGCCGCGTCGCCATATTCCCAACGCCACCACGGCCAGACACACCCCGCCG
>DASWON010000488.1:0-9463 GCA_036398735.1 Rhodopila sp.
GTGGAAGCTCGGGTCGAAGCGCTGGTGCAGCGCACCGACGGATCCCTCGGGACCCGGCCACTGGAATAGCCGCCGCCGTGAAACAGCGCGCCGATCAACTGCTGGTTTTGCGTGGCCTGGTCGAGAGCCGCACCCGGGGCCAGGCGCTGATTCTCGCCGGGAAGGTGTTCTCGGGTGAAAGGCGGGTCGGCAAGGCCGGCGATATGCTGGCGGAGGACGTGCCGCTGGAGGTGCGTGGGCAGGACCATCCATGGGTCTCGCGCGGCGGCCTGAAGCTCGCTCACGGCTTGGCGCATTTCGGATTTTCGCCGGTAGGCCGGATGTGCCTGGACGTCGGGGCTTCGACGGGCGGCTTTACCGACGTCCTGCTGGCCAATGGCGCGGCGAAGGTGCACGCGGTGGATGTCGGCCATGGCCAGCTTGCCTGGAAGCTCCGCTGCGACGAACGGGTCGTGGTGCATGAGAAAACGAACGCCCGCTACCTCGATCGTGCAGCGATTCCGGATGCGATCGGGGCCGTGGTTTGTGATGCCAGTTTCATCGGGCTGGCGACCGTGCTGCCGGCCGCTCTTTCGTTATGTGCCGGCGGCGCCTGGGCGATCGCCTTGATCAAGCCACAGTTTGAGGCTGGGGCTGCATTCGTCGGGGGCAAGGGGGTGGTGCGGGACCCCGCGGTGCATCAGGCCGTGTGCGAGCGGGTGACGCGGTGGTGGTCCGGACTGCCGGGCTGGACGGTGTCTGGCGTGGTCGAAAGTCCGATTACCGGCCCGGAGGGAAACAAGGAATTCCTGCTCGGGGCGACGTTACTTCGCTGACTCTTGCGACTGTAAGTCATGTCGGCGCGAACGGCTGGCTTTACCCGCATGCGCGGCCGATCATGACCGCGCGACAGGCCCATGCATTGGCCGTTTCAGCGTGCGCGCAGCGTCTTTTGGCTTTTAAGGCTGTGATGACCTTGATACGTCGCTGTCAGTGCCGTCTGGACGGATGACCGCCGATGTCCCGGCGAGCCGGCGTAACAAAGCCAAATCCAGAGCTACACAGACTTCTTGAGAACCGGGGACGCCTTGAAACGGACGGTCTTGCCGGCTTTCACCTTGATCGATTCACCGGTCCGCGGATTGAGCGCCTTCCGAGCCTTGGTCTTGCGAACCGTGAAAGTGCCGAAGCTCGGGAGCGTGAATTTCCCGGACTTCTTCATCTCTTTCACGATTGCATCGATCAGGTCGTTGGTCGCACGATTAGCCGCCGCGCCGGTCACCTCAGTCGACTGCTGGAGGACCTTCGCAATAAAGGCTTTTGACATCTACGTTCCTTGTGAATTCGAGATCAAACCAGGCGCCGACCTCGCTAAGGACCGCCTTGTGCTCCCGATTCACACAATTCGTCAACAAATTTGCACGTCACGCAACGAATCTGTTTGCGTGATCTAAAGGAGTTTTGATCGAACAGGATATCCTTGTCGCTGGAGGCTGGGACGAATGACACCAGCCTCCAGAAATTCTCGAACCTGGAGCGGTGTCAGAATACCGTGCCGATGCCGGACGGTCTTGCCCCAGGTGGTGGACGTGCTATCGCTCCGCTTGGCTGCCCGTCGTCGGAAGGCTTCCGCCAGTCAGTTCGGGACGGGAAACGTCGGCCAGCAGCGACCAGATGCGGTCCGGCTGCATCGGGACGTCGGGATCGTTCAACAACCGGTCCAGTTCATCAAGCTTTCGGCTGTATTCCGCAGTGGACATGCTCACCTCAATCGACAGACACGGGAGATGCGGCACATCGCCTGAAAAAAATGGCGAAGCCGCGGCCCTATCGTGAATATGCGTAGGCTGTCCCGAATTCAGTACTGCTTGAGCGATCACACTGACGACATCACCGCGGGCGCCAGCGCCGCCGACTTGGCTGCCGGGTGTCCCGGATTGCGAAAGCGAAGTTCGCCACCGGGCGCGCCATCGGGCTCGCCAACGCCGAACAGCTCCAGGCGCGAGACGAAGCTGACCGCCACCACCGGGCGCCCCTCGGGGTTGACCATGAACTGTCGAGCCGCGGCTTCCAGTTCGAGGCGTTCCCGTAGTCCGCGCCATTCCAGGCGGTCGGTATCTTCGACGAAGACCGACAGGATTCCGGGCCGCTCATTGGTCAGGCGAGCCGGGGCGAGGGTGGCCAGGCGCCGGCGGATGGCAATTGCGACCTCGTTCTCCTGTCCGGCGCGGGCTGCCATGACGAATATCCCGGCTCCCGCCGTGGTGACCGAGAGATGCGCCTCCGGACCAAATTCGCGTCGCAGCGAGGAGATCAGTCCGATGTCCTCCGCCTGTGCCCCGGCCAGCAACAGAGGGTCGAGGCGCAGCACGATGGCTTCGTCGTGATCCTGCCGCGACTTCGCCTCCAGCATGGTCCTGATCCGTTGGTGCAGTCGGCCCAGTACCTCGCTATCCGGCTCGGCGTCGTGCAGCCCGCCGCGCAAACCCAGTGGCAGGGTCATCTTCAGGAGGTAGCGGCCGGGGTGCGAGGCGAGCCAGGTCTGCAGGTCAGGGTCTATCCGGTCGACCAGCCGGAACCAGGCGCCGCGATGGACGCCGCGGCCTTCCTCGGCGGTGACCACACTGCATGCAACCTCCGCCTCGATCGCGTCACGCTGCAGCAGCAGGTCGTGCGGTGTGCCATCTTCGAGGCCGGAGAACCTGACGCTGAAGCCGCGGGACCGCTGCAGGATCGCCGTGCGTATCAGATGAAAGACCGGGATCAGCGTGTTCTGCCCGCTCAGGCCGAGCTGCAGCTGCTCCGCGAGGCGGTCGCGCCCGCGCGGGCTGAGTTCGGCCGCGATGTCCGCGACGTCGGCCGCGATGCCGCCCAGCAGCACGTCCGCCGCGGACGGCTTGGTGCCGCGGCGAAGCTTCTCCAGGCTGAGTTCGACACCGTGACGCTGACGGATCGCCTGGCCGGCGCGCGGGCCGGAGGTGGCTAGTTCGCGGATTTCGGTCAGTCGCGCCAGCCAACGCCGGGCACCGATCAGGGAGAGGAAAGAGCCCAGTCCGGAAAACTCCTGGGCTGCTGATTGCGCGCGCATGTGACCTTGCGACCAATGACGAGGGCGGCATTCTAAGGACCCATTATTCCCGACCGTCAAGGTAGGTTTTTGCGCAGTGCAGTATCACGGATGCGTGTGTGTTTAGGAGGTTCCCCGTGGGCCTAGATTCCTTGCAGTGGCTGCAGGCGGCGGCCGACAGTTCCGTGATGGCCGTGACGTGACCGAGTGCCGGCCTGGAGCGCCCGGCTCCCGCCGGGCTGCGAGCGATCGGATACGATCATCTGTAGCGCGACCATTCGCGTCGGACGGGACGGGGCGTCACGACTGGGGCCCGAAATCGAGAATAAGACGCTTCAGCCGGTCCGCCGTATGCCGCCAAGTCAGTCTTGCCATGCTCTCCGCTGCCAGCTGCCCACGGCGACGCGCATTACTGCGGTCGATGAACACACGTTCCAGCTGCTCGACAACCTCCTCCACACTGCTCTCACCCCAGCCCGGCACGGTTCCCACGCCGGCTCGATAGCCATCGAGCGCAGTCTGCTGGTCGAGAGGGAAACAGTTCTCCTCCTCGATCAGGTCGAGGTGACCGGTGTTTCGGGACAGAATGACCGGCAGGCCACAGGCCATGCATTCCATAGCGACCAGATTTGTGCCTCCTTCGCAGCGGTTGGGGAACACCGCCACGTCCATCTCCCGCAGCACCGCGGGCATCTCCCGGTTCGGGAGCGCCCCGAGATCGAGCACCTGCGTTCTGTCGACGCCGTTCTCGGCCGCCCATGCGGCGACATCCACGCGGCCGTCAGGATGAAAGCGGACCGGTCCGATCAGTCCGGATGCATCCAGCATGCGCGCCAGACCATCCCATTGGCTGTGCCAGGCGGTGACAAGCAGTGCTTCCTTGTGGCGGTTCGCGAAGACCCGAAAAGCCGCGACAACGATGTCCTGGGCCTTCCGGTACTCGAGCTTGCCGCCGCTGAACACACAGAATCGGTCGCGAAGCCATCCGGTGGCCGTCGACGGATGAAATAGCGTCGGGTCAACGCCCTGCAGGATGGTGACGACGTTGTCGAGGCCATACTCGTGCAGGATGCGAGCATTCCAGTACGACCCCGCCACGATGACCGGCAGCGAACGGGCACGGGCGATCGCCTCAGGCCCGACCTGGGCCGAAGCGAGGAACACGATCCCGATCGTGGGATGCCCGGAGATCCGGTGGTCGAACAGCGTCGGGCCGAGGTCAATATCGGTCAGGACAGGGCATTCCAGGTGGCAGCGGGCAGCGCCGAACGGCGGCAGGACGCCCTGCAGGGTCTGCGACAGCGCCAGAAATGGTCCGAGGGCGAGGCGCTGGATCGGGTCGACGGAGATGTCCCCTGGTACCACCGGGACGGACGTCAGTGCCTCGATGTCAGGGTCGTTTGACCATTGCAGGGCCAGGTTCAGGCCATAGACGCCCCAGCCAAAGAAGCTCGAGATCGCCCAGTCGATGACAACACGCTGACGCATAGGCCTGACCCGCGGGTATTGCGCCGGGGTTGTACGCTCAGACGCTTAACATGGCGTTAATTCGGGCAGCCATCTGTCTAGGTTCGTCGGCCCAGTCCCCCGCCGGATCAGTTCGGCCGGCCCAGTCCCCGCCGGCCCAGTCCCCGCCGGCCCAGTCCCCATCGGCCCAGTCCCCATCGGCCCAGTCCCCGTCGGCCCAGTCTCCGCCGGCCCAATCCCCCGCCGGATCAGTTCGGCCGGCCCAGTCCCCGCCGGCCCCATCCCCATCCGCCCAGTCCCTGCCGGATCAGTTCGGTCGGCTCAGTTCCGCGGCAGTCGTGCCGTCGTCGGTGCATCGGGGTTCTGCGCTCGATGCCGCATCAGATGATCGGCCAGGACACAGGCCATCATGGCCTCCCCCACCGGCACCGCCCGGATGCCGACGCAGGGGTCATGGCGGCCTTTGGTGACGATCTCGATGTCGTGGCCGAAGCGATCGACCGAGTGACGCGGCGACAGGATCGAACTCGTTGGCTTGACCGCGAAACGGGCTACGATCGGCTGACCGGTGGAAATGCCGCCCAGGATGCCGCCAGCATGATTGGAGTCGAACGCGACCATGCCGTCACGCTCGCGCATCTCGTCGGCGTTGGCCTCGCCGGTGAGGGCGGCGGCGGCAAACCCCTCGCCGATTTCCACGCCCTTGACCGCGTTGATCGACATCAGCGCTCCGGCGAGATCGGCATCGAGCTTGCCATAGATCGGGGCCCCAAGACCGGGAGGGACGCCTTCGGCGACGACCTCGATCACCGCCCCTGCCGAGGAGCCGGCCTTGCGGACCTCCGACAGATAGGTCTCCCAGGTCTGGGCGGTCAGCAGGTCAGGGCAGAAGAACGGGTTCGCGTCGACCTGTGCCCAGTCCCACCGCTCGCGGTCGATCCGATGCGGCCCGATCTGCACCAGCGCGCCGCGGATCCGGACCGTGCCGCCGAGCACCAGCCGGGCGACCGCACCGGCGGCCACGCGCATGGCCGTCTCACGTGCAGAGGATCGTCCGCCGCCGCGATAGTCACGGATCCCATACTTCAGCTCATAGGTCAGATCCGCGTGCCCTGGACGGAACTGCGTGGCAATCGCCGCATAGTCGCGCGACCGAGAATCCTGGTTTTCGATCATCAGGCTGATCGGCGTGCCGGTGGTGACGCCATCGAAAACGCCGGACAGGATGCGGACCTGGTCGGGTTCCTGCCGCTGGGTGGTGAATTTCGACTGGCCCGGGCGGCGCTTGTCCAGCCATGGCTGAATGTCCGCCTCGGTCAGGGGCAGCAGTGGCGGGCAGCCGTCGACGACGCCGCCAATGGCCGGCCCGTGGCTCTCGCCCCACGTCGTGACCCGGAACAAATGGCCAAAGGTGTTGTGCGACATGGCGGCCGGCCCTGTCAGCCTTCCGCTATGGCGATATCGGGCGCGTCAGGATGTTTCATGCCCACCACGTGATACCCGCAATCGACGTGATGCACCTCGCCGGTCACGCCTGAGGACAGATCCGACAGCAGATACAGCCCCGCGCCGCCCACTTCCTCGATCGTCACGTTCCGCTGCATCGGTGAGTTGAGCTGGTTCCAGCGCAGGATGTAGCGGAAATCGCCGATGCCGGAGGCGGCCAGGGTCTTGATCGGCCCGGCGCTGATGCCGTTGCAGCGGACGCCGGCCGACCCGAGATCGGCCGCAAGATAGCGGATCGATGCCTCCAGCGCCGCCTTGGCCACACCCATGACATTATAATGCGGCACCCAGCGTTCCGCCCCGAGATAGGTCAGCGTCAACAGGCTGCCGCCCGGTTTCATCATCGGCACAGCACGCTGACAGACAGCGGTAAAGGAGTAGCAGGAAATATCCATCGCCTGCAGAAACGCCGCCCGCGGTGTATCGAGATAGCGGCCGCGCAGATATTGCTTGTCAGCAAAACCAATGGCGTGAACAAGAAAATCGAGCCCGTCCCAGCGCTGCGCCAGCGATTCGAAGGCCTGGTCTATGCTGGCTTCGTCGGACACGTCGCAAGGAAAGACCAAGTCTGAACCGACCTGGGCGGCGAGCGGGCGGACCCGTCGCTCCAGCGCCTCACCCTGGAATGTAAATGCCAGTTCGGCGCCCTGAGCGCCGCAGGCAGAGGCAATGCCCCAGGCCAGCGAACGGTCGTTGGCGACACCCATGATCAGGCCTCGCTTGCCGCGCATCAGGCTGCCGGGGACGGGGAGTTGTGCCGGGGCGCTTTCGGCCATGATGATCCTCTTGCTCGCGACGGGCGGTGAGTGGCGTCGCCCGGGCGTGGTGGCACAACGCAGCGGGATCGGGCAAGGGGTTGTCGCGATTTGTCAATCGAGACGCCGAGCACCCAGGGCACGACTGCTGCGGTGACAACCCTCGCCAGAGCGGGATTGGCTTGGGTTCGACGGTCATCGGACTGGCACTCAACTGAGTTCGCGCGCAGCCATGCCAATGCTGCGCGCGTATCAGTCAACCCACCGGACCGCCGGTATCAGACCAGCGTGGCGTCGAGCGTGATCTCGGCGTTCAGCACCTTCGAGACCGGGCAGTTTTCCTTGGCGCCCTTCGCAAGCTCCTGGAACTTGGCGTCGTCGAGCCCCGGCACCTTGGCCTTCAGAACGAGATGGATCGCGGCGATCTTCCAGCCGCCCGGAACCTGCTCCATCGTCAGGTTCGCGTCACAATCCAGGCTCTCCGGCGGATGCCCCGCACCGCTCAGCTGGAACGCGGTCGCCATGCTGAAGCAGCCGGCGTGGGCGACGGCGATCAGTTCCTCAGGATTGGTCCCCTTGCCGTCGCCGAACCGTGCATTGAAGCCGTATGGCGTGTCCTTCAACGTCCCGCTCTGGGTCGTGAGACTGCCGGTGCCTTCCTTTCCGGAGCCCTGCCACTTCGCCGATGCATGCCGTTTGATCTGAGCCATGTCTGCTTCTCCTCCACGATGTATGCCGGCCATCAGGCGGCCGCACGGCTGATATGGGACCGCCGCGAACAATAGCAGTGTCCGATCGTCGATAAGCAGGGAGCGGACACGCGCCGTATTGCTGCTGACACGACCGATGCCGGGTATCACGAAGTGGCTTCAAGGAACCACCACGCCGCCTGGGAGCGGCAGCGCGGCTGACCGGGGGCGAAGCCGCGCGACGGCGCCATCGCGCCGGCGGCCGGCCAAAAGGAAATGAGCGCCGCCGCCGTCGGTCTCAGCTCCTGCGTTGGGCGTCGAGGCTCCAGGCACCGCCGCCCGCCGCGGCGAGATACAGGAAGACGAAACAGAACAGGATCGCTGCGTCGCCGCCGTTCACCGCCGGGAAGAAGCTTCTGGGGAAGTGGGCCATGAAATAGGCGATGGCCATGTTGCCCGCGAGGATGAACGCAACAGGCCGGGTGAACAGGCCCAGGATGATCAGTACACCCCCGGCGATCTCGAGACAGCCCTGCACGCCAAGCAGCGACGCGAGGTCGGGAGCCGGGGCGGCGCGTGCGGCTGGTCACCGGTTCACGACGATCCTTCAAGTCGCGACAGCACCGCGGCAACCAGTTCCTCCACCGGGCAGGCAGAATCCAGTCGAAGAACCGGCGCCGGCTGGTCAGCCAGCCAGGCTTCGTGCGTCACCAGGCCACGGCGCAGCGAACCCGCCGTGTCATAGGCTTCGGCCCAGGCGATGAAGGCGGCGTTGGTCATCGCCATATCGCCGCCGGGCAGGATACGGGCGCCGAACCGGGCAGCCTCCCGCCGCCGCAGCCGGTCCATGCGCACGATGGGATCGAGCCGCAGGAACACCACCAGATCGTAGTGCGGTTCCAGTGGGGCCGCCCATTTGGTGGCAGCGCCGGAGAACACCCACTGGCCCTCGGCGGGGAGGGTGCGCAGCAGCAGCGCCTGCCGCTCCTCCGTCGGGCGCGGCGTGGTGTATGGCGGGTCGGTCGGCAGCCAGTAGAACCCGTCGGAGTCGGCATGCATCACCCCGAGCCGCCGAGCCAGGGCGGAGCCGAGGGTGGAGGTGCCGGAGCCCGAGGCTCCCAGGATGTGGATCCGCGGCATGCTGCGCGAATTACCCTGGATCAAGGCAGGCGGGAAGCGTCTCGGAGGGTGTACCCTTGCCCTCATGGCGTCCCTTGTCTCTGATCGGAGCAGAACCAAACGGAGGAAACCATGGAATTCGAGCAGATCGCCTATGAGGTCAAAGGCACCACCGCGATCGTTACGCTGAACCGGCCGGAGCGGCGCAATGCGCTCAGCGCCAGGTTGCTGCGTGAACTGAATGCCGCCTTGAAGGAGGCTGACGAGTACAATCCGGTACATTGCGTGGTGCTGCGCGGGGCCGGCCCGCATTTCTGCGCCGGCGCCGACCTGAACGAATACTCTTCAGGCCGCGGCCCGGAGTATCGCGGTCGCGCCGAGATCGACGACGACGTCTGGCGCCTGGAGCAAGGCCAGAAGCTGCGGGTGGAACTGTTTGACATGCACAAGCCGGTCATCGCCCAGGTGCATGGGACCTGCATCGGAATCGGAACGGAATTGGCATGGTTCTGCGACATCATCATCGTCGCCGACGACGCCCGCATCGGGTTTCCGCCGGTGCGTGACCTGGGCACGCCGCCCGGCAGCATGTGGCTGTATCATTGCGGCCCGCAATGGGCGAAGCGGCTGCTGCTGACCGGCGACTCGCTGACCGGCAAAGATGCCGCCGAGGTCGGCCTGGCGCTGAAATCATATCCGGCCGATCAGCTTGAGACCGAGGTCATGCGGCTGGCGGACCGCATGGGCCTGGTCGATCCGCACCTGCTTTCGGCGAACAAGCGTCTGGTCAACCTGGGCCTGGAGCTCATGGGGGCCAGGACGTTGCAGCGCATCGGCGCGGAGATCGATGCCCGCGGCCATCTGGCTCCCATGGCGATGGC
>DASWON010000489.1:0-17186 GCA_036398735.1 Rhodopila sp.
GTCCCGGTGCTGATCCTGTCCGCGATGGCCGAGGTCGATGACCGCGTCAAAGGCCTGAAGGCCGGCAGCGACGACTATCTGACCAAGCCGTTCGCCTTCGCGGAGCTGCTCGCCAGGGTCGAGGCGCTCAATCGCCGCGGCAAAGGTGAGGGACCGGTGACCAAGCTGGTGGTCGAGGACCTGGAGCTCGATCTGCTGTCGCGCCAGGTGAAACGCGCCGGTCAGAAGATCGACCTGCAGCCGCGAGAGTTCCGTCTGCTCGAGTACCTGATGCGCCACGCCGGCCAGGTGGTCACCCGAACCATGCTGCTGGAGGGCGTGTGGGACTACCATTTTGACCCGCAGACCAACGTGATCGATGTCCACGTCTCCCGCCTGCGGCAGAAGGTGGACAAGCCATTCCCGAGCGGGTTGATCCATACCGTGCGGAATGCGGGCTACATGCTGCGTGCGGAACAGCCGTAGCGGCAGGATCAATGGCCAGGCGCCGGCGGGACGTCGCGCCCGGCTTCCGTTCCGGCGTTGTGCATGGATGTATCGCGTCCGACTGGGCGCTGGCTGCCAATGATGACAACCCGCGATCGTGGCTGACATGATCGACCGAGAACTGTTCCGGTCCGCCGGCTTCCGCTTTGGCCTGATCTACGCGCTGTTGCTGGCCGTCAGCGCGACGGCCCTCGCCGTCTTCCTGTGGTGGGCGACAGCCGGTCTGCTCGACCGGCAGACCGAGGCCGCGATCAACGCCGATGCGCAGGGTCTGGCCGAACGCTGGGCGGATGGCGGCCTGCCGGCCCTGGTCGTCACCATCGAGGACCGCCTGGCGCAGAACATCGATGACGACGCGATCTACCTGCTCGTCGATCCGAACATGAAGCGGATCACCGGCAACCTCGCAAGCTGGCCGCCATCGGTGACGGAGGTCGGATCGTGGTACGGTCTGCCGGTGATCCGGGCCGGCATGAAGTCGCTGGCGAACGTGCAGCGTTACGAACTGCCGGGGGGCTTTCATCTGCTGATCGGGCGCGACGTCCAGGTGCGCGCCCAGTTGCGGACCCTGCTGACCGATGCCCTGTTGTGGGCAGTGATCGTCGTGCTGCTGATGGCGACGGTCGGCGCCCTGGTCATCCGCAGCCTGTTCCGGCGTACGCTGGCCAATGTCTCGGCCACCGCCACCGCGATCGCCGGCGGCGACTTCGCCCAGCGCGTCAAGCTGACCGGACGCGGCGACGAATTTGATCAGGTCGCCGAAGTGATCAACGACATGCTGGACCGGATCGGTCGCCTGATGGACGGCGTGCGGCAGGTCTCCAACGCCATCGCCCACGATCTGCGCACGCCGATCACCCGTGCGCGGGCGCGGCTGGAGGACGCCGCGCTGCATGCCGAGAGCCCCGACGATCTGCGGGCGGCGATCGAGCGCGCGACGCTGGACCTCGATGGCATCGTGGCGGTGTTCCAGGCCCTGCTGCGCATCGCCGAGATCGAGGCGGGGTCGCGCCGGTCGTCGTTCGCGCGGCTCGACCTGGCGCCGCTGCTCGCCGAGGTCGCCGATCTCTACGGCGCGCTCGCCGAGGATCGCGGCATCGTCCTCAAGCTCGACACCCCCGAGGCGATCCCCGCATACGGCGACAAGGCGATGATCCAGCAGGCGATCGCCAATCTGGTAGACAACGCTGTGAAGTTTTCGCCTGACGGCGGAACGGTGCGTCTGAGCGCATCGGTGTCCTCGATGGTATTCGTGGCGGTGAGCGACCAGGGGCCCGGGATAGCTCTCGCGGACCGCGAGAAGGCGACCGACCGCTTCTATCGCGGTGAATCGGCGCGCAGCACCCCCGGATCGGGGCTGGGATTGTCGCTGGTGCTCGCGGTGGCGCGGCTGCACGGCGGCGAGTTACGGCTGGAGGACAACGCGCCGGGACTGCGCGCGATTCTGGCACTGCCTCTGCCCGAGGAAGACGAAAGCGTCGGACAGCGCGGCAAATCCCGCCAAGGGCCAGGCGCCCTTGCCGCACCGGCATTGAGCGGCGGATCGGACGGTTACGCGGACCCACCAACCGGGGTAGCCACGGCCTCCTGATTGAGCCAGCAACCAATCGGATCAAGGAACTGCTCCGCGGCATCCCGGCGGAGCACGCCATTGCCTGCGCTGCCTTGCCTGCGGGGCTTCTTCCCCGCGAACAAAAAAAGCGGCACCCGGAGGCGCCGCTTAAGTTTGGGGGGGAAACGTCACGCGGATGAGGCAAAGCCGTCATCCGCACCCCGGAAATTGGGTGTTCGAGCCTCATTTCAAGCTCACGGTTACGCGTGTTTTTTGCGGTGCGTCACGCTAGATTCCGGCGATATCGCTATCAGAGCCGCGGCCCCGGGCTGGCACGCTTTCCGGATTCCGTCCTATATCGCGGGTTCCGCCGTTTTTCTCCCCGCCAGGAGGCAGTCCGCATGGATTATGTCGAGTCAGCCGGTATCCGCGTCGCCAAACCGCTTTACGATTTTGTCACCAGCGAAGCCTTGCTGGGGACCTCGATTGCGGCGGATGCGTTCTGGAACGGGTTCGCCTCGCTGGTCGCGGACCTCGCGCCACGCTGCAAAGCGCTGCTCGACCAGCGCGACAGCATCCAGCAGCAGATCGACGCCTGGCACCTGGCCAACAAAGGCAAGCCGGCAGACCCCGAGACCTACCTGGGGTTCCTACGCGGCATCGGCTATCTGGTGGATGAACCGGCGACCGTTGCCGTCAGCACCGACAACGTCGACCCTGAGATCGCCACCATCGCCGGGCCGCAGCTTGTCGTGCCGGTCACCAACGCCCGCTACGCGCTCAACGCGGCAAACGCACGTTGGGGCAGCCTGTATGACGCACTGTACGGCACCGACGCGATTCCCGAGGACGGCGGCGCCACCCGCGGGCGCGGCTTCAACAAGATCCGCGGCGACAAGGTGGTGGCGAAGGCGCGGGAAATCCTGGATCAGGCCGTGCCGCTCACCAGCGGCAGCCATGCGAACGCCACGTCCTATTCGGTGAAAGACGGCGCGCTGTCCGTCGGCCTGAGCGGGGGCGGCACGACAGGTCTGCGCGACCCGGCCCAGTTTGCCGGCTATCGCGGGGAGGCTGCATCGCCCTCCATCGTGCTGCTGAAGCATCACGGACTGCATCTCGAAATCGTGATCGACCGCAGCAACCCGATCGGCAAGGATGACCTGGCCGGCGTTGCCGATGTGGTGATGGAAGCAGCGGTGACCACGATCCAGGACTGCGAGGACTCGATCGCCGCGGTCGATGCAGAGGACAAGGTCGTCGCCTACCGCAACTGGCTCGGCCTGATGCGCGGGACGCTGGAAGACACCTTCGAAAAGGGTGGCCAGATGTTGACCCGCAAGCTGCACCCCGACCGGCAGTACACGAAACCGGCAGGGGGCAGCCTATGGCTGTCCGGCCGCAGCCTGATGCTGATCCGCAATGTCGGCCACCATATGTACACCGACGCGGTGCTCGACCCGTCCGGCGCAGAGATCCCGGAAGGGTTCCTGGACGCGGCGGTGACCTCGCTGATCGCTCTGCATGACCTCAACAGCAAGGGCCCGATCCGCAACAGCCGCGCGGGTTCGGTGTACATCGTGAAGCCGAAGATGCATGGTCCGGAGGAAGTGGCTCTGACCGGCGACCTGTTCGCCCGCGTCGAAGGCATTCTCGGCCTGGCGCCGAACACGCTGAAGATGGGCATCATGGATGAGGAACGCCGGACCTCGGCCAACCTCAAGGCCTGCATCGCGGCGGCCAGCCACCGGGTGGTGTTTATCAACACCGGATTCCTGGACCGCACCGGCGACGAGATCCATACCTCGATCGAGGCCGGACCAATGATCCGCAAGAACGAGATGCGCGGCACTGCCTGGATCAAGGCCTACGAGGACCAGAACGTCGAGATCGGGCTGGAGTGCGGCCTGCGCGGCAAGGCGCAGATCGGCAAGGGGATGTGGGCCGCACCGGACCGGATGGCGGACATGCTGGTGCAGAAGGTTGGACACCCGATGGCCGGGGCGAACACCGCGTGGGTCCCCTCGCCTACCGCGGCGACGCTGCACGCGCTGCACTATCATCAAGTGGATGTCAGTGCGCGGCAGACCGAACTGGCATCGCGGCCGCGGGCTGCGCTGAAGGACCTGCTGACCATTCCGCTGGCGGAGGGTCAGAACTGGTCGGCGGAGGATTTGCGCCAGGAATTGGATAACAACTGCCAGGGCATCCTCGGCTATGTCGTGCGCTGGATCGATCAGGGCATCGGATGCTCGAAGGTGCCCGACATTCACGATGTCGGGCTGATGGAGGACCGAGCGACGCTGCGGATTTCATCGCAGCATATCGCGAACTGGCTGCTGCACGGCGTGGTCACGCCGGCGCAGGTGACCGAGGCGCTGCAACGCATGGCACTCGTCGTAGACCGGCAGAACGCCGGGGATCCGCTGTACAAGCCAATGGCGCCCGGTTTCGATGGCGTGGCGTTCAAGGCGGCCAGCGACCTGATCTTCGACGGACGGATCCAGCCGAACGGATATACCGAGTTCATCCTGCACCGCCGCCGACGTGAAGCGAAGGCCGCGGCCTGAAGCGCCCCGACGCAGGCGCGCGGGGGACGAACGACGAGCGACGGGCCATGCGAAAGGTCGCGAGGGTATCGGATTGGTTCCGGGCCGCCATCCCGCGGCAGATCACTGACCGACGCCGCCATCGGCCGATGAGCCAGGAGGCCTCGTCATGTGTGCCTCGAGCCGCGGGGCGGTGGCACCGGCGCACGTCCGACATCCCCCGGTTCTAGTCCGAAACGGTGTATAAAGCGGCTCATGCCGATCGCCATGCTCGTGCCATGATCGCCGGACTGCCCCGCACAAGCGCGGCGGGACCGTGAGGATGCCATCCTTCGGCAACGGCATCCCAGGGGCATTCGCCACCGAGCCACCCGATCCGGAACGGCGTGCCGCGGCCTTGGCCATCACGGCCGGTGCGGATCGCGCGTCACCTGGCGCCGGCACTTCGCCATCGCCTGTCGAGATATTGCGTGCGCGAGCCAGAGCGGCCTATGCGCAAGGGGACCTGGACGCGGCGATCGAGGCGCAGATTGCCGTGCTGGCGGCGGCGGCTGGAACGGCAACGCAGGCGGATTTCCTGTTTGCCGGCCTGGTCCATCACGCTGCCCACCGTCCCGCCGATGCGCTCCGGGCGCTGCGGCTTGGGATCGGGCGGTATCCTGACAGCGCCGTGTTGCACGAAAACCTCGCTGTCCTGCTGCTTGGGACCATGGATATCGCCGGCGCAATCGAGGCCTGCCAGCACGCGCTGGTCCTGGGCTCCGGCAGCCCCAATGTGCATGACTGCCTGTGCGACGCTTATCACCGCATCGGCCGGTTCGATCTCGCCGTGGCCGCCGGGCGCCGTGCCCTGGAATGCAAGGATCGCCGTTTCAGCACCGCGGCATCGCCGGCGGCAAAGCCGGAAACCGCGTCACCGGCACCCCCGCTGTCCCAAACCCTGATGTCGGCGACCCCGATCCCGCCGGCGATGTCCGTGCGCCCGGTTCGCAGCGCTCCGATCGCCGCGGCCCCGCATCTGCCGACACCGATGCCGCTGCCGCTGGCCCCGCCGCTGCTCCTGGCCCCGCCGCTGCCCCTGGCCCTGCCGCTGCCCCTGGCCCTGCCAACACCCGCCGCATCGACTCCGATGCCGGCGATCCGGATTCCGGCGTCACTGCCCCCGCCGTTCAATCCCGGCCACCCGGAACAGAACGTCATTGCCTACTCGCTATGGGGCAATCAGCCCCGCTATCAGGTACCGCTCCTCGAGAACGCCCGGATCCGGCCGCATCTGTTTCCCGAATGGAGCATCCGCGTGTATCACGATGCCAGCGTGGAACCCGGCTATCTGGCGCAGCTGGCGGGTCTTGGCGTGCAGCTACAGCCGATGGCACTGCCACCCATGGTCCCGGGACATCGCGCCCTGCTCTGGCGTTTCGAGGTCATCGCGGAGCCGGGCGTGCGACGATTTCTGATTCGCGACGCGGATTCGCTGCTGACCGTGAAGGAGCGCGTGGCGGTCGACGCCTGGCTGAGGTCGAGCTTTCATTTCCACGCCATGCGGGACTGGTACACGCACACCGACCTGCTGCTCGCCGGCATGTGGGGCGGAGTTGGCGGGATCCTGCCGCCACCGGCCACATTGCTGCATGCCTTCATGCCCTGGCGCCTGGAAACCGGTCATGTCGACCAGGATCTGCTGGCTGCCACCGTGTGGCCCGCAGTCCGCCACAACATTTTGATTCACGACAGTATTTTTCACCCCTGCCTGGGCAGTGTCGCATTTCCCCCGTTCGGGGCTCTGCCGGTCGGGCACCATATTGGACAGAATGCCTTTCTTCATTTCACCAGAACTGGCTAGACCACTTTTGCGGGGAATGGGGACCTCCCGCCGCCGCCCAATCTCTGTGTCATCACTGAACGAGCGAGCGAGCGCGCGGCCGGCCCGCTGACCGAAGGCGTGCACCCGGAAATTCCGCGAATCGCGGGTGGCCGGGCCAGGCATGCGCTTGGCCGTGCCGGGAGGTCCGGTCCGGTCCGATCCGGTCCGGTCCGGTCCGGTCCGGTCCGAGGGCGAAGTCAGAACAGGAGCGGCAAGCAACACGATTCCAGGCGCCGTGAAACTGCGCTAGTGTCACAGTCTCAGGTCCGCGATGCTGCGGATCCGCGCCACAGCGAGCTACGGAGCCCTGAGCGACCTGGAAGACAATGGTTTTTCTAATCTCCCTGCCGATCCGAAAGTTCGTTTGGAGTCGATCCATGGCACGGCGAATGTGCGAATCGGGACACGCGAGCACCTGACATGTCCCGGCGCCTGACAGCCTTCTGTGCGTCCCTGGTCGTGATTGGCGGCGTTGCCGGCGCGATCTGGTGGCAGTCCGCGCCTGTCGACCCTCTGGCCGAGGTTCCAGCGGACTTGCCGGTGCCGCCGTTTCCGCCGCGTATCACCGCGGGCACCGCCTATGAAACCTGTCTGGATACCCTGGCCCGTGACCCGACCGGGGCAATGGCCCTCGCCGAGTCCTGGCAGGCGGACGGCGGCGGTGATGGCGCGCTGCACTGCCGCGGCCTGGCGCTGATCGCCCTGGGCAAGCCCGCGGCTGGAGCCGAACTGCTGGAGCAGGTCGGGCGGCAGAGCGACGCACCGGGCCTGGCGCGCGCCTCGGTCCTCGGCCAGGCAGTACAGGCGCGGCTGATGGTGGCGCAGGCGAGCGAGGCAATGGCCGACGCCTCCCAGGCGCTCGGTCTGTCGCCCTCGGACAGCGAACTCTTCATCATGCGGGCGTCGGCAGAGAGCATGCTCGGCCGCCTGCAGGATGCGGTCGACGACCTGAGCGAGGCGCTGCGGCTGGACGCCGCGCGGCCCGATGCGCTGGTGCTGCGCGCAGTGATGCGACGCAAGCTCAATCAACTCGATCTGGCGCAGGCCGACGCGTCGCAGGCGCTGGCGCTGGACCCAGACGATCCGGATGCGTTGCTGGAGCGCGGCATCCTGCGCCAGCGGATGGGCGACGAGGCGGGCGCGCGGGCTGACTGGGAACATGCCCGCGGCGTGGACCCCAACAGTACGACCGCTGATCTCGCGGAGCAGAACCTGTCGCTGCTGGAGGTGGGACCGCGGCAGCAGTAGGACCGCCGGTCCCGCAGCTCACTGTCGCCGGGTGCGTCCGAGCGTTGCATGCACTGTCGTCGGACGATTGGCGATCGCCGCACGCGCGCCGTCGCCGGACGTCCACCATCGTCGGATGTTCATCGTCGCCGGCCGGTTGCGATCATCGCACGCTCGCCGTCGCCGGCCCCTCTTATGGCCCGATGCTCATCGTCCGCGACACCGGGAGCGCGGACGTGTCCCGATTACGCCGGGTAAGTGCCCGCTGAGCTGGTTCAGATGCGAACACACCAGGTCTCCGGCGCCGGATCGCGCCGCAGTCAGCGACTGAGAGCCCGCGTCGTGGCGGCATCACGGGCTCGCATCCGGCCGCGCGTGCGTTGCCTTCGCGTGCGATCCGCGCTCAGATGTGGCGAAGGCCAGCCTCGAGCGTCCAAGGATGATTGCCGTATGATCGATAAATTCGTGCCCGATGTAACGGCCGCGCTGGCTGGCATCGCGGACGGTTCCGTCATCCTGCTGCCCGGCTTCGGCAACGGGATGCCGGAGACGCTGGTGGAGGGCCTGCTGTCCCAGGGTGCCCGTGATCTCACCCTCGTGGTGAACTCCGGCGGGCGGGATGCCGGGCCTACTGCCGATCTCCTCGCGTCCGGAAACGTCACGAAGCTGATCTGCAGCTTTGTCCGCGGAGACAGCGTTGCCGGGCGCCTGTTCGCCGCCGGCAAGCTCGATCTCGAGATCGTCCCGCAAGGCACGCTCGCGGAGCGGTTGCGCGCCGCCGGGGCCGGCATCGAGGCCTTCTACACCCCGACCGGCGCTGACACGCTGCTGGCCGAAGGCCGCGAGACCCGGATAATCAACGGCCGCAACTGCCTGCTGGAATATCCGCTGCCCGGTGACGTTGCTCTGGTCGACGCCTGGGAGGCCGACCGCTGGGGCAACCTGACGCACCGGGAGAGCGCGCGGAATTTCAATCCGGTCATGGCGATGGCGGCGAAACTGACGATCGTCCAGACCCGCCACGTCGTTCCGCTCGGTGATATTCCACCGGAAAACGTCCACACCCCCGGGGTCTTCGTGCACCGTGTCGTCCACCTTCCGGTGGGGAGGAACCCGCAATGACATTCCGTCCGCTGGACCGCGCCGGCATCGCCGCCCGCATCGCCCGTGACATCCCCGAGGGCTGGTTCGTAAACCTTGGCATCGGCATCCCGACCGGCGTGTCGGATCACGTGCCGATGGACCGCGAGGTGATCTTTCATTCCGAGAACGGCGTGATCGGCGCCGGCCCCGCCCCTGCCCCGGACCGCATCGATCCCTATCTGGTCAACGCCGGCACGCAGCACATCACCTTGCGCACCGGCGGATCATTCGTGCACCACGCCGACAGCTTCGCGATCGCGCGCGGCCGGCACCTCGATCTGTGCGTGCTCGGCGCGTTCGAGGTCGCCGAAAACGGCGACATCGCCAACTGGGCACGCGCCGCGGGCGACCCCACGCAGCAGGTCGGCGGCGCGATGGATCTGGCGATCGGCGCCAAGCGCCTGTGGGTGGCGATGGAGCACATCACCAAGGGTCACGGCGGTTCGCGCATCCGACGGGCCTGTTCCTATCCCCTGACGGCGAAAGGCGTGGTGCAGCGGGTCTATACCGACCTCGCGGTCCTGGAGGTCACGCCCGATGGCTTCGTCGTGCTGGACATGATCCCCGGCATGACCCGGGACGGCCTGCAGGAACGCAGTGAAGCGGAGTTGCACTGGACATGATCACCGGCATCGAAATCAGCAATCGCTCAGCCTTCGTCAATGGCGCATCGTTCGGCGCGGTCGGTCCGTATGAACGGATCGACGGTGTCGCGTCCGGCACGCTCGATCCGGCACATCCGCGCAACCAGGGGATCGCGCTGCTGGGCCAGGCGCCACGCAACGCCGCCGGTGCGGTGGAATACCGTTCGGATTTCGTGCTGCTGCGCCCGGCGGACCCGGCGAAAGGCAACGGACGCCTGCTGTATGAGGTGAACAACCGCGGCCGCATCATGCTGTTCGCCAACCTGTGCGCCGGCGCGGCGGGCAATCAGCCGACGGCGGCCAAAGACCTCGGCAACGCGCTGCCGCTGCGGCTGGGCTTCTCGCTGCTGTGGACCGGCTGGGACCCTGGCGCGCCAAAGCAGACCGGGCTGTCGCTCGACGTGCCGGTGATCGAGGGCCTTACGCAGCCGATCCGCGAGGAATTCGTCTCGGGCACGCGGTTGGGGGTGCATGAGGCGTTCAAGCTGGCATACGAGGCGGTCGGTCCGGCCACCGTCACGGTACGCCGGACCCAGGCGGCGCCGCGTGTCGCCGTGCCGGCGGAGATGCTGGACAGCCGCACGGTACGGCCGGTCGAGCCGATTATCACGGGCTCGATCTACGAAGTCCGCTACCTCGCGACCAAGCCCCGCGTGCTGGGCATCGGCTTCGCGGCCACCCGCGACATCGTCAGCCATCTGCGCCACGATGGCGCCGCTCTGCTCGGGCGGCCGGTCGAGCACACACTGGCCTTTGGCATCTCCCAGGCCGGCCGTTACTTGCGCGACCATATCGCCCAGGGGTTCAACGGCGATGAGGACGGGCGCCGGGTGTTCGACGGCGTATTCACCCATGTCGCCGGTATCGGCCGGGTGTTCCACAACACGCCCTTCGGGCAGCCGTTCCGGACCCGCACCTGGCATGAGGATCATGATTTTCCGGAAGTGGCGTTCCCGCACTCGACCGCCACGATGGACGATCCGGTCACCGGCGGTAGCGGCGCGCTGCTACGGGGAGACGCCACCGATCCGCTGCTGATCGAAACCAACACCTCGACCGAATACTGGCAGAAGGGAGCCTCGCTGCTGCACACCGATCCGCTCGGCACACGCGACATCGCCCTGCCGGCGAACGTGCGAGCCTATCTGATCGCGGGCACCCAGCATGGCGGCAAGGCGGGCATGCCGCGGGACAACGGGCCGTGCATCAACCCGCGCAACTGGCACGACCCGATGCCGGCGGTCCGAGCGCTGCTGGTGGCGCTGGATGGATGGGTGACGACGGGGCGGGAACCCCCCGGCAGCCGGGTGCCCCGGATCGATGACGCAACGCTGGTGGCGGCCGAACGCGTGGCTTTTCCGCTCATTCCCGGGCTGATCCGGCCGCAGGCGGCGAACGACGCGTCCCCGCTGGGTGACTGGGCCGATCCGACGCCGGCAGACCGTGGCTACAAAGCGCTGGTGCCGCAGGTGGATGCCGACGGCAACGAGCGCGCCGGGATCAGGTTGCCGGATATCGCGGTGCCGCGGGGCACGTTCACCGGCTGGAACCTGTATGCGCCGCCCTACCCTGACGGCGAACTCGCCGATCGCGACGGCACGTTCCTGGCCTTCGCCGAGACCGAGGCCGAACGCGGCAGTGACCCGCGCCCCTCACTGGCGGCACTCTACCCCGGAACCGCCTACGAAGATGCAGTGCGCTCGGTGACGCAGGCATTGCTGAACGACCGCCTGCTGCTGCGGGAGGACGCCGACGCGTTCCTGAAATGACAAGACATGAACCGGCCGCGATCGCGCCCCGGCCCACCGGCATCGTCTGGGCAAATGCGGGAGCAGGCTGGCACCTGTCGCTGATCCGGCCTGGCCGTTACGACGACTGAGTGCCAGCCGCCGTTGAGACCGGCTCTCCCCGCGTTATGGTCGGGCCTGGCCCGACCACCCACGTCTGTGATGCCACCCCCCTGGAAAGATCCGGCGCCGTAGAAAGACCCGGCGCCCTGCAAAGACCCGTGCCGTGAGAAGGCCCGGTGCCGCGGAAGGACCCGATGCCGCGGAAGGACCCGGTACCGTGGAAACACCCGGTGCCCTGGAGAGACTCGGTGCCTGGAAAGACATGGATGGCCGGACGGAGTCAGTCCTTGACGCGGAGCGGTCGTCGCCCGCGGTCATTGGTCAATCTTTCGCCGGTTGGGCAAGGCTCTACGGCTCAATCAGGGCTTCGACGCCACCATCGAAGCCAATCTGTCGTTGCGGCGGAAGTCACCATACGCTTTTTACACCCCCCACGGCGCGGCGTGGATGCCGGGCTTTCGCTCGCCGTGGCAACGAGAAGCCGGCGCGTCAGCCATCCACGGCCTCATCCGGATAACTGCCCCAGATCGCGACCCGCGGCAGATACCCTTTGATCCCATCCGCCCGCGCCTCGCACCAAGCCGCGCCGTGGGCGCAATGCAGCAGATGACCGACGACGCCCTGCTGCAGATGTGCGACTGCCCTGGCGTCTGGATGCGGCGCATGCCGCAGCGTGACCTGCCCGCCCGTGACCAGGAAGCTACGGTGGTTCGACAGCAACGCGTGGTACACCCAGCCCGTGGTGCCTTCATGCGTGCGCACCAGACGCCAGTTCTGAAACTCCCGCAGGACCTCCACCGGCAGCAGTCGCCGATGGTACACCCATTCGATCGGGTAGCGCGTCCCTGGACCGCGGCGCAGATTGACGATATCCGAGCGAAACGATGCAAAATGCGGCAGTTTCTGACCGGTGACTGTGCCCCACCTGAACACTGAGTGGGGCGTCGCGCCCTCGGCGGCAAGCGCCGACCGGCAACCCGGAGCGAGTCCGCACAGCACGAAGAAGACGCCGGCCAGTGGCCAAAGCGGCAGGATCGCGAGGCAGACCTGCCGGGTCAGGATCTGAACCATCATTATCCGCGATCAGCCCAAGCGGCCAACGGCGGCAGGGGGAAGCCGCGCAAAATAACTGTCAATCGCCTGGTGCATGGTCTGCGCGAGTACCATACGGTGCGATTTGCGGGACAGCAGCATTTCCTCCCGCCGGTTCGTCAGAAAGCCCATTTCAACCAGCACGCCGGCGATATCGGGCGCACTGAGAACCGCAAAGCGCGCGTGCGGCGCCGCCAGCGGCAGCATTCTCACCTGCGGCCGCAACCCTTCCACGATCGCACGCTGCAGTTGCGCGGAATGACGCTGCGTCTCTCGCCGCATCAGCGACGCCAGGATGTGCAGCACCTGACGCGACGCGGCACCCGTCGACGGCGAGGCGTAGCGCTCAGCGCTGTTTTCCCACCGCGCCCTCGACGCGGCATGCGCATCGGAGGCACGCCAGGCGAAGCGGTACACGCAGATGCCGCGCGCCGTGTGATCCGGTGAGGCGTTTGCGTGCAGCGACACGATCAGCGCCGCGTCGAGCCGCCGGGCGCGCGCCACCCGATCGGCCAGCGGGATGAAGACGTCCGTGTCGCGTGTCATCGCGACCCGGTAGCGGCCGCTGGCCAGGATCTGCCGACGCAGTTCCAGTCCGAGTGCCAGAGCGACATGTTTCTCCAGTGTGCCGTGAACACCGATGCAGCCCGGGTCCTTGCCGCCGTGCCCGGGGTCCAACAGCACCAGCGGGCGATGGTGACGCCGGGACGATGCATGGCGCTGCGGCACCGCATGGCTGTCTGCCTCGGTTGCCGCCGCCCCGCCGGACGCCGGAAGGCCGGCGAGCAGCGCGGATCCAAAAACAGCATCGCGTCGCGTGAGCATGCAGTGCGACTACCACAGCACCTCACCGTAGCTCCATACGGCTTTGGCTGGTCCGCGCTGACTCGATCACCGGCCGCATCGGCGCACTCACGGCAGGCGCTGTGACCGGACCTGCAGCCGGTGCGCAGCCAGCAGGGGCAGCAGCGGCAACGTCGAGATCAGCGACACCAGCGCCCAGTAGCCGGACAAAGACAGCATCCCGCCGGCATGCAGCGCCGCGGAGGCAATCCCGGCCGCAGAGCACAGATCCCACAGTGGCGCGGCGAACGTGAAGAACAGCGCCTGCTGGGCGGGAGCCAGCCGGCCCTGGATGGCGGTGAACCAGGCGGCGGTCGAGATGATCTCGGGGATGCCGGCCAGTGCCAGAATGACGATCGCCTGCGTGCTGGTCTGCGCCGCGAGCAGCAGCAGATGGATCGCGCCCTCCAGGAGTCCGGTCAGCAGGTTCAGCGTATAGGCGGACATTCGACGCAACAACCGGGCAACGAACAGCGCCGAGGCCAGGGCTCCGATCAGCGCACCGCCACCCTGCGCGACCAGCAGGCTCGTCCAGGCCGTGTCGGAGGCGCCATACCAGTCCCGGTTTGCCCAGAACAGAAAGGGACGCAGGCCGCCCAGCATGACCGAGTAGGTGACGGCGGCAATCAGCAGACCGGCAACCTGGCGGTCGGTTCGGATCATGTCCAGGAAGGCGATCACACTGCCGGCGCGCGAGCGGGTCGACGAACCCGCCGGAGCGACCGACAGGCGAAACACCGGAACCGCGGCCACCGCGATCAGCACTGCGAAACCGGAGAAGGCGGGGGCGAAGCCGGCAATGACAGCCAGGCCGCCCAGCGCGGGGCCGGCCACCTTGCCCAGCCGATCGGCGACCGAACACATCGTGTTGCCCGCCATCTCCAGGCCCGGCGGCGTGACCGGAACCCGCAGCGACAGCAGGCCGGGGGTGATGAACAGGTCCAGCGTGCCGATGACGCCGATCAGCACCTGCAGCAGGATGAGACTCCCGCACCACGGCAGCAGCGCGGTCAGCAGCGCCATCAGCAGCATCGCCATCCCGGCCGTTCGGGCCGGGCCGAACCACCGCAGCAGGCCACCGGCCACCGGCGCCAGGATCAGCTTCGGCAGCACCCGCAATCCCAGGCTGAGCACCAGCACCATCCCGGCCCCGAACCGTTCGGCCACCAGGATCGGCAGCGTCGCCATGACGCCCCAACTCCCCAGGTTGTTGCACAGCAGAGCCAGCCAGAAGGCGCGAAAGCCCGGTGCGGCGAGGAGCGCTCGCCATTCCTTCACAACCGGGCTTTCAGTATCCGGTGCGCGTGGCCGCGACGGTGTAGTGTTTGCGCGGGAACTCCTCGGCGTAGGATCGCAGTCCCTTGCCCATCCGGGTGCCCATGTCGCGGTACGGTTTGCCGCGCAAACGACCGACATCCAGATCGATGCCGATGCCGGGAGAGGTTGGCAGGTCGACGAAGCCTCCATCGACGGCCAGCGGCGTCACCGCGATTTCATCGCAGGCGGGCTTGAGATTGATGAAGCACTCGGCGATCCAGAAGTTGGGGATCATCGCCGAAAGCTGCACCGTCGCCGCCAGACCGACGAGCGTCGAGTTATAGTTGTGCGGCGAGATCGCGACCGCGTGCGGCTGCGCCATCGCGGCGATATCGAGCATCGCCGACACCCCGCCGCAGTTGCAGATGTCGGGATTGATGATGTCCGCGGCGCGGGCCGCGAGCGCCTGGGCGAAGCCTTCCTTGGAGTAGATCGCCTCACCGGTCACGATCGGCATCGGCAGCGCGCGACGGACCTCGGCGACCAGTTCGATGTTGTCGCACAGGCACGGTTCCTCGTACCAGCCGATATCGTACTCGGCGATGCGCCGGCCGATGCGGATGGCGTGCATCGGCGCGAGACGGCGATGCACCTCGACTAGAAGGGTGAAATCCGGACCAAGCGCCTCGCGCATCCGGCGGACGTAGCGGACGACATGGTCTTCGTCCTCACGATGGATGAAGCTACGCCAGGGGCCGGGAAACGGGTCCCATTTCAGCGCGGTGTAGCCGGCTTCCCTGACCGCCAGGGCGCGATCGATGTTCTTCTCGATGCTGTCGGTGCCGCTGGACCAGCCGTTGGCATAGACCTTGACCCGCTCACGCGAAGCCCCGCCGAGGATATTGTACAACGGCTGTCCGGCGTTTTTCGCGACGATGTCCCACAGGGCAATCTCGATCGCGCTCCAGGCCGACATCAGGTCGAGCGAGGTGCGGCGCATCGCGAAGTCCTCGAACACCACCTGCCCGGTGTGACGGATACTGAACGCCTCCCGCCCGATCATGTATTTCGCCAGGTCGCGCAGCAGGTGTTCGGTAACCGGCTCCTTGCCTGGAGTCACATAGGCCTCGCCCCAGCCGTGGAGGCCGCTCTCGGTCTCGACCCGGCAGAACAGCAGGTTCTTGGCGGTTCCCGGGTCGAACAGAAAGGTCTCGATGCGGGCGATTTTCATGGACCGGTCTCCTCGGGTCTTGTTGGCGCGAGTGTACGCCGGGGGCGGGACAGCGGGCAAACGCCCCGGCGCACCGGTCTCGGTCGGCCCTTGCGGGGCCATCGCTCAACCTCGATATGCCGCTGTCATGTCTGCGGCGTCTCCCACCATCCTGTTCCGGGATCAGCGTTTCGTCGTGCTCGACAAGCCGGCGGGGTTGCCGGTGCACGGCGGGCCAGCCGGTGGGCGCAGCGTCGAGGACTGGTTCGGCATCCTGTCACGGCGCAAGGAGGGCCCCTGGCTGGCACACCGCCTGGACGCAGACACCGCCGGCTGCCTGGTCATCGCATTGCGGCGGACGCCGCTGCTGGCGGCGCAGGATGCATTCTCGTCCGGGCGTGTGCGCAAGACCTACTGGGCGGTGGTGCAAGGCCAGGTCCGCGGCGATCACGGCACCATCATCGCGCCGCTACGCCGGGTGACCGCTCCGCAAGGATGGCGCATGATCGTGGACGAGCGGTCCGGCCAGCCGGCCACGACCGACTGGCGGGTCCTCGGCCGGTCGGATGCCGGATGCTGGCTGGAGCTGCGGCCGCGAACCGGCCGGACGCATCAGATCCGCGTGCATTGCGCGACCTTGGGCACGCCGATCATCGGCGATGCGCGCTATGGCGCCGGCGACGGCGGCCTGCACCTGCTGGCGCGGGCGATCCATCTGCCGCTCGATCCGCCGGTGGATGCGACCGCCCCGCCGCCGGCACACATGCGCGCCGCGTTGGCAGCGTGCGGCTTCCACGGCTAGGCTTCCTCCGCACAGGGGGAGGATGCGATGGCAGACACAATGGAGGCGGATTTCGTCGTGATCGGCGCAGGCTCCGCCGGCTGCGTCATGGCCGCCCGGCTCAGCGAGGATCCCGGCGCCAAGGTCGTGCTGCTGGAGGCGGGAGGCGCGGATACCAACCCTTGGATTCACGTCCCGCTGGGCTTCGGCAAGAACTTCGCCAATGCCGCGGTCAACTGGTGCTATGAGACCGAGCCCGATTCCAGCATCGGTGGCCGCAAGATCTTCTGGCCACGCGGCAAGGTGCTCGGTGGATCGAGCTCCATCAACGGGATGGTCTACATCCGCGGCCAGAAAGAGGATTTCGACCACTGGCGCCAGCTGGGCAACACGGGCTGGTCGTTCGACGACTGTCTGCCCTATTTCAAACGCGCCGAACACCAGACGCGCGGACGCGACGACTATCATGGAGTTGACGGTCCGCTTTGCGTATCGGACGTAGCGCAGAACGATCCGATCTGCGGCGCCTTTATCGAGAGCGCCATGGCCACCGGCCTGCCGCGCAACGACGATTTCAACGGCGCGGTGCAGGACGGCGTCGGCTACCACCAGACGACGACCCGCAAGGGACGGCGATGCTCGACCGCGGTCGGGTATCTGCGCCCGGCGATGCAGCGCCCCAACCTGCAGG
>DASWON010000490.1:0-12270 GCA_036398735.1 Rhodopila sp.
CTCGGCTGCCGTTCATCTGCGCGGTGAACGGGGTGGCTGCCGGGGCGGGCGCCTGCTTCGCGCTGGCAGGCGACATCGTGCTGGCCGCGCGTTCGGCGACATTCGTCCAGGCCTTCATTCGAATTGGCCTGGTGCCGGACAGCGGCGCGAGCTTCTTGCTGCCCCGCCTGGTCGGCGATGCCCGGGCTCGGGCTCTGACAATGTTAGGCGATGCGATCGATGCGGCGACTGCCGAACGCTGGGGGATGATCTGGAAGGCGGTGGACGACGACGCCCTGGCCGCGGAGGCCGAAGCGTTGGCGGCAAGGCTGTCGGCTGCCCCGGCCGGTGCATTGGCGGCGATCAAAACGCTGTTCGCCGCCACGGCGCGCAACACCCTGCACCAGCAACTCGATCTCGAGGCGGAACTGCAGGGCAACGCTGGACGCTCGGCCGATTTCGCTGAGGGCGTGCGCGCGTTCCAGGAGAAGCGAGCCCCGCGCTATCGGTAGGCGGAACGCGGTGAGGGGCGGCAGACGACACGCGGTGGATTGCGCCCGTCCATGAATTAGACGGGGAATTAGACAGGCGTCATGCTTTCGGCCACGACGAGGTTTGCCGCCGAAACCCGCCGCTGAAACCTCAAGTGGCGTGGTGGTCGTCCCTGCGTCCGCGGGGAAAAGCCGCAGCAAACTCCGCATGTGGTGGCTTCGAAGTCCGCCGCGCTGTGGTTCCGAGCCGGAGTGGACTTCAGAACCACGAGCCGCACGGAAACAATCGTCTGCCGGTGTCGTGGTCGATCCGAAAGGTCCCCGGCGTCGATCCACGGCGCGACAAACTTGCGAATCGGGCCCTAGCGCGCCTGGAAGTTGGGCGGCCGCCGTTCGCCCATTGCCTTGGTCCCCTCCCTGAAGTCGGCTGTATTGCGCAGCCAGTCCTGTTCCTCGTATTCGCGTTCGGTTGCCTGGGCGACGGCATCAGCGAGGCCGCGGCGCAAGGTTTCCCGGGTCGCGATGATGGCCAATGGCGCAGAACCAGCGATCTCGGTCGCCACCTCGACCGCCTTGGCACGCACCTGAGCGAGCGGAACGCAGTAGTCCACCAGACCGATCGCCAAGGCTTCTTCACCGGTGATGCGGCGGCCGGTGTACATCAGCATTGCCGCGTTCTGCGTGCCGATCAGCCGCGGCAGGGTGCAGGTCAGACCGAAGCCGGGATGAAAACCCAGCCGGGTGAAATTGGTGGAAAACCGCGCCTCCGGGCAGGCGACGCGAAAATCCGCCATCACCGCAAGCCCGACCCCGGCGCCGACCGCGGCACCGTGGACCGCGGCCACGATCGGCTTGCCGGTACGCCAGAGGCGTTGCGCCTCTTTGTACAGGTGGCGGCCGCGCTTGGTGGCGCGCGCGATGCCGTCGGGGCCTCGGCTGCCGAAATCGGCGCCGGCGCAGAAGTGCTTGCCTTCGGCACACAGCACGATCGCGCGCACGTCCGGCGTCCGGTCGTAAACCTCCAGCGCGTCGGCGATCTCCGCGACCATGTCGGTGTCGATGAAATTGTTCGGACCGCGGCGCACCTCGATCGTTGCGATGTTACCGGCCACGTCGACGGCGATGTGCTCGTAGGCCCCGTGCTGCATTGGTCGCTTCCTGCCCCAGTTGGTCAATGCCGGCCATTGTAGGTGGCGATGCACGGCTTGTCACACGGTGCCCGTGGCGACGCAGCGATCGCGCGCCGGCGCGCGTCCCGTCCTGCGCTAGCCCCAGCCAAATCCGACCGGGACGTCCCGCTCTTGATTGATCCGGTTCGGTTCGGACCTGTCGGGCGATGCGGACCGGGCCACTGCCGGAGGCGTGGTCCGGGCCGCGACAGGCTCGGCGGCGCGAACCCGATCCGGCGCCGCCGGATCAGCCGGATCGGCGAAGACCGGCTGCGTCACCGCCAGAGCCCCGATAACGGCAGCCACAGAAAGGCCAATCTGGAACACGAGATTTCTCCATACCCAAAAAAGTTCGGGACGGGGGCTTAGACCGGCCAGACCCTCCGCACTGTGGCAGAGATCACACGTGCACATATGATCTTTGCCGCCACCGGCGCTGCGGGCCGGCAGGGGATGCAGGCCGCTGCCAGCGCCGCCTTGCGGCGAGACGCAGACATCGCCGATCAACGCCGGTCGAGCGCATTTCAATGGAACCCTCGACCGTCCGCTCCGGCATCTGTTCGCCGGCAAGAACCGTGTGCTCAATCGTGTGGGTCCGATCGGCGGCCGCATGCCCGCGACGGCACTGCGAATTGGGGGCACCGCGAATTAAGGGGCACTGCGAATTGGGGGCACTGCGAGCTGGCGGCACCGCGCGCTGATCGCATCGGGAGCAAACGCACCAGGAATTGGCGGCACGGCAGGGTTCCGCGCCGGGCATTGCGTCCACCCCGGATTCGCGGGAGCATCAACCAACGAGTCAGGGAGATCGGAGATGGCGCGCAATATCGCGGTCGGCGTCGGGATCATGGAATACCCGTTTCAGACCTCGGACGGGTTCTGGCGCTGGGTCGATCTGTGCGAACAAGGTGGCCTCGACTCGATCTGGCAGACCGACCGGATCGTCAGCCGGGTGCCGATCCTGGAGTGCATGACGACGCTCGCCGCCATTGCCGGGCGGACGCGGCGGCTCAAGTTCGGGGTCAATGTCGTGTCTGTGGCCTTGCGAGAGCCCGTGTTGCTGGCCAAGCAGTGCGCCACGATCGACGTGCTGTCCGCCGGGCGGCTGCTGCCGGGGTTCGGCATCGGCAGTCCGCGCGGCACGGAGTGGACCGCGATGCATATCGATACCACCACGCGCGGCCGCAAGACGGATGAGGCGCTGGAGATCATCAGCCGGCTGTGGTCCGGCGAGGCCCTGGATTATGACGGCCGGCACTTCAAGCTGACCAAGGCATCGATCGCGCCGGTGCCGGTGCAGCCTGACCTGCCAATGTGGATTGGCGGATCCTCGGAGGCCGCGATCAAGCGCACGGCCAGGGTCGGCACCGGCTGGCAGGCTGGTCCCGAGGCGCCGGAGGCGGTGGGCGAGGTCATCGCCGGGATCAAGCGGGCGCTGCTGGAGACCGGTCGGACGATCGACGAAGACCATTACGGCGCGGCCTTCGCGTTCCGCTTCGGCGGCGCGGAAGACCCAGGCGTGGCGAAGGTCATGGAGCAGTACCGCGCACGCACCGGACGTGATCCCAAGGATCTGTTCGCGATGGGCGACGCCGAGGTGATCCTGCGGCGCCTGAGCGAGTACATCGACGCCGGCGCCTCCAAGTTCATCCTGCGCCCGATTGCCGACGGCGACGCCGAGATGCTGGCACAGACCAAGCGTCTGGTGGAGGAGGTGCTGCCACAGGTCGCGGCGCGCTGGCCGAGACAGCGCAAGGCAGCCGCCTGAGCCGCAACGGCGGCGACGAAGGCCGTCTCGATCGGGTCATCGGCGTTCGGCTTTGCCGGCTACCACCGGCGGGCGGGGCCCATGTCGAAGTGCCGTCCCACGCTCGCCCCCAGCGACCTCCGCCCTGTTCTTCTTCCCCTCGATCCGCTATCCCGGAGCGAAAAGGAGACCCCGCCCATGACCTACCTCGTCGCAGACGATCTTCCCTCCGCCCCCGCCGGAGAACGGTTCCGGGCGCTGCTTGCGCGTCCGGGCATCGTCCAGTTGCCGGGGGCCCATAATGGCCAGGCGGGGCTACAGGCAAAGCAGGCGGGATTCGAGGGCCTGTATCTCTCCGGCGCCGCGATGACCGCATCCATGGGTATCCCCGATCTTGGCATGATCACCGTCGACGAGGTCTGTTTCTTCGTCCGCCAGATCGCCCGAGCCACCGGTCTGCCGGTGCTGGTCGACGGCGACACCGGTTACGGCGAAGCGCTCAATGTGATGCATATGGTCCGCAGCTTTGAGGACGCCGGCGCCGGCGCGGTCCACATCGAGGACCAGTTGCTGCCCAAGAAGTGCGGCCACCTGAACGACAAGAAACTGGCCGACCCGCACGACATGGCCGCCAAGATCGCCGCTGCCCGCAAGGCGAGGCGTCACCTCTACATCATCGCGCGCACCGATGCCGCCGCGTCCGAGGGCATCGACGGATCCGTGGGTCGTGCCAAGCTGTTTCTCGACGCCGGGGCCGACGCGATCTTCCCGGAGGCTTTGGTCACCGCCGAGATGTTCAAGGAAGTCGCTGCCCGCCTGCCCGGCGTGCCACTGCTGGCCAACATGACCGAGTTCGGTCGCACCCCGTTCTTCACCGCCTCGGAGTTCGAGGCAATGGGCTACAAGATGGTGATCTGGCCGGTCAGCAGCCTGCGCGTGGCCAACAAGGCGCAGGCGAACCTCTACGCCGCGATCAAGCGGGACGGCGGCACCCACAGCATGGTCGACGCCATGCAGACGCGGGCCGAACTGTACGCGACGATCGGCTATCATGACTACGAGGCACTGGACGCCTCGATCGTCACCACGATCATCCCGCAGGCCATGCCGCAGCGGACCTGAGCTGGCCGATCCGCCCGGAACCGGCCGACCGTTGCGGAACCCCGCCCGGTGATCAGACCGGCGCATTTCCCCCTGCGGTCGCCGCACGATCCGGCCGCGGCCGGGGGTCGACAGGCTGGCGAAAGCAGACCCCTCGTGCGGCAAGACCGTGGCTCGCCGGCGGACCACGGACCAGGGGCACCTGCGCCATGACCCCGCTTTACGTCGGCAGCGACATCTACCGGAATTCGAGCTACGGCCCGAAACACCCCCTCGCCGTCCCGCGCGTCTCGGTCTGCACCGACCTCTGCCGGACCCTGGGGTGGCTGCCGGATACGGTATACCACGATGCGCCGCTAGCGACGGTGGCGGAACTGACGCGCTTTCACGATCGTGGCTACATCGACGCGCTGCGCCAGGCCGAAGACGACCAGTTCGTCAGCGACGCGGTCCGCGCACGCTATCGCATCGGCGCGGACGGCAACCCGGTGTACCGGGAAGTCTATCGCCGGCCCGCCATCTCGGCCGGTGGTGTCATCCTCGCCGCTCGGCTGACCGCCGACGGGGGCATCGTGCATTGCCCCGGTGGCGGCACACATCACGGCCGACCGGCCCGAGCCTCAGGGTTTTGCTTCCTGAACGACCCGGTACTCGGATTGCTGACGTGGCTTGATCTCGGCCTCGACAACATCGTGTATCTGGACATCGACGCGCACCACGGTGATGGCGTGCAGGATGCCTTCCACGATGACCCGCGCGTGTTGACCATCAGCCTGCACGAAGGTGGCCGCTGGCCGTTCACCGGAGCCGCCACCGACCGGGCCGGCGGCGCGGCGCGCAACTTCCCGCTGCCCCCCGGCTGCAACGACTCCGAGTTCGCCTATGTGATGCACCACGCTGTGCTGCCGCTGATCGAGGCCCGCCGGCCGCAGGCGATCATGCTGCAGGCCGGGGCCGACGCGCTCGAGGAAGACCCGCTCGCGAAACTTTCGCTGTCGAACAATGCGCACCGCGCGGTCGTGCAGGCCGTGATGGCCCGGGCACCTCGTCTGGTCGTGCTGGGCGGGGGCGGCTACAACCCGTGGACCGTGGGCCGCTGCTGGGCCCTGATCTGGGGTACCTTGAACGACCTTTCCATCCCTGACCGCCTGCCCGCCGCCGCCGAGGCCGGGCTCCGCACCTTGCGACTCGACCGGGCAGCGGGGCGGAACCCGCCCGAACACTGGTTTACGACGCTGCTGGACCAGCCACGCGCGGGACCGGTGCGCGACGCCATCCGACAATTGACCGAAGTGAGCCTCTCCGCGTGAAACGACGTTTTCTGCTGGCGCTCGTCGCCGCATTGCCCGTCTTCGCCGCATCGACGCGGGCGCAGACGCCGGAACCGACCGGGCCGCAGCCGGAACTGCCCAAGGAGAAGCTGGTGATCACCGGCCACGGCGGCCCGGACCACGTGTTCAACGTGGAGATGGCTTTGCGGCCGGATCAGCAGAGCACCGGGGAGATGTTCCGCACGTCCGTTCCCGAGGATGGCGGCATGCTATTCGACTGGGGTTTTCCGCGCGACTCGCAGATGTGGATGCGCAACACGCTGGTGCCGCTGGACATGGTGTTCATCAACCCCGACGGCACGATCCGCGCGATCGCCGAAAGCACGACCCCGCGCAGCCTGGCCGCCATCGACAGCCGTGGACCGGTGCGAGCGACGCTGGAACTGGCTGGCGGCGTGACAGCGAAGCTGGATATTCGGGTGGGTGACACGGTGAAGCAGCGGATTTTCGGCAACGCGCCGTGATGATCGCTGCCAATCCGCTTGCATCGGGACGCTTCCGCCCATAGGTTCCGGCCGATTCCTGCCGTCGGGGCGTGGCGCAGCCTGGTAGCGCGCCTGTTTTGGGTACAGGAGGTCGTGGGTTCGAGTCCCGCCGCCCCGACCAGGCTGTTCGATATCATGGTCGCGCCCGGCGCGATCGTGCCGCCAGCGATGGAGACGAATTCGATGCGTGCCCGCATTTTCCAGCCGCCGAAGACCGCGATGCAGTCGGGCTGGGCCAAGACGCACGGCTGGGTGCTGGAATTCGTCAACGCGCATGCACGCCGGCAGGACCCGCTGATGGGCTGGACTGGCGGCGGTGATACACAGGCCCAGGTGAAACTGACGTTTGACACGCGTGAGGAAGCCATCGCCTACGCCGAACGCGCCGGGATCGCGTACGACCTGGAACTGCCGCAGACCCGGCGGATCAAGCCGAAGGCCTATGCCGACAATTTCAAATTCGGGCGCATCGAAAACTGGACACACTGACCGGCTTGGCCTGATGGCCGTCTATACCGAGGTCACCGACGAAGCCCTGACGGAATTTCTTTCCGGGTACGCCATCGGCACCGTCGTCGCCTTCCGCGGGATCGCCGAAGGGGTTGAAAACTCGAACTACTCCCTGCGCACCACGACGGGCGATTTCATCCTGACGCTGTATGAAAAGCGCGTCGATCCGCATGATCTGCCGTGGTTTCTCGGGCTGATGGAGCATCTTGCCCAACGCGGCGTGGTATGTCCGCAACCGGTGCACGGACGGGACGGCGCGGCACTGCGGCAGCTATGTGGGCGGCATGCCGCGATCACCACGTTCCTGCCGGGCGTCTGGCCAAGACGCGTGCGGCTGTCGCATTGCGGGCCAGTCGGAAGCGCCCTCGGGAAGTTGCACCTCGCCGGTGCCGACTACGCGCCACGCCGGGAGAACGCGCTGGGGCCGACAAGCTGGATGCCGCTGCTGGATCGCTGCCGAGGGCGAGCCGATGCGGTGCAGCCCGGACTGGTCCGGCAACTGGATGAGGCGCTGGCGACGATCCTGGCGGAATGGCCGGCGGCGTTGCCGGACGGCCATATCCACGCCGACCTGTTCCCGGACAACGTATTCTTCCTGGATGACACGTTGTCCGGGGTGATCGACTTCTACTTCGCCGCCACCGATCTGCTTGCCTACGACATTGCCGTGTGCCTGAACGCATGGTGCTTCGAGGCGGACTTCTCGTTCAATGTGACGAAGGGAAAGGCGCTGCTGGCCGGATATCAGTCCGTCCGTCCGTTATCCGCAGCCGAGCAGGCGGCGTTGCCCGTGCTCTGCCAGGGCGCCGCGGCACGCTTCCTGCTCACGCGGCTGTATGACTGGCTCAACACCCCGCCGGGCGCGCTGGTGACGCGCAAGGATCCGCTGGAGTACCTGCGCCGCCTGCGGTTTCATTTGTCTGCTACCGATGGAGGGGCTTATGGCCTCTGACGACATCATCGTGTCCCTGCCGCCCGATCCGGACAAGGTGGTCGAAGTCTGGACCGATGGCGGCTGCAAACCGAACCCGGGACCCGGCGGCTGGTCGGCGATCCTGACGTTCCGCAACGTGGTGAAGGAACTGTCCGGCGCCGAGGCCGCGACGACCAACAACCGCATGGAACTGACCGCCGCGGCGATGGCGCTGGAGTCACTGACCCGTCCGTGCCATGTGATCGTGCATACCGACAGCCAGTACCTGCGCAACGGCATCATGCGCTGGAGCACCGGATGGGTGCGCAAGAACTGGCGCAATGCCGCCGGCGACCCGGTGGCGAACGTCGATCTGTGGAAACGCATACTGGCGGCCCAGGAAACCCATCGGGTGGAGTGGAAATGGGTGCGCGGCCACGACGGCAACCACATGAACGAGCGGGCGGACCGTCTGGCCACCGAAGCCAGGCGCGCGGCTTTCGGCGGCGATGGCTGACCGGCCGCGGCCGCGGCAGCCTTTGGCATCGCGGCACAGACGTTCGATGCAAGGGCCGGTCGACGCGGCGACCGGCGTGACGCGCCGTCGACCCGGAACGAAGTTTTCGGTTGCGATGCAAGTCAGCGTTGATGCTGACCGATGTGCCCGCAGGGTCGGTGTGATGGCTGCGCGCGAAATCAATGAGATGCCAGCCGGTCGCTGGTCGCCGACGACGGTTCGGCTGGCCCGGGTAGTCGACCCTGGATAACCGGGCCCAGTTGTAAACCCGCCGGGTGTGGCCTGGCTGTGGCCGATCCCGCATAGTGTTGGACGCGGCTCGCTGCGACGCGTCCCGGTCGGAGCGGCGGATGCGGCCAACACCGGCAGCCCCTGCCACGATCGCACCGCTGGGCAAACCCCATCGCCGCCTCCCGCTCCGTGGCGCCTCCCCTGTGCCCGCGCTGCGGCGCCCCGGTGACCCGCCGATGCCCCCTTGGGGGACACGCCCCTTGGGGGACGCTCCCCTGCGGGACGCCCCCTGGGGGATGCCCCTGGGGATGCCCCCTGGGGGATGCCCCTGGGGGATGCCCCTGGAGGATGCCGTGTGGCGCCCGCCCATCGTCTCAGCCCATCGTCTCAGCCCATCGTCTCGGCCATTGTCTCTGCCATTGTCTGCGCAGGGGCGCTGTGCTTATGTGGCCCGATGTCTGGAACATTACCAGAACCGTTCGCGGCGTGGTTTGCCGCTCAGGGCTGGACACCCCGGCCGCATCAGTTGGCGATGCTGCAGGCCGCCTGCGACCGCGAAAGCGTCCTGCTGATCGCTCCGACCGGCGGCGGCAAGACGCTCGCCGGATTCCTGCCCAGCCTCGTGGAGCTGGCAGCTGATCCTCGCCCGGGGCTGCACACGCTGTACGTGAGCCCGCTCAAGGCACTGGCAACGGACATCGCACGCAACCTGACCCGCCCCGTCCAGGAGATGGGCCTAACGCTGACCATCGAGGCCCGCACCGGCGATACTCCGGCCAACCGCCGCGCCCGGCAGCGCGTCTCGCCGCCGCATATCCTGCTCACGACGCCTGAGAGCCTCGCCGTCCTGATCTCGCTCCCCGATGCATCGCAGGTCTTCGGGACGCTTCGCTGCATCGTCATGGACGAGGTGCATGCCCTCGCCGGCACCAAGCGCGGCGATCAGCTGGCGCTCGGCGTTGCCCGCCTGGCCACCCTCGCACCGGACGCCCGACGCGTTGGACTGTCCGCGACGGTGGCGCATCCCGATGTGATCCAGGCCTACGCCGGAGCCTCCCGACGGATCGAGGTCACCGGCGGGGCGCCCCCGGTTCTGTCGATGACGCTGCCCGCGGGACGCCTGTCCTGGTCGGGGCATATGGGGTTGGAGGCGGCGCCGCAGATCATGGCGCAGATCCGCGCGGCTCGCATGACGATCGTCTTCGTCAACACGCGCGCCCAGGCGGAGCTGATGTTCCAGATGCTGTGGAAGCTGAACGACACCACGCTGCCGATCGCCCTGCACCACGGTTCCCTGGAAGTCGAGCAGCGGCGACGGGTGGAGGCCGCCATGGCGGCGGGATCTCTGCGGGCCGTGGTGGCGACCTCATCCCTGGACCTCGGGATCGACTGGGGTGGCATCGATCAGGTGATCCAGGTCGGCGCGCCAAAAGGCGTGTCGCGATTGCTGCAACGTGTCGGGCGCGCCAATCACCGGATGGATGAAGCCTCACGCGCGATCCTCGTTCCGGCCAACCGCTTCGAGGTTCTCGAGTGCGAGGCCGCCATCCTGGGGGTCGGCGCGCACGAACTGGACGGCGACCCACCCCGCCCCGGCGGCCTTGACGTGCTGGCGCAGCATCTGCTGGGGCTGGCGTGCAGCGCGCCGTTCCTGCCCGATGACGTCTACCGCGAGATCGTTGCCGCGCAACCGTACGCCGGGCTGCCGCGCGCCGATTTCGACGACGTGCTGCGTTACGTCGAGGACGGCGGCTATGCCCTGCGTGCCTACGACCAGTGGAAGAAGCTGTTCCGCGACAGCGAGGGCCGCATGCATGTGCGCAACGCCCGGACTGCCGCCGCGCATCGCATGAACATTGGCACCATCGTTGAAGCCACTCTTCTCAAAGTGAAACTTGTGGGCAAGCGCGGCTTTGGCCCGACTCTCGGCGAGGTCGAGGAATACTTCGTCAATATGCTCCGTCCTGGCGACACATTCATGTTCGCTGGCCGCCTGCTGCGCTTTGTGCGGGTTCGCGAGAACGCCGCCGAATGCATGGAGGGTGGGGACGGCGAGCCGATGGTTCCCGCTTACGCAGGCGGCCGGATGCCGCTGACCACCAACCTGGCCGACCGGGTCCGTGGATTGCTGCAATCACCCGATACGTGGGACCTGTTCCCCGATCAGGTGCGTGCGTGGTTGCGTCTGCAGCGCGGCGTCTCGCGCATGCCCGGGCAAAGCGACCTGCTGATTGAGACTTTTCCCCGGGGTGAGCGCTGGTATCTGGTCGCCTACTGCTTTGAGGGACGCAACGCGCATCAGACCCTGGGCATGCTGGTCACCAAGCGCATGGAGCGCGCCGGGTTCGCGCCAGTGGGCTTCGTCGCGACCGACTACGTGCTGGGGATCTGGTCCGCCAATCCGCCGCGCGATGTCGCCGCGCTGTTCAGCGAGGACATGCTGGGCGACGACCTGGAAGACTGGCTGGCCGACAGTTCCATGCTGAAGCGCACCTTTCGCAATGTCGCGGTGATCGCCGGGCTCATTCAACGCAACCTGCCGGGCGCCGAGAAGAGCCGGCGCCAGGTGACGGTGAACAGCGACCTGATCTATGACGTGCTGCGCCGCCACCAGCCGGACCATATCCTGTTGCGTGCCACGCGGGCCGATGCTGCGTCCGGCCTCATCGACGTCGGCCGAATCGCCGGGATGCTGGCGCGGGTGAAGGGGCATATCGTGCACATGGTGCTGTCCCGGGTCTCGCCCTTGGCGGTGCCCGTGCTGCTGGAGATCGGACGGGAAAGCGTGCGGACGGATACGGACGAGGAGGCCCTGCTGGCCGAAGCCGAAGCCATCATCGCCGAGGCCACGGGCGAAGCCCAACCACTGGGATATGCACTGGGACATCTGCCGGCCGGAAACGCAGTGGCTGGCGACGGGCCGCCCAGGAACGTGCCGGCAATCCATCGGCCCAATGCCGCGCGCCGCTCGACGGGGGCCAGGCGGACGACGTTGGCACGCGACAAATCATCTGGGCCGGGCCGGGCGGACCTGTTCTCGTGACCGCCGCGCCGATCCACCTGGCCGGGGAGCGGTTGATGCTCGATCCGATGGGCGGGCTGTTCTGGCCGGCGCAGCGACTGCTCGCGGTGTCCGATCTGCACCTGGAGAAGGGTTCGTCGTTTGCCCGCAAGGGCATGTTGCTGCCACCGTGGGACACGCATGCGACGATCGATCGACTGACACTGCTGCTGCGCCGCTGGTCGCCGCGTACCGTCGTGGCGCTGGGCGATTCGTTCCACGACGCCCTCGGGTCCGGCCGGCTGCCGGCGAGCGAACAGCAGCGGCTGAAAGCGATGACCGAAGCATGTCGGTTCATCTGGGTGCAGGGCAATCATGACCCTGCCCCGCCCGAGGGCCTCGGGGGCGAATGGGTCGCGGCCTTTGCCGCCGGCCCTGTGGTATTCCGCCACGAGGCGATCGCCGCGACGGATCCAGGGGAGGTCGTGGGTCACCATCATCCGAAAGCGACGATCCAGGCCCGAACGGGCCCGGTGAGCCGACCTTGCTTCGTGTTCGATGGACGGCGGCTGATGATGCCGGCGTTCGGCGCCTACACCGGGGGGCTCGATGTTCGCGATCCGGCGATCATCCGGCTGTTCCCACGCGGCGGCCGGGTGTTCCTGCTGGGCAAGGACCGATTGTTCAGTTTCGAGGTTGGTCGCGGGCGGGCGATGCAGGTCACATGATGGGCGTGCTTGCACACCCGACTGGCATCGTGTCTCCCACCCCTTGTGCATGTCCGAGCGAGCAGGC
>DASWON010000491.1:0-7175 GCA_036398735.1 Rhodopila sp.
GCCTGATGCCACGGCAGGCTGATGCGACGGCGGGCTGGGCGGCGTGGGACAAGGCGGCGTGGGACAACGGGGGATGCGCCCACGGGGGCAACGGGAGCAGGGGCAACCGGAAGCAGGACTACGGAGGAGCAGGTCGCTGCAGGACGCCGGGCCGCGCACGGACTGCGCATCTGGTGTCGCCGCAGGGAGAGGGGTCAGTGGATGATGAACCGTTCCGGACCGGCCGCACCCGTGTTCAGGCGCCCCGTCCTGCCGCTCGTCGGCGGCTGTCCCTGCGGCACGATCCGCTATCAGGTCACGGCTCGCCCGTTACTGCTCTACGCCTGCCACTGCACTGACTGCCAGCACGCGTCGGGTGGCGCGCTCGCCATGAACATGCCGGTGCGCACCGAGGCATTCAGGGTGCAGACGGGGGAACCGAAAGGATGGCATCGGGTGTCCCCCTCGGGCGACCAGACCGTCTCGTGGTTCTGCGGCGACTGCGGCGGGCGCATCTATGGCAGTCGCGTGAGCCGACCGGATACGGTCAACGTCCGAGCCGGCACACTGGACGACACAAGCTGGCTGGTTCCCGCGGCTCAGATCTTCGTTCGCAGCGCACAGCCCTGGGTACAGCTGCACGAGGCCGCGTGTCACGAGACCCTTCCGCCAGACTTTGCAAGCCTCGCCAAGACCTGGCGCGCGGGCTGGGACGCCTCCTGAAGCCGCGTGATGCGGATGCCGCGTTCCCTCCACGGCCCGCCGCGCAGCCTCCGGCCGCGAGCCTCCGCTACAATGGGATCGCCAGCAGCGTGTCGAAGCGCTGGCTGTCACAGACCACGACACGTTCGGCGTAACGCCATGCCCCGGTCTCGTCGCGAGACAGCCGGTCGCGGTAGACCCCTGCCGCAAAGATCGCCATCTGCCCGTCGCGCATGGTGCGGACGACAAGAAACGAGGTCTCCGTCGCGATTGTCCCGTCCGCTTCGCCGGTGATCAGCGGCATCCCGATGATGTGCCGGTAGCGGTGACGCTCGTAGATGTTGGCCTCGCGCAGCGCAGTGACCCGGTCGGCCAGCATCGCCCGCGAGTCGGCATAGATCAGGCCGGCCTGATACCCCCTCTCATGGTTGTCCGCCGTGGTGATCTTGTACAGACAGCGCTCCAGGAAGAAATCCGGCCAGTCCTCGAGCCGTCCGGCATCGATGGCCGCCGCGCACGCCCCGTTCAGGGCTGCGATCTGGGTCAGCATCGTCACACTCCCCCGATCAAAGCCCCATCTGGGCGCGCCAGGCTTTCCAGAAGCCACGGACGGATGCCTCGGTCGCTCGGGTTTCGGTCCCTTCGGCCGTCGCGCCACCCATCTCCACGACCGCTTCCTGCCGGTCCGCCGCCGCGATCCCGCGCTGCACGAAGCCGCCGACCGCGCCGTCCTCCATCGAGACGAACCCGGCGGGCCCGGCGAGATTAGCCTGTTTCAGCCGCATCGCCCGAAGCTCCGGCGTATCGTCGGCGAACCCGAGGTAGGTCCAGTGCAGATCCATGCTGTCCACGCCACGCGGCACGATCTGGCGCACCGCCAACGCGTTGTGGATCTGCTGCAGGATGAAGCCGGGAAACACCGAGAGGATCTGCAGGTTGATGGTGTCGTTGAACTCGTGCACCGCGTGCATGAATGAGGGATCGCGAAGCTGCAGTCCCTGATTGTCGGCACGCAGTCCGGCGTAGCTGTCATCTGGCTCCTTCGCGGCGGCCAGTGTTGTGCTGGCATGTGCGATCCCGTTTTCGCCGACCATCACCCCGCCGCCCTGGCTCAGCCGGGTGATGCGAAATGTTGTGAAGAACGTATGCAACAGGCTCGCGTGGTAGGTGTCGCGCACGTTTTCCATGTACAGCTTCCAGTTGCATGGCAACTGCTGGGTGAAGCGGCCGATGACCTCGACCTTCTTGTGCAGGACACGCCGGAGGCGAACCAGAACCTCGGGTCCGATATAGCTCTCGATATCAGGTGCATCGGGCGCCAGCGTTCCGAACACGAGGCCGCACAGGGTCGCCGTGCGCAGCTTGCGCGGACCATGCGCCTCCATCCGAAAATCCTCCGGCATGCCGCCCTTGCCGTTCACCCCGCGACGGAACGCGACGGAGGTCAGGTTGCCGTGCAGATCGTAGCGCCATGAGTGATAGACGCACTGGAAGTCCTTCACCGTGCCCGCGTCATCGAGGCAGATCAGCGCACCGCGATGGGCACACCGGTTCTCGAACGCGACGATTTCCTGTTCGTCGGTGCGGACGACGACGACGGGCATCGCCCCCATCATGGTGGTGCGGTAGTCGCCGGTTTTCGCGACGTCGACCTCGAGGCACAGGAAGTGCCAGGCGGCCCCTTCAAACACCCGCGTCTGTTCGTCCCGCGCGACCGCGGGATCGCGATACACCCAGTACGGCACACGGGTCAGACCCGGAGGCCATCCGGCGGCCGGCAGTTCCTGTACAGGCTGGTCCATTTCCGCTCTCCCTTGCCGGCCCTTGCTGGCCAGCCGATTATTATACCGCAGTCCAGGGTCGTTGCGCTGAAGTCCGCCATGCTGCGGATCCGCGCCAAGGCGGACTTCAGAGCCATGAACGACACTGGAAACCAACGGTTTGCCCGTGTCGTCGTCGGTTCGAACGTTCGTTAGGAGCTGATCCTCGGCACGACGAACTTTCGGATCGGGACTCTAGCGCTGCACCGACGTCGCGCAAATCCGTGTTCGTTCTGGCTTGGCCAGGGACGCCGCTTCGTCCGCGGCTGCCGGGCCGGACCCTGTCACGCCGATCGTCCCACGGCCTTGGCCAGAAACGCCTCCAGCGCACGCATGTAGGCCAGATCCCCGAACGCCAGGTGCTTGTGCTCCGCAACTTCCCGTCGCACCTGCGCCCGCCAGTCCGGCTCACGGATCAGCCGGACCGCGATCGAGATGTATTCCTCCAGGGAGCGGGCGATCGTCGCCTCGCAACCGATCCGGCGCAGGATGGCCTCGGTATGCCGCCCGCGCATGAAGCGACCCGGCCACGTGACGATAGCCGGGTCCACCGCCAGGCAATCCAGCGTCGACTTCCCGCCGGACCAGCCAATCGTATCCAGGATCACATCCGCCAGCCCAACGGCGTTGATGTAGTCGCGCTGCGACATGGGCCGCAGGATCACGACATGTCTGTCCGCATCCAGCCCGGCGTCGCTGAAGGCCTGGCTGATCCTGTCCCGAAATGCGTCGGTGACCGTTCGGCTTTTGCCGAAGGCGACGAACACGAACTGGCATGCTCCGAGTGCCGCGGCGATGCGTGGAAAGACCACGTCATAGCCCGGCCGGTACTTGTACAGCGCCTGACCCGACCAGAGGACCGGCCCCGCTGCATCCAGTCCCAACCGCAGGCGTCCAGCCGAGATGGCGGACAACGATGCTTGGCTCGCATCGATAGGCGCGATCGAAGCGGGCGCAATCGAAGCGGGCGCGATCGAAGCGGGCGCAATCGAAGCAGGCGCGAACGAATCTGATATGTAACATAACCCCAGGTTCGGCAACCGTATCAGACGTTCGGTGTAGTCGGCGTCCCCATCGGGCGGCTCCATGAGGTCGCTGGACAGGAAATAGTCGATTGTCGGCATGCCGGTGGTTTCGGGCTGCCCCCAGGCCACGCATTGCACCGGCGCCAGCCGCATCGCCGCGAGCCGTCCGGCGATCGGGTCGATGCCGACCTCGGGGTACAGCAGCACATGCGGCGCGACGTCGCTGATCGCGCTCTGCCATGCCGACGCCGAGGGCAAGGCGTGCACGAACCGCTCGCACCATCGGGCGCAGCGGTCGGTCTCGGCGTCGGCGATACGGCCGGTATGGAACCCGGTCACCTCGAACCGGGTGCGGTCGAGCTGGGTGAGCCATCCCTCCAGGAACAATTTGAACAGGGTGTGGTCGCAGAAGAATCCGCTGACGATACCAAGCCGGATCCGTTCGCCGCGCGCCAGCGGCGAACTCAGAACAGTCACGGCATCTCGCTCCGCTCCGTCCTCCCGCATCGGAGCCGGCCGCATCGGACGCGGCCGCGTCGGACCCGGCCCTGTCGGACCCGACTCGGTCGTATCCGGTTCAGCCCGACCCTGCCCCGCTGCATCCGGTTCTGCGTGACCCTGCTCTGCCCTGCTCTGCGCCGCCTCAGGCCATTCCGCTCTGTCACGATCCGCGTGGCCCGGTTCGACCCTGGCGGTTTCGGCCTCCGCCAGGGCGCGGCACACGAACGCACCATACAATGCCTGCAGTTCTCGATCGTCCTGTCCCTGATAGGGCAGGAAGAACGGCTGAGACCGGCCGATGGAAGGCTCCGTGACACGCGCATCGCTCGCGGCCAGGGCTTGCAGCGCCGCGGCGTAACGCTGCCGACGCTCAACGATTTCCGCCTCCGACCGGTACAGGATTGGCAGTTCCGCCATGCAGACCGCCAGTCGCGCGGGACCAAACGTCGGGTCGACGGCGATGGCGTCCCGGTGGCACGCGATGGCGTCGTCCGAACGCCCCTGCCCGAACATCAGGCAGCCGAGGTTGTAGTGGACTTCCGCCAGTCCCGGATCGATCGCCAGCGCTTTGCGGTAGAATGCCTCGGCGTTGGGCAGGCCGAGTTCCTGCGACACAATCCCGAGGTTGTTCCAGGCCCCTGCGTTCCCCGGTGCGAGGCGCAACGCCTCCTCCAGCCGGGTCTGTGCCTCAGCCCAGCGGCCCCGTTCCATCAGCCAGCGCCCGTAATTGGCCAGCGCGGCGGTGAAGTCCGGCTGCAGCGTGACAGCCTTGCGGTAACATGCTTCCGTTTCGCCCGGCGTTCCGGCGGAAGCGAGCAGATTGGCCAGATTGTACCAGATGTCGGCCATGTCGGGTGCCAGGGCCGTAGCCCGGCGGTACAGCGCGACGGCTTCGTCCGTGCGACCCAGTTCACTCAGCGTGGTCGCCAGATTGTTATGGATTTCGGCCGACTGCGGGCGTAGTTCCGCGGCTCTGCGGTAGGCCTGCACGGCGTCCAGAGGCTGGCCGAGACGGCGATACGCGTGCCCAAGGCTGTTGTAGTGCGGTGCGGATCCCGGTTCGATCGCCATTGCCCGCCGGATCAGCGCGATCCCCGCAATCGGATCGGTGCGTTCGGCGATAATCAGGCCCAGCAGATGCAGGCTGTCGGCATGGTTTGGTTCACGGTCGAGGATGGAGCGGTACCGGGTGGCTGCTTCTTCGACGTGGCCGGCTTTGTGATGGATCAGCGCCTCGGCGAAAGCGCTGTCCTTCACGGGTCTCGCCCGCTTCGCGGCAGCAGACGCCGCGCCGCCTCCAGCGCCTCAGCCACGGCGCGCCGGCGATAGTCCCAGATCGCGCCGGGATCGGGCGGATTGATGACCATCGTCGCGTTGGCCTCGAATGGCAGGACTGAACCGTTCGGCGTCAAGGCGAAGTCGATGCCGGCGTAGTCGAGCCCCAGCGTCGCCTGGATGCGTTCCAGCGCCATCATCGCCCGATCCCCGAGGACGCCTGGCATATCGTCCAGGAAGCGCCGTTCCTCAGCGCGGAACGCGTCATGGGCGGCCATGGCCGCGGTGTAGTAGTGCACCTTCCAATCGGTCGAGATCGCCAGGTGCAGCGGGTAGAGAACGCCGCCGATGAACATGACCCGGTATTTCCGCGCCATTCCGTCGCGCCCCCGCGCGGCGAGGTACTCGATCGCCAGCGGTTCGGCGCAGGGCAGCGATGCCGCGGCCGCAGCAAGCGCGTCCGGCGCCTCGACGCGAATGAAATGCCGGCCGGTGTGGTAGCCCGGCGCGCGCAGCAGCAGCGGAAAGCCGAGTTCGGATGCGCGCGACAGCGGCCGGATGCGCGGCGCGACGACGCCGGGGATCTCGGCCAGGCGCCGAGCGTTGCTCTCTCGCCCGGTTGCACGGACCTTGCCGGGCGGGTTCACCACCGGCGCGTTGCTGTGCTCGACGATGCGTTCGGCGTTGGCAAGCGCCCGGTCGCACAGGTCGGCGTCGCCGATGGCGTTCACGATCAGCGCATGCGCGGGCAACGGCGCGGCCGGATCGCAGTAATCGGCGTAGATTGCCGTTGCGCGGAAGACACGGTCATCGATCCAGTGCCGGGTCGCGACATTCCCGCCCACCGATGCGACGAGCAGCAGCAGCGGGACACCCTCGCCCGCTCCGCGATAGCGTCGCCGGACGACTGCGTGTCCCGCGAAGCCCTTCCGCCAGTGCAGTTCCGCGTCTTCTCCCAGTTCCGTCAGAGCTCGCGCGAGGCCCTGATGTGCCTGGGGCAGATCAGGATCCGCGGCCAGCGCCGTCCGAAAATGCGACGCCGCCGCGGCCGGATCACCGGCCTCACCGAGCAGGGTCGCATAGCCGACCTGCGCCACTGTGTCGGCGGGGTGACATCGGACGGCCTCACGGAAAGCACCCCGAGCGGCGGAGGTGTGGCCGCTGGCATGCGCCAGCGCGCCCAGTTCTGTTAATGCATCGCAATGTCCTGGGTCGGACTGCAGGACCTCCAGATACGCCTGCTTCGCGCGCTCATCGTCGCCCTGGGCCACCAGATCGCGGGCCCGGCTCAATGCGCTCTGGCTCATGCCTGCCTCATCGGAGCACGTGGTTGCCGTGGAAACATCCGCCGGGGTTGCGACCGGACCCGGCCTCGCCGGCCGCATCCGAAGGCAGCGGTCTTCACACAGAACGGTCCCGCGTGACGCCTGGCGGCCGGGATACGCGTGCTGCGGCGTCTGCTGCTTCGCGCATCGATCTTCCCGCGTCTGCGCGGCATCGCAGCCACGCCACCGCCAGACAGCCATTGCGAGGTCGTAAACCCCTTCCGGCGCGGCTGGTGTTCCGCGCGGATCGACGCCGGATCGCCGGGCGCCTCCAGCCCGGCCCCCGTCTCCTCGACCAAAATCGCAGGCGAGCCGGAGTTGGCCGCGCCTGCGATGCCGGCCAGATCCGCGCCGGCTGGCTGAACGATCACGCGGGAGAAGCTACGTTCGCCAATCTCGGACAGCATCAACGGCATCAGACCACGATATTGAAACTGGTCTTTCGATCCAGGCTGGCCGCGTCGAACTGCGTCGCGTCAGGCGGCGGAAGCGTGGCATCCCGCTGGCTTTGGGCGGGGCCTCCCTGCTGCAGCCGGCCAGGCAAGGGC
>DASWON010000492.1:0-5657 GCA_036398735.1 Rhodopila sp.
CGATCCCGGCCCCGGGCGCGACCGCCGACCGGTCCGATGCCGATCAGGCGCTGGGTTGTCGATCCCGGCCCCGGGCGCGACCGCCGACCGGTCCGATGCCGATCAGGCTCGGGGTTGTCGATCCCGGCCCCGGGCGCGACCGCCGACCGGTCCGATGCCGATCAGGCTCGGGGTTGTCGATCCCGGCCCCGGGCGCGACCGCCGACCGGTCCGATGCCGATCAGGCGCTGGCGCTGGCGCTGGCGAGCCATTGCCGCGTCATGGTCCCGGCTCCAGCGCAGTTCACGGCGACTGGAATCCTATTGCTCGTTTCTTGTGCCATGGTCGGGCTTTGCCGGGCTTGGCTCGGCCACCCGCGACTTGTGGGATCCCCGCGTGCAAGTCGTGGGTCACCGGGCCGCCGCCCGGTGATGACACAGAGGGCGGCGGCCTGGCGGCGTTTCCAGCCACCCTGAAAGTGGTCTAGCGTTGGGTACCGGACGCGGGCCGAAAGGCTGGCCTGCCCTGGCTTGACCGGTGGGGCGAGCGGCTTCAGCGACCGGGTTGGCCTCGAAGCCCACGTGCAACGGGGCGCAGGGCCGGGGCGAGACAATGATGTCCGGAACCGCAAAAACAAACGGGGGCTCCAATGGCAATGCAACTGATCTCCGCCGACAACCACATCGACATGACCTACTGCCCGCCCGATCTCTGGTCGGACGCGGCGCCCGCGAAATGGAAGGGCCTCGTGCCCCGGACCGAGGAACGCGACGACGGGCTGCACTGGATCGTCGACGGCAGCGACCAGGGCATGTGGAACGGCGTCGGCCCCGGCTTCTCGAAGTACGAAAAGGGCTCCTTCACGCACATCGATGAAATGGCCGATCTCGGCTTTCAGTGGGACAATCACCGCGGCGCGGTGGCCCGTCCGACAACACCGGAATGGCGTGTGAAGGACCTCGACCAAGACGGTGTGCAGGCCGAGATCGTCTACGGCTGTCTGCGCATCAACGAGATCATCGGCAACCATGAGATCCGCGACTGGTGCGATACGGTCTACAACGACTGGGTGGCGGATTTCGCGAGGCAGTCCGATCCCAGCCGCGTGTTTCCGCTGGCGCTGATCCCGAACGCCGACCCCAAGGTGGCCGCGGCGGAGGTTCGGCGCTGCGCCGGACTGGGCCTGCGCGGCGGAGATCTGGCGTTCAAGGGGATGGGGCTGCCGTTGTGGCACCACGACTGGGACGCGCTGTGGCAGGCCAGCGCGGAGTGCAGGTTCCCCGTCTCGTTCCACTCCACCGGCTTCAAGGCGGTGCGGGCACCGGACAATCCCGGCATGGAGAAAGAGTATTTCACCGAATGGCGGCTGGTTCGATCGGCCCTGTTCCAGCTCGACACGATGGAGGTGCTGGTCTCGCTGCTGGCCTCCGGCGCATGCGAACGGTTCCCGGATTTCAACTTCATCCTGGGCGAATCCGGCGTGACCTGGCTGCCCTATGTGTTCGACCGCCTGGATACCGAATACCACGACCGCGCACGCGCGCTGGGCTTCAAGATGAAGCCAAGCGACTATTTTCGCCGCCAGGGATACGTGACGTACCAGCAGGACGCGTTCCTGGAGCCGATTGTTCCGCTCATCGGTGAGGACCGCATCATGTGGGGATCAGACTATCCCCATCCCGACTGTCTCTGGCCGGACTCGCACAGGATCCTCGCGGACAACCTCGCGAAGTTCCCCGAGAGCACGCAACGTAAGATCGTGCACGACAACGTGGCGGCGCTCTACGACATCGGCTGACCGGGGTCCGTCACGTCGGCGCGACGATACGCTGGCGTGACGGACCGCCTCGTCGCAACCACCCCGCCGCGCCATCCCTGGCGACCCACGCGTGGTCCAACGGCACTGGCGACCCACGCGTGGCCCAACCGGCACTGGCGGGCCATCCCGGCGCACCCATCCCTCGCCCATGCGTCGCGTGCCTGGGCGTTTGGTACCCGACCATCCGGAAGGCGTACGGACCGCCGGATGATCGGCCATCGGATCTACGCGGATGTCGTGGTTTCCCGCCGGTTTGCGATCACGCGCGATCACCGCCCCGCCAGCGCGCACGGTCAACGGCCGGTCGGCCGATCAACGACCGGTCGGCGGGTCAGCTGTTCTGCGAGTCAGCTGTTCTGCGAATCAGGTGTTCTGCGAGTCAGGTGTTCTGCGAGACCTGGTTCTTCATCGCCGAGATCAGCGCCTCGACGTCGTTGTTATTGTGCGCCAGGTACGACGCGTAATCCTGCCGCTGCGTCAGGCGCAGCGATGTGCCCTCGGCCACCACATCAATGATCTTGGGTTCGGCCGTCGGGTTGGCGATGACCCAGTCGACCGCTGTGGGCGGATTGTTGGGACGCACGACCGTGGTTGAAACCACCGCCTCTTCATCCTGCGCCTTGCTGCGGCCCATGGTGAACGTGACACCTTGGTATTCGCCCAGCTTGGCGGTGATGTTGGTGACCAGTACCTCATGGAACAGCGCCAGATAGCGCTTCTGCTGCTCCGGGGTCGCCTGGCGCCAGAAACGGCCCAGGCAGAAGCGGCCGATGCCGTCGACGTCGACATCCGAATTGAGAATAGCCGTCATGGCGGCGCGCTTCGAGGCAGTTGAACCAGGACCATTGACGATGGCGACCAGCCGATCGCCTGTCGACTTGACGAACGCGGCGGCCTTATCCGTGCTTTGGGCATGACCCGACAGAGGGAACAGCGCCGATGCGGCGGCGAGGGCGAGAAGGTGCCGACGATCAATCATGTTACATCCGAACTCCGGTAACGGGGGCGTTTACTTCGCAGACGCATCCGCCGGCTGCGGAAACCAGACGGGGACCGTCGCGCGATTGTCATTGCGCAAATCGTCGATCTGGGCGTGGCGATGCTGCCGGTAAAGGCTGCGGAACGTCGCGTACGGGTCGAGGGCCGTCTTTTTTATCTGGTCGAGGGCATCAAGCACCCGCTCACGCGAGTCAACGGCGTTCAGACCATAGCGCGTCCAATTGAACACCGTCAGCCCGGTATCGTGCGGACCGCCAACCCAGGTGAACGGATCGAACGCGATGTCCACGCCGAAGCCCGCGGCATCGCGAGGATCGCTGGGGCCCAGCACCGGCAGGAACAGGAACGGTCCCTCCGGAACGCCCCAGTTCGCCAGGGTCATGCCGAAATCGGCATCGTGGTTCGGGTAACCCCATTTCGTGGCCACGTCGAAGATGCCGAAGACGCCTGCGGTCGTGTTGATCAGAAACCGCATGGTGGTATCGCCGGCGCGGCGGGGTTTGCCCTCCAGGACATCGTTGGTGAGCTGCACGGGCGTGCCGATATTGGACAGGACATTATGCACGCCGTTGCGCACCGGCTCCGGCACCACATAGCGGTAGGCCAGCGCCGCCGGGCGCAGCAACACCGTGTCGAGCCCATTGTTGATCGCGTAGAATACCCGGTTGGTCGGTTCGAGCGGGTCATTCGTCTGCTCGTAATCGGCCACGGCGTCGGGATCGTCCGCCGGTGGCTTGGTCGCGCACCCTAACAGGGCGAACGCGACCAGTCCCAGGACAGTGAAAAATCTCGGCGCCCCAAGGAGCGAGCGGAGTGGACAAACTACAGATCGCATCAACGTCCTCGGGCCAGAGTCCGGACGCGTCTTAACATCGCGCGCGTCCGGGCGAACAGTCACATAGCGACTGTGGAGCGGATTGGAACACCCAGGCATTGAGTTTTCCGTGAGCCGCCAATCGGTAGGCGCATACCACGGCTCATTCCGGTCGGTAATCCCCCTTTATTCCGACCGGGAATCGCCGCGCCGCCGCCGACCATCATGCGGGTCGGAATGACAGCGGGAATTGCTTGCGTTTCACTGAGAAACCGGAGATGGAGCGGAGATGGACGAAGCACTCGACACCGCCGCTACGTTGCAGCGCTGGCTGACGGGCCCGCGCTTTACTGGCCTGCCGGCGCGCACGGCCGGCCAGCCCGCCCCGAAACTGTCGTTCGAGTTTTTTCCGCCGCGGACCGAGGCGCTTGAGCAGCAGCTTTGGATCTGCATCAACCGTCTGGCACCGCTGGCGCCGCGCTTCGTGTCGGTGACCTACGGGGCCGGCGGCACGACCCAGGCGCGGACCCACGCCACAGTCGCGCGCATCGTGCGCGAAACCAGCCTGGTTCCCGCGGCGCACCTCACCTGCATCGGTGCGACGCGGGAAGAGGTGAATGCGGTCGCTCGCGGCTACTGGGAGGCCGGGGTGCGCCATATCGTCGCCCTGCGCGGCGATCCGCCACCGGGACAGGCCTATCAACCGCATCCGGGCGGCTATCAGTACGCCGCCGACCTCGTGGCCGGATTGCGCAAGGTGGCGAATTTTGAGATTTCAGTCGCCGCGTACCCCGAGGTGCATCCGGCCGCGACCACGCCGGTGGCCGACCTCGAGAACCTGAAGCGGAAGCTCGATGCCGGCGCCACGCGCGCCATCACCCAGTACTTTTTCGATACCTCGACATATCTGCGCTTTCTGGACCTCTGCCTGGCGGCGGGCATCAGCGCGCCGATCGTCCCGGGAATCATGCCGGTGTCTAATTATGCGCAGGCCGTCAAGTTCTCGGACATGTGCGGCGCGAGCGTCCCGGGCTGGATGGGCCGGCTGTTCGAGGGCACCGAAAACGATCCCGAAACCCGCCGGATGATCGGCCTGGTGATCGCTGCCGAACAGGTGCGCCTGCTGCAGGCGAACGGCGTGGACGAGTTTCACTTCTACACGCTGAACCGCCCGGACCTGACCTACGCCATCGCCCATGTTCTCGGCGTTCGGGCGGCCACCTCCGGGGATTGATGCCGACCCGAAGGCTCGCTGCCCGGGACGTCCGGTAAATCGGGCCAACTTAATCTTGGGTGGATCTGACGGTTCTGTCCGGCAGAGTTTGATCAATCGTCTGCGGCGGGTGATCCTCGGGAACGAGCCCCTTCAGCCCCTCCAGCAGAGGACCCAGGTGGCGCTGATATTTCCGCCACCGGCCGATCGAACTCGAATAGAGCGGCTGACGCACCTGCCAGCGGCTGGCCGTCAGGACCGCCCGCTCCGTCCTCTGGAAATCCAGACAGGCCGGATCCCACGGCACGCCGAGGAAGTCGATCAACCGACGGCTTTGCCCCTCCGGATCACCGATCAATGTCTCGTACTGTACGTCCAACACGCGAAGCGCGACGACGGTCCTCCAGTGTTGCACGAGGCGCTCGATCTCCCTTGCGCGGGCGGCGCATTCAGCGAGGTCGTGGGACCAGGCGATGCCTTCGGAAAAACGCTGGGTGTGGCAGGACAGACAGACATCGCGCAAATCCCTGCGACACAGCACGATCCGGGCCCGTGGAAACAGAATGGCGATATGGCCCAGCACCTGGATGTTGTCGGGCAGCTTGTCGATGACCCGCCATGCATTGCGGTCCATCGCCTGCAGCCGGGCGATATGGGCCGAGGCCTCGCGCCTCACCTCGGCCGGGTTCCACAGGGTGGGCGGCCGGTCATGATCGCCGGAGGTCAGCCGGTCAAGGATGTGAAGCACGTCCTTGCGTTCCCCCGCACCGAAAATCCGCGGATGGCTGGCCGCGATCTGCTCCACCAGCGTTGTTCCGGATCGCGGCATGCCG
>DASWON010000493.1:0-14440 GCA_036398735.1 Rhodopila sp.
CGCTCACTGGAGACTGTCGGCGCGTTGGAAGGGATCGGCAGCAGCGACGGCACACCGCGTTCGGTGGCGTTCAACGTGCACGGTTTCCGCGTCGCGGTGCAGCCCGGAACCGGCGAGATCCGGATCCTGCAGAGTGTGCAGGCCGCGGACGCCGGGCGCGTGATCAACCCGATGCAGTGCCGCGGCCAGGTCGAGGGCGGTGCGGCCCAGGCGATCGGCGCCGCGCTGTACGAGGATCTGCGGATCGATGCGTCCGGACGGGTGGAGAACCCGGCGTTCCGCGGTTATCACATTCCTGCCTGGGCCGACCTGCCGCGCACCGAGGTCCTGTTCGCCGATACCATCGACAGCGTCGGCCCGTTTGGCGCGAAGTCAATGAGCGAAAGCCCGTTCAATCCCGTTGCGCCGGCCTTGGCCAACGCCTTGGCGGATGCGGCCGGCGTGCGTTGCCGCGACTTGCCGCTGGCACCGGATCGGGTGTTTCGGGCGCTCATTGAACGAGGCAGTGCGTCCCCGGACTGAACGCCGGGGCGTCACATTGGCCCCGTGGCATGGTGGTGGCCGCCGCCAGACCACTCAGGGGTGACTGGAAACGCCGCCAGGCAGCCGCCCTCATCACCGGGCGGCGGCCCGGTGACCCACGACTTGCACTCGGAGGCCCCGCAAATCGTGGGTGGCCGAGCCAAGCCCGAGCGCATGCACCCATTTCATGCCGGAATTGGAACATAATTGCCTTCCACCGTCACGGCACGGCTCGATTTGAGCCACCTGTTCAAGCAGTTATGCTGCGATAGATGGCCCGGACACGTCAGACCATGATGATCTAAGAACGTGTTCACCCCTCATCCAACATGTTGAATTCACAGAATGTTGGGAGATGTGTGGATCCGGTAGGGCAAAGCCCGACCATGACACCAGAGACGAGCAACACGATTCCAGTCACCGTGAAACTGCGCCAGGTCACCACCCTCCTGCGAGACGGCGAATGGCTGACTTTTCGGCGACGGCCGGGCGCGGCACGAACCGCATGCCGGGCCGGTATGGCGGGATGACCCGTCGCGGACGGGGGAGTCCATAAGCCGGACGCGGGCGACGGCGGTAGATCCGGCCGCGGTCGCGAGATGCTTCAGTATTTTGCCCGGGAGTTCCCCTCGTGTCGCCGGGTGGCCGGGGCAAGGTGGCGGGAATGGCCTCCGATCCCCGGGGAGCCCGGGGAGACGGCATCGGAGGCCATGGCTGCCCGGACGAGCGGGCGAAGCGGGACGGTGGACCGCGCGCTACGGCACCGTCAGCCGGTAGACCCGCGCCGCGGTCCCGCTGTACAGCGCCCGCTTTTCCGCCGCCGACGCGCCGGAAGTGATGCGCTTGAACGCGTTCCACAGTTCGGTGTAGCCGCCGGACTGCTTGTCGGGCGGAAAATTACTCTCGAACATGCAGCGGTCGACGCCGAACGCCTCGATGCAGGGTTCGACGTACTGCCGCCAGCCCGCGGCGAGATCCTCCGACGATGGCGGCAAGTCCCGTTCGTGATACTCGAACCCGAACGATGTCATGCCGATGCCACCGAGCTTGACGTTGACGTTCGGGCAGGACGCGAGCGCCTTGATGTCCTTCTGCCAGGAACTCAGGATTTCCGACCGGCGTCCGGAGTAGGGACCAACGCCAAGGACGCCGCCGACGTGGTTCAGGATGATCGTGGTGTCCGGAAACGCGCGAGCCAGGTCGATGGCATCCGGCAGCTGCGGATGGTACTGCCAGGACTCGAAGCTGAGCCCCAGTTTCGCAAGCTGAGCGAAGCCCTCGCGGAAGGTCGGATCGCGCACCAGATGCGGCGGGACGATCCGCGAGGCGAATTTGCCGACCGCCGGATCGCCGTCCCACGCCACGCCCTGGCGGATACCACGGAAACGTCCGTTGCCGGCGGCGACTTCCGCCTCCAGTACGTCGCGAACCCGCGCCCCGAGCCTCAGGTCGGCGTATCCGACGATCCCTTCGGCGACGCGGCATGGTCCGTAGTTACCCGATGCGCTCATGGCAGCGATGCCGTTGACGAATTCCACCTCGCCTACCGGTGCCATCGCCTCCGGGCCGTCCTTGCGGTACATCGACTGGCATTCGAGGAACACGGTCGCCACGATGTTGTGGCCGTGGCCGATATCGGCCAGCAACTCGGGGAGAAAATACGTGCCCCGGTGCGGCGTGTCCCAGAAATGGTGGTGCGGATCGATAATCGGCAGATCCGGCTCCAGCGCCGTCTCGGTCGGCCGTTTCGCCAGCCATGCCTTCAAGTCGGCATCGTTACGATATACGATGCCTCGGAATTCGCCCTTGGAATCCCCGATTTCAACCATTTCCTGCCCCTCTTGCTCTTGTCGACCGCGGCGCAGCGGTTTGTCCGATGGCGGCTGTCCGAGAATCCGGCTGCGACCGCCACGCCCGAAACGCCGTGGCCCCCGAGCTTAGGATGCCGCAGGCGGACAAGACAACGTCGCGGCGCGAGGCGGTGCGACGACTGTCATCCGGTGACGGTTGACGGATCAGGCGTTCTCGCCATGCTGTCGCGCTGCAAGACCGCTTTGTTCGGAAGGGATTTCAGATGGGTGAGACGATCAAATTGAAGGCCGCGGACGGCTTCAGCTTTTCGGCCTATGTCGCCGGGCCGGCCAATGCGACCAAGGGCGTCGTCGTCGTGCAGGAGATCTTCGGCGTCAACCACCACATCCGCGACATGGCGGATCGTTTCGCTGCCGCGGGCTACGCGGTTGTCGCCCCCGCGGTGTATGACCGGGTCCAGCCGGGTTTCGAGGTCGGCTACACGCCGGAGGACATCGCCAAGGGCCGCGACGTCCGCATGAAGCTGTCCGACGCCGATCTGATCAAGGACATCGAGGCTGCCGCCGACTACCTCAAGGGCAAGAAGCTGGGCATCGTCGGATACTGCTTCGGCGGCACCGTCGCCTGGTGGGGCGCGACGCGCACGACGAAGTTCTCAGCTGCCTCCTGCTGGTACGGCGGCGGCATCCCCGGGACCAAGAATGAAACGCCGCACTGCCCCGTGCAGATGCATTTCGGAGAGAAGGATGCCTCGATCCCGATGACCGACGTCGACGCGGTTCGCGCGGCTCAGCCGAAAGTCGAGGTCTATGTCTATGAGGGCGCGCAGCACGGCTTCGGCTGCGATGAACGTGGCAGCTACAGCAAGCCCGACTACGATCTGGCGCAGCAACGGACGTTGGATTTCTTCGCCAAGCACTTGGGATAGACCAACACCCCGTATTCCCGCTGGCTGCCGCGGTGATGGGCGAGCTTATCCGGCCCGCCGATAACGCGCGGTGGCCGTCTACGGTCGTGGCAAACCGCCGCTCACCGCGGCCGGCGCGGGTTGCTCACGCCATTTCCGAACAGCGCCCGGCGCGGCGCCGGCGCCGGAGGTACCAGCGCCAGAGCCACCAGCGCCGGCCACCAGCGCCCTTCGCCATCCGGGAACCACGGAATCCTGCTGGCTCTCCACACGCGACATGTAGGCGGAGAGCGATATGCTTAAGGCGATGAAGTACCAGAACATCGGCTGGAAGGCGATGCCGACGAACGCCCCGGCGGTGAGGAAGACCGCCATTCCGCTCTGCAGCGCATCCGACAGGTCCGCTACCCATTGCAGTTCCGGATAGGCGCGCGCCTGCCTGCTGACCCGCCGCAGTCTGAAGAACATCAAGCCCGCCAGAGCCAGAAAGATGGCCAGGCCAGGATAGCCATGTTCGCCCAGCACCTCGAAGTAGATGCTGTGAAACGCCCGCCCGAACTCGATATGCGCGGCTTGGGTGGCGCTGCCAGGCACATCGACATGGTTGATGAGGTAGCTCTGGAAGCCACCCCCGAACGGATGTTCAGCGACAAAGCCCAGCGTCCACTTCCATACAAGAATACGGACGTATGCAGAACTTTCCATGTCCGGGTCGCCGATCGTCGATATGCGGGAATTCCATGCGGTCGACGCCGAATAGAGCATGACGCAGGCCGCGGCCGCGACGACGGCCCCGAACGCGACTTTGTGCCGGCTGCGGATCCACATGTAGGCGGCCAGGATGACCAGTCCGACCAGGGCGCTGCGTTCATAGGTGCCGACGGCGGTGACGACTGCCAGGCCTGCGATCGTCCAGTAGCCCAGCGATACCAGTTTGCTTTTCGGAACCAGGCGGGTGTGGGAGGCCAGGAAGATCGCCAGCGGAACCGCCATCAGACAGGACGTGGAGAGCAGACCCCCCTCCGACAGGCCGGTGTTGCCCGCCTGCAGGCCTAGATTCCGGCCGTAGCCGCCACCGGAAATGAGAACCTTCAACCCAAACGGCACGAAGTTGGCGGCGAGAGACAGTACGTAGGTCTGGGCAAATGCTTCGATCTGAACCCTGGACCGGATGACGAACGGAACGAACGCCGCGAAGGCCAGCGTCTTGGACACGACGTCCCATTTGATCCACGCCTCGTCCGGCGCCTGTGCCCAGATCAAGGTGAGGCTGACCCAGATGACCATGCTGACGAGCAGCGCGGCCTCGATGCTGATCGGCGGGGGCGACCGCCGGTCCAGCAGGACATAGCTTCCGACCGCCACGATGCCCATGATCATCGCCACGGGCAACTCGTTCAGCACGACGAAGGCGACCAGCTGCGGCTGGAATGTGTCGACCCAGACATAGCCGAGGGTGGCGACGAACGGGGCCGGGACGCTCAGCCCGAGGAACGACACATAGACGAACAGCAACCAGATGCTTCGAAGCACGGCCGATCTCTCAACGCGGTGCTATGGCCGCCGCTGCCACGGGCGCTTGGCCTCCGGTGAAGGCTTCTCCTTGCGTCTGATCCTCTGGAACCACGGTTCGTTCTGATCCGCCCTGACGGCCTGCACGATGACGACCAGCATCATCAGTGAACTGAACATGATCCCTGTCAGGTCGAGCATCCGCCACTCCCAAGCCGGTCCTTCGTACCGACGATCTATAGCGATTGGCAAAGTTCCGAGTCACCAACATTTGCACGCGGACTTTGTGATTGGAACCCAGGGCTCGCCGGTGCGTCTTGAAACAAGCGGAAATAAACAGAAAAAAGGGATGAGGTATGATCAACTTGCGCGTCGCGATCGCGACGGGGTGGCTTTGTGGCACTGCGTGGGGGGCCCTCGCGGCACCGCTTCCGGCAGATGCCCCCGGGGCGAGAAAGGAAGCGGAGCGACTCAATCAACTCCCGCCAGTGGCTGCGGCGCCTGCGGGGCATATCGACCACTCCGGCCGTAAGCAGAAGGGCCGAGCGTCCTATTACGCGCGCCACTTCGCCAACCGGAAAATGGCGGATGGCCGCCGGATGAACCCGAATTCCGACGTGGCGGCAAGCAAGACCTTGCCGCTGGGTAGCGTCGCCAGTGTCACCAACCTCGACAATGGCAAGACCGCCACGGTCAAGATCGAGGATCGTGGCCCCTACGCCCGCGGCCGGGTCGTCGATCTGGCCCCGAAAGTGGCAGATCAGCTCGATCTCAAGAAAGACGGCGTGGCTCCGGTCGAGGTGAAGCCGATCACCTTGCCGCAGCCGGATGGCGACGTGAGGCTGGGCGCCGGTGCCGCCGAGGCAAGCCCGCACGAGGTGCAGAATGCGGTGAAGGTGACGAAACAGCTCACCGGTTCGAACAGCACCGAGACTGCGCAGAAGTAGCTACAGCACGCGCCCGGCCACGGCGTCCAGTTTTGCCGCCAGTGCCGGATCGCGGCGCTCGGGCGCTGTGATCAGCGCATGATCCAGTGCCCGGTCGCAGCCGCATGGACACAGCGTGCGGACCTGCCCGATTTCCGGAACGACGGCACGCACCAGATCCCGGGCCTTGTCGGCATTGCCAAGCAGGATGCGCACGACCGCCTCGACCGTCACGTGGTCGTGGTCCGGATGCCAGCAGTCGAAGTCCGTCACCATCGCCACCGTCGCGTAGCAAAGCTCCGCCTCGCGGGCGAGTTTCGCCTCCGGCATGTTGGTCATGCCGATGACGCTGCATCCCCATGACCGGTACAGCTCGCTCTCGGCCTTGGTGGAAAACTGCGGCCCCTCCATCACCAGGTAGGTGCCGCCGCGTGCGACTGGCAGCGAAAGCGACGAGGCGGCGCCGTACAGGGCGTCTCCGAGCCGCGTGCAGACCGGGTGTGCCATGGAGACATGCGCGACGATGCCATCGCCAAAGAAGCTCTTTTCCCGCGCGAAACTGCGATCGATGAACTGGTCGATCACCACGAAGTGCCCCGGCGGAAGCTCCTCCTTCAGGCTGCCGACGGCGGACAGTGACAACACGTCCGTCACACCGCAGCGCTTCAGCGCATCGATGTTCGCTCGGTAATTGAGATGGGTGGGGGAGGAGGGATGGCCACGGCCGTGCCGCGGCAGAAACACGCACTGGACCCCGCCGAGGCGGCCGAACAGCAGTTCGTCCGACGGGTCACCCCACGGGGTCTCGACCCGCCGCCACGCTTTGTCCTCCAGCCCGTCGATATCGTAGAGGCCGGAGCCGCCGATAATGCCGATGACGGGCTGGACCATGGATTCAACGCCCCAGAGTGAAAAGGTGAGAGGGTGAAGGTTAGAGGGTCAGGTTACCGGGCGGGTGTTATACCGGTCGCGTGATGCTGGCTGGCTGGTATGCAGGGCTGGCGTGGCGGCTGCGCCAGAAATCAATGAAATACCACCCAGCCGCCCGTCGCCGAAAGGTCGACGATGCGGCCGGCTGGTATCAGAAACCTGGCGTTGCGGGGCCAGTCGCGCGGCGTCGCACCAGCCGGGTCAGTGGACGTCGGACCACACCTTGCGCTTCACCGCATATGTGATGCCGGTCATGAACACCAGGAACAGGATGACCCGGACGCCGATCTGCTTGCGCTCCACGGTTTACGGGTTGGCTGCCCAGGCCAGGAAGGTGACGACGTCGTGGGATTCCTGGTCCAGACTGGTGCTGGTGCCATCGCTGTATTCGACCGTCCCGTCCTGCAGCGGCTGCGGCATCCCGATCTGATGCCCGGGGAACACCTTGTTGTAGTTCATCCCGTCCTGCATCTTGAACCCGGCCGGCGGCTGGGAGAAGCCGGTGAGGATGCCATAGATGTAATCCGGTCCGCCTTCACGGGCATTCACGATGAGCGACAGATCCGGTGGCAGAGCCCCGTTGTTGGCGGCGCGTGCCGCCTTCTCGTTGGCGAAGGGCGATTTGAACTGGCTCGCCGGCGTAGCGGGTCCGTCCTTCGGGTTGCCCTGATCGTCCGTGCCCGACGGCACCGTCACGTTGGCGGCGATCGCCTTGATCTGGTCCGCATTCAGACCGATACCCGATAGGTCGCGGTAATGCAGCATCTGCAGCGAGTGGCAGTTCGAGCAGACGTTGGAATAGACCTGGAACCCGCGTTGCGCCGCGGCAAGGTCGAAGGTCCCGAAGATGCCGTTGAAGCTCCATTTCTGGTGCGGCAGCTGGATCTCTTCCTGCGCCATCGCAGGTGTGGCGAGCAGGGTTGCCGCCAGGGCGGCCGGGGCGAACACGCCGGCCAGAAGGGAACGCAGCGGACGCATTACGCTTTCTCCATCGGCTTGGCCGGGGCGCTGCCGGGCAGCGGTCCGCCGCCTCGTCCGCCGAGGACAGGCTGGCTGATGCTCTCGGGCAGCGGCAACGGCCGCTCCAGCTTGCCCAGGATCGGCAGGATCACCAGGTAGTGCAGAAAGTAATACAGGGTGCAGACGCGGCTGAGTACGACCCAGATGCCCTCTGGCTTGTGAGCGCCGCAGACGCCCAGCGCGATCACCGAAGCCACCCAAACCCAGATCAGCTGCCGGTAGATCGGCCGGAAACGCGCGCTGCGGACCCGCGAGGTGTCGAGCCAGGGCAGCACAAACATCACCAGCAGAGAACCGAACATCATGCACACGCCCAGCAGCTTGTTCGGCACGGAGCGCAGGATGGCGTAGTACGGCAGGAAGTACCATTCGGGCACGATGTCCGCCGGGGTCTGGAGCGGGTTCGCCGGGATGAAGTTGTACGGGTCACCCAGGTAGTTCGGGGCGAAGAACTCCAGAGCCGAGAACACGATCAGGAACACGCAGATCCCGACGCTGTCCTTGATCGTGTAATACGGGTGGAAGGGCAGGGTGTCCTGCGGCGACTTGACGTCGATGCCCAGCGGGTTGTTCGACCCGGTGATATGCAGCGCGGCGATATGCAGGAAGATCACGCCGACCAGCACGAAGGGCAGCAGGTAGTGCAGGGCGAAGAAGCGGTTCAGCGTGGGATTGTCGACGCTGAAGCCACCCCACAGCAGGGTCACGATCTTCGGCCCGACGTAGGGGAACGCCGAGAACAGGTTGGTGATCACCGTCGCGCCCCAGTAGGACATCTGGCCCCAGGGCAGCACGTAGCCCATGAATGCGGTCGCCATCATCAGCAACAGGATGACCACGCCCAGCATCCACAGCAGCTCGCGCGGAGCCTTGTAGGACCCGTAATACAGGCCACGAAAAATGTGGATGTAGGTGACGATGAAGAACATCGACGCGCCGTTCTGGTGAACGTAGCGGATCAGCCACCCGTAGTTCACGTCGCGCATGATGTGCTGGACGGAGTTGAACGCCAGTTCGGTGTTCGGCTGGTAGTTCATCGCCAGGAAGATCCCGGTGATGATCATGATCACCAGGTTCACCATCGCCAGCGCGCCGAAATTCCAGAAGTAGTTGAAATTCTTCGGCGTCGGGAAAACCCCGTATTCCTTCTGCATCATCGTGAAGATGGGCAGACGGGTGTCGATCCAGTTGATCACTGGATTGGCGAATTCGCTCTTGGTCAGGCCGGCCATGGTTGGTTTCCTGTCGCGGGTCGGAAGCTGAACGAATCAGCCGACCTTGATCTTGGTGTCGGACTCGAATGCGTACGGCGGTACCGCAAGGTTGGCGGGTGCGGGGCCGTGGCGGACACGCCCCGAGGTGTCATACTGGCTGCCGTGGCAGGGGCAGAACCAGCCGCCCCAGTCGCCGCGCGGGTCCGACGGCTTGTTGCCGAGCGGCACGCAACCCAGATGCGTGCAGATGCCGATCAGAATGATCCATTGGTCGTGGCCCGCCTTGACCCGCGCGGCGTCGGCCTGCGGGTCGATCAGCTGGCCGAGCGGAACATCCTGCGCTTCCTTGATCTCGGTGGCGGTCCGGTGGCGCACGAAGATCGGCTTGCCCTGCCAGACGATGGTGATGCCCTGCCCTTCGGCGACCGGCGCCAGATCGACGTCGACCGACGACAGCGCCAGCACGTCCTTCGATGGGTTCATGGAGTCGATCAGCGGCCAGGCAATGGCGCCGGCCCCGATGGCCGCGCCGGCGACCGCGATGAGTTGCAGGAAATCGCGCTTGGTCACGTCGCCTGAAGAAGCGTGATGGGGGGTGGCGGCAGCGGCGGACGAGTCAGCCATACTTTCCCTCGAGTTACCGTTTCAGCCAGGGCGCAGGCGCGTCTGACCGCGGGCCAACCGTAAGACCAGCCCGGAACACCGTCTTGCTGCCGGCCGGGTTGCCCCGGACCTGGCGTCCGACGCAGTCTAGAGACCGGCCTTCGCCACCGCAACAAGCTGGCAGCAGGGGTTATCCCGACTGCCGCGCAGGAACAAGCCCCCGATGACTGAAAAACCATCCACCGTGGCTCATGAAGCACTCAAGCCCGATGCCCGCCACTGGTTCGAACAATTGCGCGACCGCCTCTGCTCGGCATTCGAGGCGATCGAGGACGCCCAGACCGGGCCCTTGTGCGACCGCCCGCCCGGCCGCTTCGAGCGCACCGCATGGCAGCGTCCGGCGGAAGATGGTGCGGATGGCGGCGGCGGGGTGATGAGCGTCATGACGGGCCGCGTGTTCGAAAAGGTCGGCGTCAACGTCTCCACGGTCCAGGGCGAGTTCAGCCCGGACTTCCGCGCGCAGATCCCCGGAGCCGCCGAGGATCCGCGCTTCTGGGCGAGCGGGATCAGCCTGGTCGCGCACATGCAGAGCCCGCTGGTGCCGGCCGCCCATTTCAACACCCGCATGCTGGTGACAACCAAAGGCTGGTTCGGCGGCGGCGGCGACCTGACGCCGATGCGGCTGGATGCCGACCAGGCGAAGGCGGACGCGGCGGACTTTCACGCGGCGTTCCGCGCGGCCTGCGACCGGCATGACCCGGACTACTATCCGCGGTTCAAGGCGTGGTGCGACCGCTACTTCTACCTGCCGCACCGGCAGGAGCCGCGCGGGGCCGGCGGCATCTTTTTCGATCACCATGCCACCGACGACGTCGCGGCGGATTTCGCCTTCACCCGCGATGTGGGGGAGGCGTTCCTCGACGTCTACCCGAGGATCGTGCGCCGGCGCATGGCCGAACGATGGACCGCGGCGGAGCGCGAGCACCAACTGATACGCCGCGGGCGCTACGTCGAGTTCAATCTGATCTATGACCGGGGCACGCTGTTTGGTCTGAAGACCGGCGGCAACGTGGATGCGATCCTCATGAGTTTGCCGCCGGAGGTGCGCTGGCCCTAGCGAGTCGCTGCGCACCTCTCGAGCCCAAGCCGGAGCCCGAGCCCGAGCCCAAGCCCGAGCGCCGGGGGGCCGAGGGGGGGCCGTGTGCCCCTCTTCCGCCCGCTTCCGCTTGCCGTCTGGCCGCATCGGCGTTCGATCGCCGTGGCCGCATCGGCGTTCGATCGCCGTGACCGCATCGGTGTCGCGGTCGATCGGCGGGGATATATTGCAGGCCTTGGCGGGGCGCACGGGTTCATGCGTATGCGAAGGCGGCACACGAAGCGTCGCGCGGATCTGAAAGCGTGCCGGCAGTCCCTATCGCGCCGCATCGAGGAAGCGGCGCCGGCTTTCCCGGTCGTGACAGAGTGATGCTGGGCTGCATCATGATTGGGCTACCGGACCCCGCGATACCGCACCACCGACGCGCTGCGTGCGCCAGGGTGACGATCGTGTCTGATACGACCTGAATACCGTTTCTGTCAGGTGTCATCCTGAGCCGCTTCGTGCCTCATACTTGCCGGCCGCCACCGCCGCGTCATGGCCGGCCACCCACACCTTCGATTTGACCGCGTTCACGGTGACTGGAAACGCCGCCAGGCAGCCGCCCTTTGTGTCATGACCGGGCGGCGGCCCGGTGACCCACGACTTGCGCTCGGAAATCCCGCAAATCGTGGGTGGCGCGCCAAGCCCGACAAAGCCCGACCATGACACAAGAGACGAGCAACACGATTCCAGTCACCGTGAAACTGCGCTAACACGACGACCGCCAGGTCAGACAGACTGGCCATCGGGCCGCCGGTGACCCTGCGTCCGGTGAACCCGGGTCAACGCAAGTGGTATCAGATGGCACTGTAAGTCATCAGGCCGCTAACGGCGTCATGCCAGCCGGCCGATTGTCCGTCATCTCATTGATCTCGCATGTGTGCGTGCCGCTGGGGCGGTCAGACGAGACTGTGGGGCGAGCACCGCCGGGCCCCTGCCGGCATTCAGCGGCGCCTGCCGGTTCGCGACTGAAAGCGTCCGCTCTCCTGGCACAGCCGCGCGGCATTCACCCGCTGGTCAGCGGACCCGAAGGAGCGGACGCGGCCTGCCGCGGCAGTGCGGTCTGCCCCAGCACCCAGCCTTCCCATCGCTTGATCCATGGGTCGTCGGGGGCCGTATCCGGCCGGTTCCCGGCCAGCACGTTCAGCACGCAGAGCACCCCGAGGACGCTGTCGAAACGGTCCTCGCCGGAGGCATCCGGACCGAAGCCGTCCCGGATCATCCGGCGCATCGCGTCGTCCGGCGACGCCGCCTGCTGATCGACCGCGGTCATCAGTGCCCCGGACGTCGCACATCGGTCCGCGTGCCGCCGCTTGCTGCCGCGCAGCGTCATCCCGAGGTGACGCAGGGCCTCCGCCGGGTAGGTCTCGGCCAGGGCGGCCGTTCCGGGCGACAGCAAGGCACCGAACGGACCCTCGAACGGCCACAGCCGCAACGCGGTTTGGCCGGTGATCGCCGGCAGGATCAGATGCTTCCAGGCGGCGATCGCGGCCTTGCCCGACTGGTTCGCGCCGAGCGTCCAGAACAGCGGTGCCCCCGCCGGCCGCTCCGCCGTCGCTCTGTCGCAGACGCGTGACAAACCGGAGGCCTCCGTCATGCCGAGCGCCATCGCATGCGACAGTCGCGTCATGCCGCGAATGCCGCGGGTCGGGTAGAACGGACGATCCGGCCGGATTTCGTCCAGGGTCGCGCATACCTCGAAGAAATCGGGCAGCTCGTGCACCGTGTGCAGGAAACCAAGAAAATCCGCCTCGGGCCGGGCGGCGGCATAGGCACGCGGCAGCCCGATCGGCAGGTCCGCGCCCAATGCGACGGCGCCACCCTCCGCCTCCTGAACAAGCCGGATGCGACTGATGCGGCTGCCCGTGCCCGTGCCCGTGCCCGTGCCCGTGCCCGTGCCCGTGTCGCGACACACGCTGCTCTGCGATCCGATGCTCAGGCCCGGCCACCGCTACGCAGCGAAGCGGCGGCCCGCCGCGTCGGCCGCGCAGAGCCGGCACGTGCAGGAAGCCCCGGCAGCCGTGCCGATCATGGCTCCCGGCCAGTCGATGCAGGCGTCCCGGCGCCGCAGGGCACCCTGGCGGCCTGCGTCGTCAGAGCAGCCCTTGGCGTCCGGTTCGGCGTTTCCGTGGTCGCGTTTTCCATGGTCCGCGTTTTCCATGGCCCGCGTTTTCCATGGTCCGCTCATCCCGGCGTTCGCCGTGCGACGCGGCGATCGTCGGAGCCCATGGCGCTAAGATCCAAGCGGACGATGCGCGCGTTCCAGGAGGCGGCCGAAAAAGCCGGGCGGCTTGGGGGGCTTGGCAGCCTCGGCGGCCTTCAGCTTCGCCTTCGCCTCAGCTTCCTGCTGGCGCTGCTTGCTGGCAAGCCACTTGTCCAGGCTCATGCCCGCCTTGGCGGCGCGCTTGGTTTCATAGGCAAGCTGGCCTTCGGTCAGGGACTTCGCGCTGACCGCCCTGCTTGCGGGCGGCTGTGCGGCCGGCGGCATGGCGGCTTGCTTCTTGGCGACGGTTGGCTTGGGCGGCTGCACTTCAGTTCCCCGGATTTCTCCCGCCTTTTCGCAGGCGCAGGGCCACTGATCAAGTCCATTGGAAAACGCGGGACGGCCTGCATGTGACGGCAGAGAAACCGTCGCTTGGGGGATCGCTATTGCGCCATGAAAAGCCGCCACGGGTCACGGCGAGCACGGCTTTCCGCGCGCCCGGGCCGTCCGGACCGCCCGCCCCGATCGGGCTGAAAACGTCTTCAGCAACGGCCCATTCGGCGACATCGGCCTGTCCCCGTTCACGGGTTGATCGTCTGGGTGTTCGCACGCGGTCTGGTGCCGCGCTGTGCTCAAGAGGTTTGCGATCCCGGTGAAGTTCGCTTCGCGCAGACCGCCCGCCTGCCGCTGGGATATCCGCAACCTTCGGTCGGGCCGCGCCCGGCGGCCACCGTCGATCCCGGGCTCCACGAAAATTCGCCGACCTCGGCTCGGGCGCCACGCTGCCGCATTTTGTCCGACAGGGCTGCGCCGGGCGATCCGCTGACAGCGGGTGCCAGCGTCCCGATCCGAACGCCCATCGTACCACGGATCAACGTCGTGGCATGGGATCAACGTCGGGGATCAACGTCGGGGATCAACGTCGTGCCATGGATCAACCGACGAACTATTCCGATCGACGAGGCTATCAGCAAAACGTTGTTTTTGTTGTGGCTCATGGCTCTGAAGTCCGCTTTGGCGCGGATCCCACGGTAACGCGGACTTCAGAACCACCACACCGGTGCGCGACCTACTGCGCCACCGACTTCGGCGTCGGCACCATCCGCGTCACCACGATGCCGGACCGGTCCAGGTGTTCCGGAACCCGTGGCGCGATCTGGGTCTTCCAATACTCGGACTCGTAGACCGCCGCATACAGCGCCACGCGCTGTTCCTCACTCTCGAACCGGCGCAGCCAGATGTAGACTGACGGGTCGGTCTCGCCCTGGAAACTGCCGGTGATCACCATGCCCTTGGAGATCTGGAACGGGATGATCTCCGTTTCCATGATCTTGACCCAGCTTTCCAGCATGCCGGGCAGCACCTTGTACTGGCGCAATTCGTAGAATGCCATTGTCCCCTCCTGTGTAGAAGCAGGTCAGCAAGCCACGACGGTGCGGATCATGCAACACGCAGCGGCCAGGCGTGCGTCACCAAGCTCGGTGTGGCTCAGCGATTCGCCTCGCCAGCGGCCAACGCTCCGCGCCTCAGCGGTCTGAGGAGGCGTTCGGCCGCGGCGGCGGCAAGGCCTTCCCGCCGGCGCTCGCCCGGGCCTGCTGCAGCAGTTCGCCGCAGCGGGCATCGTCTTCCTCGGAGGTGCCAAACTGCACCGTC
>DASWON010000494.1:0-5328 GCA_036398735.1 Rhodopila sp.
TCCGGGATGCGGCGACAGGAGCAGGATGCGGTTGCCGATGCGTATGGCCTCGGCAATCGAGTGCGTCACGAACATGACGGTGAACTTCGTGTCGGCCCAAAGCTGCAGCAGCTCGTCCTGCATGCGCCGCCGGGTCAGGGCGTCAAGGGCGGCGAAGGGTTCGTCCATCAGCAGGATGTCCGGCTCCATCGCCATGCCGCGGGCGATGGCGACGCGCTGCTTCATGCCGCCGGACAATGTGTGGGGATAGGCGTCGGCGAAACGGGTCAGATGGACCTTCTCGATATACTGCATCGCCTTCTCATCGGCCGCCTTGCCGCGCAGCTTGCCCGACGTCTGCAGCGCGAACACCACGTTCTGGCGGACGGTCTTCCAGGGCAGCAGCTGGTCGAACTCCTGAAACACCATCATCCGGTCGGGCCCTGGGCGCGTGATGCGCTGGCCCTTGAGGTGAATTTCCCCCTCGGTCGGCGCCATGTAGCCGCCCACCGCCTTCAGCAGCGTCGATTTGCCGCAGCCCGACGGCCCAAGCAGGATGAAGCGATCGGATCGCTGGACGCTGAAGTCCACGCGGTATGTCGCGGTGACCAGATGGTCCCGCGTTTTGTATTGCAGCGTCACACCGCGCACATCCAGCAGCGGCGACGGTATTGTCCTGTCCAGCATCCGGTCCCTTGGCGTTTCTGTTTTCCTGAAGCGGCACCATACAGGCTTGCACGCCGTCCGTCTTGTGCGCAGGCTCCCGATGCTTTCCGGGGAGAAAATCATGTCCGAACTTCGTCACCTGCTGCGCAACCACATGAAGGAAAAACTGGCCCGCAACGAGGTCGTCGCCTCCATGACGGTGCGCTTCGCTCGCTCCATCGAGATCGCGGCAATCGCCAGAACCGCCGGGTTCGACACGCTGTACGTGGATCTGGAGCACAACACCCTGTCGATCGACGCGTGCTGCCAGATCTGTATCAGCGCCCAGCAGATCGGCATCACGCCATTGGTGCGGGTGCCCGCGAACACCCCCGAATACATTGGCCGCGTGCTGGATGGCGGCGCGATGGGCGTGATCACGCCGCATGTCCGCTCCGCCGCCGAGGCCAGGGCGATGGTCGAACTCATAAAGTTCCCGCCGTTGGGCCATCGCTCCGCCGGCGGCGCACTGTCGCACTACCAGTACCGCAGCTTCCCGATGGCCGAGACGAACGCCGCCATGAACGACGCGTCGTCACTGGTGGTGATGATGGAAACCGTCGCCGCGCTGGAGAATGTGGAGGAGATCATCGCGACGGAGGGGGTCGACATGCTGTTGATCGGCAGTAACGATTTATGCGCCGAGATGGGAATCACCGGCCAATTCGATCATCCCCGCCTGAAGGACGCGTTCGCTCGCTCGATCGCGGCGGCCCGCAAGGTGGGCAAGCACGTGGGAGTGGGCGGACTGGCGGCGCGGGACGACCTGATGACGCAGTTCGTGCGGATGGGTGCGCGATATGTCTCAACCGGGACGGACCTGGCGTTTCTCGCCGCCGCGTGCGCACAGCGGGCACGGTTCGTGCAGGAGATCAAGGTCTAGGCGGGCGCCAAGCCCGCGCCGCGAGAGTGGACAGACGGCGTCCTCACGGCGATCTGCATCAGCGGCACGCAAAGGCGAGGCCGCCGCCCAGGCCTCTAGACACGAACGCGCCGTGATCGCCACACTCGCGGGGCACAGAGGAGCGACCCCAATAATGATCATTGATTCGCAGGTCCATGCCTATGAGGCCAACACGCCCCGGCGACCTTGGCACACTGTGCCGAACTGGCCCGACCATGTCACGGGCGACGAGATGGTCGCGGCGATGGACAAGGTTGGAGTTGATGGCGCGATCTTCATCTCCGCCTTCGGCTTGTACCGCTACGACGCCAGCTATGCGGTGGACGTGCAGCGGGCCCATCCCGACCGGTTTGCCATCGTCAAGCCGGTCGACCCGGACGATCCGGCGGTGGCCGATGTCATCGCCGACTGGAAGAAGACGCCGGGGGCGGTCGGGATCCGCATCATGCTGCCAAAAGAGTCGGGGCGTCAGGCGAACGACGCCGGCCTCGATCGGATCCTGCAGGCTGCGGCTCGTCTCGATTTTCCGGTCAACATCCTGTGCTGGGACAATCTCGACGTGGGCACCGCGCTGATCGATCGGCATCCCGGCACGCGATTCATCATCGACCATCTGGGCATTCTTCAGCCGCGTGTGCCGCCCGCGCCGCCGCAGCCCTGGGCCGACCTTCCGAAGGTGCTGGAGCTTGCCAAACGCCCGAACGCGGTGATCAAGGTCAGCGGCGCCTGCACGCTGTCGCGGGAGCCGTATCCGTTTCCCGACATCTGGGACCCGCTGGCGCGCGTGTTCGACGCCTGGGGTTTCGATCGCTGCCTGTGGGGGACGGACTGGACGCGCGCGTTCGCTGTGGTCAACTACGAGCAGGCTGTCGAGCCCTTCGTCAACACCGATCGCCTGAGCGACACGGAGCGGGCGATGCTCATGGGCGGGGCGTGCGCCAAGGCTTACGGGTGGTCGCCGCGGAAAGCCTAGTGTCCCGATCCGAACGTCCGTCTGACCATGGGTCAAGTCCCGACGTTATTTTTGGATCCGCAAGGACAATGGCAGACCGCCATTTCTGATACCATGCCAGGTTCTGAGGCCCGCCTGTCGCAATCCACCGGGACGACCGGCTTCAGAACCCCGCACCGGGCGTCTGGTCGCCAAGCACCGCGCGTCACGCCGAGGCTGCGAGCAGCCACACAGATCAGTGCCTTGGTCGCAGGCAACCTGCCCCGGTCTACTGATCGCCGCTCCGAATACGCCGATGAAGGTCGGGCACGGCGGCACCGGCGATAACTATGACTGTTACGCACTATTATGCTGATACAGGCCCGACAGCAGCGAACCGCCGTCCGTCCGCCGCTGCTGAGGATCATCCTGAACCGGACTGGCTGCTTGCACGCGAAGCCGCCTCGCTCGCTGTCCGGACGCGCTGATTCTGTCGCCGGGCAGTGCTTTCGCGCGCCCGCCCGGTCGCAATCCAGCGGCCGGACACCGGCTTGCGCGACGCCTGATGTCGTCGTCAGGCCGCGGCGGGAAGCCGCGCGTTCACCGACACCCCGGCCGACGTTTGTCGCCGGCGGTCGGCGACCTGCCGCTGCATCGACTTCTGCACCTTTTCGAAGGCCCGGGCTTCGATCTGCCGCACGCGCTCGCGCGAGATGCCATACTGTTGCGACAACGTCTCGAGCGTCGTTGGCTCTTCCCGCAGCCGCCGTTCCGTCAGAATGTGGCGTTCCCGCTCCTTCAGCATACCGAGCGCATGCGACAGCAGCGCAGAACGGCCATGCGCCTCGTCCTGTTCCATCAACGCGGCTTCAGGGCTGTCGCGTTCGTCCGCCAGCCGATCCTGCCACTGGCTTTCAGCGTCGTCGCCAACCGAAACATTGAGGCTGAAGTCCGGCGCGGTAAGGCGCTGGTTCATGCTGACGACGTCCTGCTCCGGCACATCCAGCACCCTGGCGATCGCGCTGACCTGATCCGGTGCGAGATCTCCCTCGTCGATCGCCTTCATCTGTCCTTTTAGCCGGCGCAGATTGAAGAACAGCTTTTTCTGAGCAGCCGTCGTACCCATCTTGACCAGCGACCAGCTGCGGAGCACGTACTCGTTGAGCGCCGCCCTGATCCACCACATCGCATAGGTCGCCAACCGAAAGCCACGCTCCGGATCAAACCGCTGAACGGCCTGCATCAGCCCGATGTTGCCTTCGCTGATCAACTCACCGACCGGAAGCCCGTAGCCGCGATAGCCCATGGCCATCCTGGCAACGAGCCGCAGATGCGATACAACCAGTTTGTGCGCCGCCGCAACGTCCTGGTGATCGCGCCACCGGCGGGCGAGTTCAAGCTCCTCATCCGGCAACAGCATGGGGAACTTGCGGATATCCTGGAGATAGCGGGTAAGATTGCCATCAGGACCGATATTCGTAAGAGCTGTGGACATGTGGGTGCCTCTCATGGCGATCGGCCTCGTCCCCGCATGTGCGGGCCGGGATCGCAGATATGGTGGGAAATCGGTTGCCGGGATTTCACGAGACCGCCGGTTGCCGATGCCAATCGACGCGGCGATGCAGCGAGGGCCCATCTCGGCTAACGTGTAAGTAGGACGGAATTCCTTTATGTCAATAGGTCCAACCGAAATCGATCAACCTCGCGGCTACTTTCATAGCACCCGGCCGGGAATGACACCGTCACACCTGACCCAGCTGCCGATGTCCATCAGACGAAGCCAGACCCGTTCTGACATTGATCTGGGTCAAGGTTGCCCTTGCGAGTGAACAGATAGAATTTCACCATTCAGGAGCGATGGAGGTTGCGATGGCCGAAGCCGAGAACGATCACGAGCGGCGGATCCGGGTGCGCGCGGAACGGCTATGGCGTGAGGATGGTGCGCCCGACGGCGGTCTGGCGGACTATCTGGAGAGGGCGCGGGAGTTGCAGGCCATTGAAGACAACCCCACCGCAGGCCGGTTGCCCAACCCGATGACGCAGCACCACGGCGAAATTCCACCGGTCGAGCCGGTCGAGGAAGCCGAAATCATGGAAAATCTCGGCGAATTCCCGAGTCGGCTCACCGACCAAGGGGATCGTCTCTCTACGCCAATGACCAGGCAAGAGGAACGCGAGCAGGAGGCACACGAGCGCGACGTCTGAGCCATACCGCCCGGTCGCGCGGCGCACGAAATAGAAAATCGACTCGCGGTCACCAGGTGTTTCACCAACCGGTTCGGGCGCGGCGGAGTCGATACTGTCACGGTCGGGTCATTTTGAAGAAGATACGTCGATGCCGCAGAGCGGCTGCCGGTTGGCATCATGCAACCCGCGCCAGGGCGTGGTCTCCGGGCAGCGCCAGGACCGACGCCGTACCGGTCAGCGTTGACCTTCACGTTGACGCTGAGTTGCAGGTTTGGTGCGGCGGCTGCGCGCCAAAGTCAACGACACGCCTGCCAGCCGGCCGTCGCCGACCAGGCAACGATCCGGCCGGCTGGCAGGTCTGCAGGATTGGCGCGACGCCAGGCGCCGCATCAACGAGGTACCAGCCAGCCGATTATCGCCGCGCCCGCAATCCGGCCGGCGGATAACAATCCGGCGGGCGGGTACAAGACAGACTAGATCGCCTCGATCCGGATGAGCGCAGGCTCCTCCATCACCGTCGGCAACGCGGCGATCCGATCGACCGCTGCCCGCATCGCGCTCTCCTTGGTTTCGTGCGTAACCAGCACCACCGGCACCGCCTCTCCCGGGCTACGGCCGCGCT
>DASWON010000495.1:0-7243 GCA_036398735.1 Rhodopila sp.
CTACATGCTGCACCGCGCACTGGCTTCACATGAAAAGATGCTGGTCAGGGCGTGATCCGGTCCGGCCCTGGCCGGACCCGACGCTGCCAGTGCAACGGTCCTGGACGACGACGACCCGCCTATGCCTGGGAGGCTCCTGACGGCCGTATGGCGGCGGTCCGGCAGCGCGCGCGAATCGCCCCGGTCCGAGGCCAGCGCCTGGGCGTGCCCGGACAAGATCCAGTCATCGGGTCGCCGGATCGAAACTGCATTCGGCCCCACCACCCGCCTTTTCCCGCAGCGAGGCCAGGTCAAGAACGCAACTGAGCTGTGACAGCCCGGCGAAGATCGAGCCGGCGGCACCCGACGGGGTGACGCCCGTCTCCAGCAGCGTTGCGAACAGTTCATTCGCATCCCGGCCGGTGAGCATGACGGACTGGTCTCCAAAGCGGATCTCGCAGGAGCGTGAAGTGATGTCGACGTGGCTTGTCCGGCATTCCAGATCGGTCGCCGTGAGCGTGATCCTGGACATAGTGTCAGCTGGAGACTCAAGATCCCCGGCGGCGATCCGGGCGATCGTTGCTTTCTCGGTCGCATTTAGCAACGGGGAATGCGGCGCAAGGATCGCCGCCAGCATCAGGCTGGCCCCGGGACCGGAATCCGCCGCGGCGACCTTTGCACCGGACAGCAACAACAACAATGTTACTACGAAGCGTTGCATTCTGTTACTCCCGAATGGGCGCTCATGATAAGTTCATGGTCTCGCTGGCGCGTTGCGGTCAGCGGAAAGTAGAATGCAATAGATACCGGCCACGGGATTTCCGGACAGGAAAGACCCGGCCAGGAAATACTGAACCAGGAGAGCCCAGAGCAGAGTCCAGACGGGAGATCACAGTCATGCTCGACGCGGTCATCGATGTTTCGCACCATAATGGGCTTCACCTCGACTTCCGCGCCGCGGCGGAGGTGGGCATACAGGGCGTCATCCAGAAAGCCACGCAAGGCGTCGCAGGTGTCGATCCCAGATTTGCAGCCAATAAAACGGATATCCAGGCCGCCGGGTTGCTGTTCGGCTCGTACCATTTCGGCGATGGCTCCGATGGCGGTACCCAGGCCAACCACTATCTCTCGGTTGCCAATCCGTCGCACAATGAGTTGCTTGCGCTTGACCTCGAGGATAATCCAGCCGGGCCGTCCATGACGCTCGAGGAAGCGCGTGCTTTCGTCACGACGATTTTTCAGAAGATCGGCAAGTGGCCGGTGCTCTACAGCGGGCATACGCTGAAGAGCATGCTGGGAGGGCATCCTGACGCGGTGCTCGCGAAGTGTCCGCTTTGGCTGGCCCAGTACGGGCCTTCGGCGATCCTGCCGCCGGGTTGGGAGGCGTGGTCGCTCTGGCAGTACACCGACGGTGCACAGCCTGGGTCACAGGCTGTCAATGGCATTGGCCATTGCGACCGGGACCGATCCAACGGCACGTCCACAGACCTTCGGGCGCTCTGGACAAGCGTATCGCCAGGCTGACATCGGATCGCACCGCCGACACCAGCGCGCCGTGGTGATCGATGCTCCGCCGAATGGGCGGCGCCGGCGTGCTCGTTTCGCGTGTGCAGCCACCATATGCCCACCCCGCCCGTACCGCAGCGCGCGTCGGCTGCCGATGCCGGGCGGCCGACCCCGCCGGCTGTTCGGTCGGGCAGCCTGGCCGCAGGACCGACAACATGATCAACCGGGCAGGCCAATCCGCGAAGTCGGGTGAGGCCACTTGGAAAGGGAACGCCTGAGCGGCGGACCGAGATCGCTGGTCCGGAAAGCACTGAGACCGCCAACGGCCCCCCGAACCGTCAGACCCGCTTCCGCCTTGCGCGGCCCCTGGTTCTTGCCGCGCCAGGTAGACGCCGCGACCGCTGCCGCCGCGGACGGCGGCTATGACAGCCGGACCTGGACATACTGCCCAGGCGCGTCCTCGATCGGCGTCAGCTTGCCGTCGCCGGGCTGCCGCGCCGGAACCTGCGTTCGGCTATGGCTGAGAATCCAGCGGTGCCAGTCCGGCCACCACGATCCGGCCATCTCGGTCGCGCCGTGCAGCCAGCTTTCCGGGTCGGGCGGCAGTTCCTTGCTGATCCAATGCCCGTACTTGCCGCCCTCCGGCGGGTTGACCACCCCGGCGATATGCCCCGACGCCGCCAGCACGAATCGCTTCGGCCCTCCCAGCAGTTGCGTGCCGCGATAGGTCGACTTCCATGGCGCGATGTGGTCTTCCCGGGTCGACAGGAAATACGCCGGCACCTTGATCTTCCCCAGATCGATCGGCACGCCGTCCAGTTCGATCCCGTTCGGCGTCGCCAGCAGGTTCTCCTGATACATCTTGCGCAGGTAGAAGCTGTGCATCCGTGCCGGCATCCGCGTCGAATCCGCGTTCCAGTACAGCAGATCGAAGGGGAACGGGTCGTTGCCCATCAGATAGTTGTTGACCACGAACGACCAGATCAGGTCGTTGGCGCGCAGCATGTTGAATGTCGTCGCCATCTCGCTGCCTTCGAGATAGCCGCGCTTGTTCATCTTGTCTTCCAGCGCCTGCAACTGTTCCTCATCGATGAAGACACCCAGCTCACCCGCCTCCTGGAAGTCCATCATGGTGACGAAGAAGGTCGCGGTCTTGATCCGGTCATCACCTTTCACTGCCATGTAGGCCAAGGTCGAGGCGAGCAGCGTGCCGCCCAGGCAATATCCGATGGCGTTGACCTCACGCTCCCCGGTGGCGGCCTCGATCGCGTCCAGCGCGGCGAGGTAGCCCTGCTTCATGTAGTCCTCGAACCCCTTGTCGGCGAGTGTCTCGTCCGGGTTGATCCAGGAGATCATAAACACGGTATGGCCCTGTGCGACCGCCCACCGGACGAAGCTGTTCCGCGGCCGCAGGTCCAGGATGTAGTATTTGTTGATCCAGGGCGGCGCGATCACCAGCGGCCGCTTCAGCACCTTCTCGGTCGACGGCGCGTACTGGATCAGCTGCATCAGATCGTTCTGATAGATCACCTTGCCTGGGGAGACGCCGATATTGTCGCCGACCTTGAACGCGTCGACGTCAGTCATCTTGATCCGCAGCTGACCCTTGCCGCGCTCCAGGTCACCCAGCAGGTTGTTCAGGCCTTTCAGCAGGTTCTCGCCCCCGGTCTCGGCGGTCTTGCGCAGCACTTCAGGATTGGTCAGCAGGAAGTTCGAAGGGCTCATCGCGTCGATGAACTGCCGCGAATAGAAGTCCACCTTCTGAGCGGTTTTGCTGTCGAGACCATCGACATGGGTCACGACGTCCTGCACGAACCGGGCCGACAGCAGGTAGGATTGCTTGATGAAGTCGAAGACCTCGTTTTCCTTCCAGGCATCGTCCCTGAAGCGCTTGTCGCTTGAGGCGGGACCGATAACCGGCTCCGCCTCGATCCCCATGAGCCGGCGCGTGGTGTTCTGCCAGAGCGTCACGTAGTCCTGCCAGAAACCCAGCTGCGCCTGCATCAGCCGCGCGGGGTTGGCCATCAGGCGCGTCGTCATCTCCAGGAATGCGCGGCCGATGTTCAACGGATCGGCGGACGGATCCTCCTGCGATTGGCGTTTGAGCCACTCACCGACCAGTCGCTGCGACCGTTCGGCGATATCGGCCATCGAGCGGCCGACCACCGCCGGATCCGGAATTTTGAAACCGGTCGCGTCGGGCGTCGCCGGACTGCTGTCCACGGCGGCCTTGGCCTTCGTCGCGGCGCTGGCAGGGGGGATTACCTCGTTCTTATCGTTTCCAGCCATGGAGACATCCTTTGCGTCGGCGACACCAGCGGCTACACAGGCCGCCGATAGCGGAGAGCGGAACCAGCATATGGTGGTCAGCGAAACAGGCGCGCAAGCTAGTTGTGTGAAAAAACCGGGGCAAGCCGGGTTATCTGGCGTTACCGTGTTGGTGACGGCCGGCTGGTTGTTGGCCGGATGTTCGACCGCCTCGCTGAACCCGGTCAACTGGTGGCACCGGCAGGAGGGCGGCAAGATCGCCGAGGAACGCCCCGCTCCCCCGGGCGCCGACCAGCCTTACCCGAACATTTCGACGGTCCCGGCCAAGCCGGAGCCGCCGGATCCAGAGGCGCTGAAGAAGCTCACCGATTCGCTGGTGGCTGACCGGACGAACGCGCAGCATGCGGCGCAGGCGGCACCTCTCGCAGATCCGTCTTCGCCGTCCGCCTCGCCGAACCTGTTCGGGGTCGGCACCGCACCGCCGCCACCCCCGCCGGGCGCCACGCCGCCGACCAAGGCAGGGACCTCCGGCGCGCCCCAGGGGCCCACCGCTGCCGGGGCGCCGTCGTCGGCGCCGGGCACGCCCGGTGCGCCGTTCGCCAGTGCCTCGCTGCCCGCGGTCACGGCACCGCCCGCGGCACCGTCCGCCGCACCTCGCAAGCCAGTACAAAGCGCGCCGCTCGCGGCGCCTGACACCGAACCGACACCGGGTGCCCCGACACCTGGTGCGGCCTCTTCCGTCCCGGCCGTCGCAAGCCCGACCGCGCCAGCCGCGACCACAGCCCCGGCGCAGCCTCCGGCGGCCGCCGCGGCCAACCCGGCCCGCCCGCCGGCAATCTCAGGCACGCCCGACTCAACCGTCGCTGGTGTGTCGCCCCCGCTGCCGGATGCGCCGCCGGCTCGTCCGGCCGGCGCGCCCCCGCCGCCCGCGGCCCCTATCGCGAGCAACCCGATGCCGGTGCCGTCAACGGGCACATCGGCAACCATTGTCTTCGTGGATCAGGCGTCGAACCTGTCGCAGCCGGCGGCCGATGAGGTGAAGGCCTTCGCCACGAAGCGCGGCAACGGCACCATCTCGGTCACCGGCTATGGCGATTCGACCTCCAACGATCCCGACGCCCAGTCGGCCGCGCTGAACCTCGGCCTGTCGCGGGCGCAGTCGATCGTCGACGCGCTGAAAGCCGCCGGCGTGCCGGGCAATGCCATCCGCGTCAGCGCGGAGGCCTCCGGTCACGGCGCGTCGCTGCGGTTGCTGCAATAGTCCCACGTTTTTCCACCCTGACACCGAGCGCCGAAACCGGTCTATACTCCTGGGCCACATCGCATGATTCCTGCGCCGTGACCGCTCAGGTCAACGCAATCACGCTCCACGTCGCTTCTGAACCCCCGAAAGGCCTGTCATGAGTTCCGATTCCTCCGGCGAGTTTCATCGCATCCGCCGCCTCCCGCCCTACGTCTTCGCCGAAGTCAACACGGCCAAGGCGAAGGCTCGGGGCGCCGGGGAGGACATTATCGACCTCGGCATGGGCAACCCCGACAGCCCGACCCCGCCGCACATCGTCGCCAAGCTGATCGAGACGGTGCAGGATCCCAGGTCGCACCGTTACTCGGTCAGCAAGGGGATACCAGGGCTGCGTCGCGCACTGGCCGCGTATTACCAGCGCCGGTTCGACGTTGGCCTGAACCCCGAGACCGAGGTCGTGGCCACGCTGGGTTCCAAGGAGGGGCTCGCCAATCTGGCATCGGCGATCACCAGCCCGGGCGACACGATCCTGGTGCCAAACCCGTCCTATCCAATCCACCAGTTCGGCTTCATCATCGCCGGCGCCGCGGTGCGCAGTATTCCCGCGTGCCCGGACGAGGAGATGCTGCGGGCGCTGGACCGTGCGGTGCGGCACTCGGTTCCGAAACCGACCGCCTTGATCGTCAACTTCCCTTCCAATCCGACCGCCTATCTGGCTGACCTCGATTTCTACAAGGAAATCGTGGCGTTCGCCCGCAAGCACGAGATCTGGGTGATGTCCGACCTGGCCTACGCGGAGATCTACTTTGGCGACAAGGTGCCGCCGTCGATCCTCCAGGTGCCGGGCGCCAAGGACATCGCCGTCGAATTCACCAGCCTGTCCAAGACCTACTCCATGCCCGGCTGGCGGATGGGTTTCGCCGCCGGCAATCCGCGGCTGATCAACGCGCTCACGCGGATGAAGTCGTATCTCGACTACGGCGCGTTCACCCCGATCCAGGTCGCCGCGGCGACCGCCCTGACGGGCCCGCAGGAGTGTGTCGAGCAGGTGCGCACCCTGTACCGTGAGCGGCGCGACGTGCTGATCAAGGGTCTGGCCTCGGCCGGCTGGGATATGCCGAGCCCGGACGGCTCGATGTTCGCCTGGGCGCCGGTGCCGCCGCGCTATGCCTCGCTGGGCAGTGTCGAGTTCTCCAAGCTGCTGCTGGAGCGGGCGAAGGTCGCGGTTGCTCCCGGCCTCGGCTTCGGGGAGCACGGCGAAGGCTATGTCCGCATCGCGCTTGTCGAGAACACGCATCGTCTGCGACAGGCTATTCGCAATATCCGCGGCTTCCTGCAGGCAGGGTCGAACGTGGCGGAGCCGGCGCTGTCCGAGGCGGGCTCTCCATGACCAGACCGCTTTCTGTCGCGCTCGCCGGGCTGGGGACCGTCGGCGGCGGGGTTCTGAAGATGCTGCGCGACAATGCCGATATCGTGACCGCGCGGGCGGGACGAGCAATCGCCGTGACCGCCGTGTCGGCCCGCGACCGGTCGAAGGATCGTGGCTTCCCGGTGTCGGGGCTGCATTGGTATGAGGACCCGGTTGCCCTGGCGGCTGATCCAAGCATCGACGTCATCGTCGAGTTGATCGGCGGCTCGGACGGACCCGCCTTGGCATTGGCCGAGGCAGCGCTCGCGGCCGGCAAGCCCCTGGTGACGGCAAACAAGGCACTGCTGGCGGTGCATGGCGCGACGCTGGCGCGCGTTGCCGAGGAGCGCGGTGTGGCCCTCGGGTTCGAAGCGGCGGTCGCCGGCGGGATCCCGGTGATCAAGGCGCTGCGGGAAGGGCTCGCGGGCAACCGCATCACCGCCGTCGCCGGCATTCTCAACGGTACCTGCAACTATATCCTCACCCAGATGCGTGAACGCGGACGCGAATTCGCCGAGGTTCTGGGTGACGCGCAGAAGCTGGGCTACGCCGAAGCCGATCCGAGCTTCGACATCGACGGGATCGACGCGGCACACAAGCTGGCGATCCTCGCGGCACTGGCGTTCGGCCGGCCGGTGGCGTTCCAGGACGTGCATGTGGAGGGCATTCGCCGAATCTCCGCTGTCGATATCGCGTTCGCCACCGAACTCGGATACCGCATCAAGCTGCTGGGGATCGCCCGGCATACTGAGGCGGGCATCGAGGCGCGGGTGCACCCGTGCATGGTGCCGCAGACCGCACCGATCGCGCGGGTGGACGGGGTGTTCAACGCCGTGGTG
>DASWON010000496.1:0-11516 GCA_036398735.1 Rhodopila sp.
CGTGCGCCGGCAGGCCCAGGCCGGTCCGGGCAGATCGCCGACGCCCGGCCGGATGGCGCATCGACGATAACATCGCAGCCACGGTCATTCGCGATGTTCATGCAGCAGCCCGAGGCGGATCAGCTGGTCCAGGCGGCCACCGCGGCGTTGCTCCATGGCCAGCTCGCCCGGGCGACCAGCCTGCTGAACGAAGCGGTCCGGGCTGATCCGCGGCACCCGATGGCACTGACCAAGCAAGCCGAACTCGCGCTGCTGCGGAAGGACCACGGCACAGCCCTGGCACTGACCGACGCCGCGCTGGCGGTCGAGCCAAATTTCGCGCCTGCCTGGCATCAGCGCGCCACCGCATGCTGGCTGGCCGGACGCCAGGCCGATGCCGTGCGGGCCGCGCGGCGGGCGGTCAACATCCAGCCGCCCAATCCGGAGTTTCGTCTGCGCTGGGCCCAGTTCGCCGCCTGGAGCGGGCTGAGCGCGCAAACCCTCGAGGCGCTCGCCCCCCTGCTCGACGCCGAACAGCACGACACGCCACACTACGCCGCCGCGATCAGCATGCTGGGCGAACTCGCGGTTGCCGAGGGTCGCTTCGGCGAGGCGAACACCCACCTGGATCGGGCGCTCGATCTGCAACCCGGCCTCGATGCGACCCGCATGCTGCGCGGCATGAACCGGCTTCGCCTTGGCCAGTTCCACACCGGGTGGGTTGACTATGCGGCCCGCGAGAATATCCCGGAACTCTACCCGGACGGGTCGCCGCGCCTCGCGGACCAGGCCTGGGAGGGCCAGCCCCTGACCGGACGGAGCCTCCTGGTCATCGACGATCAGGGCCACGGCGACGCAATCCAGTTCTTCCGGTACTGGCCCCTGCTGCGTGATCGCGGTGCCGGCCATCTCACCTGGCGCACATTTCCCCCGCTGGTGCGGCTCCTCAGCCACGCCGCCGCCGATGCGACGGTGGTGAGCGCTCTGCCCGAAGGCGCCCGGTTCGACTTCCAGTGCAATTCAACCAGCCTGCCGCGCTGGTTCGGCACCGGATTGGACAGCATTCCGGCCCCTGTCTCGTATCTGCGGCCGCCGGAGCGCCCGCCCGCGCCGGTCAAGCGCCCGGACACCCGACGCGCCCGCGCGCGCGGACCGGTGGAACGGCCCCGCGTGGGCCTGGTCTGGTCAGGTGATGCGCGGCATGCGCGCGACCACCTCCGATCCATCCCGGCCGACGTGTTCCTGACGCTGGCCGACACCCCGGGGATCGACTTCCACAGTCTTCAGCATGAGGTGCGTGCCGCCGATCTGCCTGCTCTGGCGGCGCGTCCGGCGATCGGGCGACAGGTCGAGCAAGCCATCGACTTCGCCGATACGGCCGCCCTGATCGCGCGCCTCGATCTGGTGATCGCCGTGGATACCGGGATCGCCCATCTGGCCGGAGCGCTGGGCAAACCGGTCTGGATCGTCCTGCACGTCGCACCCGACTGGCGGTGGCTGACCGGGCGGGAAGACAGCCCATGGTACCCGAGCGCTCGGTTGTTCCGGGTTACTCCGGAGGAGTGGCTGGGGCGCAAGCCCGCCCGCCCGCGTGCCGCCCGTGCGGCACGGCCCGATGCCGCGCCGGCAGGCTCTGCCTGGGATCCGGTGCTGGCCCGGGTCGCGGCGGCGCTGCAGGCTTTTGCCGCGGGCTGATCAGCCGGGAATCATGCGCCCCAGCGGCCGTCCGGCGAACAGATGCACGTGGAAGTGCGGGACCTCCTGCCCCGCGTGCTCCCCCATGTTCGCGAGCAGCCGATAGCCGGGCGCTTCCAGCCCCAGGTCCTTCGCGATTCTGCCGACGGCGCGGATGAACCCGGCAATCTCCGCGTCGCTGGCCGAGGCACTGAAATCGGCGAACGAACAATACGGGCCTTTCGGTATCACCAGCACGTGGGTCGGCGCCTGCGGATTGATGTCGTGGAAGGCGAACGCGAACGCGTCCTCGTAGACCTTGCTGGAGGGGATTTCACCGCGCAGGATGCGCGCAAAGATGTTCTGCGTGTCGTAAGGTGGCAAGCCGCTGACCGGCATCGGAACGTCTCCTGGGGGCATTGCCCGGGGTTTCTACGCCGCCGCCGCGTGGCGTGCCAGATGCGCCTCAGCTCCATGCGACCTGTGCCCCGGCACCGTGCCGCCTGCGCCCCGGCACCATGCCGCCTGCGCTCCGGCACCGTGCCGCCTGCGCTCCGGCACCATGCGACCTGTGCCCCGGTACCATGCGACCTGTGCCCCGCACCATGCCGCCTGCGCTCCGGCACCATGCCGCCTGCGCCCCGGCACCATGCGACCTGTGCCCCGGCACCATGCCGCCTGCGCTCCGGCGTCTGATCTTCACGCACCGGCGCCAGGGGTATCGGTCCGCGTCCGCCGGCGTGCTGCGGCAGCCGTGCGGCGCCACCTCTCGCGCCAGCTGCCCGGCCTCGGCCTCCCGGTCCCCGCAGATCCCCGGCCCCTCGCGGATACCCGGTCCCCGCTGGCTCCGTCTCCGCTGGCTCCGTCTCCGCTGGCTCCGTCTCCGCTGGCTCCATCCCCACTGGCTCCATCCCCGCTGGCTCCATCCCCACTGGCTCCATCCCCGCTGGCTCCGTCTCCGCTGGCTCCGTCCCCGCTGGCTCCATCCCCACTGGCTCAACCCTACTGGCTCAACCCTACTGGCCGGACCGGATCGGTCTTGACACGCAACAAGGCCGTTACTTGAGCGGCGCCAGCGGACTGGCGAGCGGCTTCGAGAACACCCACGGCGACGGTCAGGGGTGGCCGAACCGTCGCGCTCGCGCACACGCCTGCTCGCGTTGGGCGCTGCGTGGTGCGCCGTCAGACGATGACCCTATCGCGTAGTGTACCCGCCATCGACACACCACAGCTGACCCGTAACGAAGCTGGCCGCCGGAGACGCCAGGAACAGAATCACCTCGGCGATCTCTTCCGGCCGGCCGTACCGACCCATCGGGATATTACCGACCATTTGACTGAGCAGAGCCGGATCGTTCCGCGTCCGCTCGGTCATCGGCGTCTCCGTCGGCCCCGGCCCCACGGCGTTCACCCGCAACCCCTCCGCTGCATATTCCAGCGCAAGCGACCGTATCAGACCATTGAGGCCAGATTTGCTGGCGGCATAGGCAGCCCCGGCCTGAAACCCGACAATACCCAGTTGACTCGACACCACGACAATCGCGGGGGACACGCCCGCGGAGGCTCGCAACGCCGGCACCACGGTGCGCAGAATCCGGAAGCAGCCTGTCAGGTTGATCTCGATCAGCCGGTCCCAATCCTCGTCTGGCATCGTCTCGGTCGGGGTGCGCAGCAGAATGCCCGCACAATAGACGACCGCGTCGATCCGCCCCATCGTCTGCATCAGACCGGCCAGCACCGGCGCCACATCCTGGCGGCGCGTCAGCTCCAGCGGGGCCACGACGATACCGGGGATTTCCGCGCTGAGCGAGGCGGCCTCCGCCTCGTCGCGCACCGTGCTCGCCAGCCGCGCGCCCCGAGCGGCGGCGAGCCTGACGGTCGCCCGCCCGATACCGGAGCCTCCGCCGATCACCAGGATGTGGCGGCCGGCGAGGCTGCCGTGGGCCCCGTCCATGGGGGCGGTCGTATCGCTCATCGACTTGTCTCTCCTGCTGCTATCTGCCAATGCGTGCGTGAAGGAAGGAACCCCGATGCCCGCCGATGCCTCGCGCGACCTGCTACGCCCGCGCGGCCGACCGCGTATCGCCGACGCCGAACACCTGGCGCTGGCGGCGGTGACCGATCTGCTCGAAGGACGCCAGGCGAACATCATCACCATGGACCTGGTGGCGGAGCGAGCCGGCATCAGCAAGATCACACTGTATCGCCGCTGGCCGTCCAAGCTCGCGCTGTTCGTTGATGCGATGCTGCAACGGCTGGTCACCACCATGCCGCTGGACGAAGCCCGCCCGCCGTTCGACGCCATCCGCGGCCACATCATCAGCATGGTCAAGGTGCTGCAGGGTCCAACCGGCGATCTGGTGCGCGCGGTCGTCGGTGCCTGCGTCGCCGCCCCGGAAATGTCCGGCATCCTGCGCGAACGCTACCTCGGTCATCGCCGGGACCTTGCCATCCGCATCATCGAGCGCGGGCTGCTGGATGGCAGCTTCACCGCGACCGGCTCGCCCGAGGTGCTGCACGATACGCTGTATGGATCGATATGGTACCGCTTCCTCTTCGAGGTCGGCAGCCTCAGCCGCGGACAGGCACTCACGCTGTTCGCCGCGGTACTGACACCGCCGCAATAGCACGGCGTCAGCACCGGGCGGCGCCTATTGCGCCATGGAAACGGGAACCAGGTCCTGGAACCAGGACTGCGCCTGCACGAAACCTTGCACCTTCGGTGACATGGCGCGCGCGTTCAGATCGTGCACGATGAACAGCCACGGCGCCTGGTCGACAAACCGCTCGTGCGCCCTCCGCAGTGCCGCCGCCGCATCCTCCGGTGTAGTTGCCTGTTCCATTTCTTTCAGGAATGCCTCGTACTGCGGATCGTTGAAGTCGGCCCATGCGACGCCGTTGGGGGGCATGTAAGCCGCACCGGTATAGCGCAGCACCTGCGCCGGATCCGAAGTGGGCGGCGCCACGTTCAGCGCCAGGGACCCGCGCAGCAGCGGCGCTGTCACCGGCTGCCGGTTCAGCGCGTTCATGATGTTGAAGTCGACGATCTCGAACGATACCTCCACCCCGCAAGTCTCGCGCAGGCTGCCTTGCAGGAACTCGTTCATCGGCAAAGGCATCATCATCCCCGAACCGGACGAGGGGATCAGGACCTTGAACGTCAGAGGATGGGCCGCGCTGTACCCCGCCTGGGCCAGTAATTCCCGGCCATGCCCGGGGTCCAGATGGTAATGCTGCTCCGGCTTGCCGAACAGCGGATCCGTGGCGTCGAACAGCCCGACCGCCGGGGATGCGGTGCCGTTCAGTAACGATACCAGGCCGTCGCGGTCCACGCAGTAGTTCAGCGCCTGACGCACCCGCACATCGCTGAATGGCGTCTTCGCCCCATCGATGCTGAGCATCCAGCTCCAGGTCATCGGATAGGAGTTGGTCACGATCTTGAAACCCGCCTGGCGCAATGACGGGATGCCGTCGGGCGGAGGCGCCTCGATCCAGTCCACCTGGCCATTGCGCAGCGCCGCCAGCCGGGTGACCGCCTCCGGGATCGGAAAGAACACCACGCGGTCCAGCTTGGCGACCCGCGCCTTGTCCCAGTAGTCCGGGTTCTTCAGGATTTCCGCCGAGACCTGGGGCACCAGCCGGCCCAGACGGAACGGCCCGGTACCGGCCGCGACCATCTGCTGTGCGATGTGGCCCCAGTCGTGACCGCCGGCGTCCCAGGAATGCGGTGATACCATTAGCACGTAAACGACCATGTACGGGAAATAGGAGGCCGGTCGTGTCGTCGTCACCGAGATCGTATCGTCGTCCACCTTGTGCCACGACGTCACCAGGGGCGCCCGCGAGCGGGTGAGCGCCGAGGCCATCTGGTCGTACTGTGGCGCGTCATTACGCCACAGCCGGTCGAAGTTCCACATCACCGCGTCGGCGTTGAACGCCGTCCCGTCGTGGAACTTCACCCCACGGCGCAGATGGAAGATCCAGGTCTTGGGATCGGCCTTGTCCTGCTCCCAGCTTTCCGCCAGGCCCGGCCGCAGGCCGGCCCGCACGTCGGACCTGCTGAGATCCCACAGCACCAGGGACTCGAACACGGGATATCCCAGAAAGCGCATACCCTCGAAGCCATTATCCGGCTGCCCCGTGGTCGTCGGCACATTGCCCGCCGTCATGCCGATCCGCAGCACCTGCTCCGCCGCGGCCGGGCGAGCGCCCCAGGGCACGCCGGAGAACAGGACGGAGAGCAGGGCAGCCATCAGCGGCAGGGCGTGCGGGAGCCGCGATCTCCCTCTATGGTTCACGCGGCGACCTTTGCGAGCTTGTGGTAAAGCCCCGTCGCGCGCCCGTGCGCCATGCGGGCTTCCGGCGAAAGCTCCTGGACCAGGCGGGTCTCCGGCTCGAAGTGCCCGTATCGGTCCACGCCGCGAACCAGCAAGGCGCTCGGCAATGTGTCCAGTGTCGGCCGCACATGGGTCGGGATATAGCTGAGAGTCAGGCCGATGCGCCGGTCGTCACTGTCGTTCGGTCCGGACGCGTGCAGCGTATGGGTGTGATGCAGCGACATCTCGCCGGCGCGCAACGGCGCGGCGACACCGTCCTTGGGGCCGTAGCCGGCAACCGTCTGTCCGCGGCGGATGATGTTCTCCTCGCCCGGATTGTCGAAATGATCGGCCAGACCGCGCCGATGGCTGCCCGGGATCATCCGCATGCAGCCCGAAAGCTCGGACGATTCCGATAGCGCCACCCAGGCCGTCACCTGCTCCGCCGGGTCGAGATGGAAATACGCGTCGTCCTGGTGCCACTCGGCGAACGTCGGGCGATGGGCCTCCTTCGTCTGCAGAGTGAAATGAAACAACAGGATGTCCGGGCCGATCACATCCTGCACCGCGTCCAGCACGGCCGGGTGATGGACGATCTCGTCAGCCCAGGCAAACAGCAGGTGGCACTTCGATTTCTCGGGAAACGTGAGCGGCTTGCCGCCGATCGCCTCGTAAGCTTCCAGCGCCGCTCGGTGACGCCGGACTTCCGCCTCCGACAACACCGGAACCGGCGCCGTGAAGCCATCGTTACGGTACTGTGCGAGCTGGGTTTCGGTCAGCCGGAGCGGCATGGCAGCCTCCTTAATGAAATGCCCGTATCATTAAGGCAACCCAACGGCGGTCTGTCAAACCAGCGTCGCTGTCAGACGTCTGTGGTGAGGCCGCGTATTCCGCATGTCCATACGCCTTCGAACGCCCGGCGGTCGGATGATCAGCGGACCTCGGTCATGGGCGCCGCGGAGCACGCGGTGGATCACGCCTTGCGGCTCGTCAGGCGGCGGACCGGACGCCAGCCGGCCGCCGACCGGTCGGTTGCCCACGAATCGTTGCTGGTTGCGCCACGCGCGGCCGCAAGCCGGCCGGCTTTAGGGAATCTTTGAGGTGCCCAGCCGGTCGCGAACGGCCATCGGCTTGGCTCGGGCAGCCTTTTCGGCGATGCCGCTGATGCCCTCCCGCCGCACCAGTTCGGCCCAGACATCGCCGGGGCTGACCCCGGAGGATACCCACAGCACGAGCAGGTGGTACAGCACGTCGGCGCTTTCCCCGATCAGCGCCTCCCGGTTGCCGGCGACAGCCTCGATCAGGCACTCGACGGCTTCCTCGCCGAACTTCTGCGCGACCTTGGCAGGGCCGCGGGACAGCAGCCGGGCCGAGTGGCTGATGGTGGGATCGGCATTGCGGCGGCTCTCGACCACCGTGAACAGCCGATCGAGCACGACGGCATCGGAGGTGACGGGCGGGTCCGCCAGCGCGACCGCCCGCATCTTCTTCGACCCCGTGACCAGTTTCCGCTGGACCTTGCGCGGCCCGGAACTGGCCCGTTTCTTTTCGGACTTCGCCATGCTCAGGCAGCCTCACGCGGCATGCGCACCGGCAAACCGGCGTCAGCCAGGGCGTGTTTGACCTGGGCGATCGTGAAGGTGCCGAAGTGGAACACGCTGGCCGCGAGCAGTCCGGTCGCCCCTGCCCTCGCGCCCTCGACGAAATGCGCCAGAGTGCCGACACCGCCGGACGCGACAACCGGCACGCGCACCGCACCGCAGGCCGCGCGCAGCAGATCGAGATCGAAACCGCGGCCGGTGCCGTCCCGGTCCATGCTGGTGAGCAGGATCTCGCCCGCGCCGAGCGATACCACGCGGCGGCACCACTCTATCGCGTCAATCCCGGTGGGCTGGCGCCCGCCATGGGTGAACACCTCCCACCTGCCCGCACCGGACTGCTTGGCGTCAACCGCCACCACGACACATTGGCTGCCGAACTTCGTCGCCGCCTCGCGCACCAGATCCGGGCGCGCGACGGCGGCGGAATTGATGCTGCATTTGTCGGTGCCGGCGAGCAGCAGGCGGCGCATGTCGTCCGTGGAGCGGATACCGCCGCCGACGGTCAGCGGCAGGAACACCCGCGCCGCGGTCCGGGAGACAACATCAAGAATCGTGTCCCGGTTCTCATGGCTGGCGGTAATATCAAGAAACGTCAATTCATCCGCGCCGGCCGCGTCGTAAACGGCAGCCTGCTCCACCGGATCACCGGCGTCGCGCAGGGTCACGAAGTTCACGCCTTTGACGACGCGACCGTACTTCACGTCCAGACAGGGGATGACGCGGAGTTTCAGCATGGGGCGTGCTTTAGAAAGCGCTGTGGCGCCGGATGCAAGAAAATATACGCGACCGCTGTGCTCTGGCCTCGCCGGGACCGGATCACTACCGTACTTATCCGTATCTTAATCCGCCAGAAGCGCCGCCGCTTCGGTGTCAGCCGGTCAGGAGTGTCAGTGCCTCAGCCGGGTTCACCCGCCCGTCATACAGGGCACGGCCAACGATCACACCCTCGATTCGCGTACCCACGGCCGCCTGTTTCAGCGCCGCGAGGTCGGCCAGGGCACCGACCCCGCCGGAGGCGATCACCGGCGTGGTCAGCCGCGCCGACAATGCGACGGTCTGCTCGAGATTGAGCCCGGTCAACATGCCGTCACGGCCGATGTCGGTATAGATGATCGCGGATACGCCGGCGTCCTCGAACCGCAGCCCGAGGTCGGTCGCCGCCATCGTTGAGGTTTCGGCCCAACCTTCGGTGGCAACGAAGCCATCGCGCGCATCGATGCCGACGGCAATACGGCCAGGGAACACCTTGCAGGCCTGCAGCACCAATGACGGGTTCTTGGCCGCCGCACTGCCCAGAATGACCCGCCGGATGCCGGCTTCGAGCCATGCCGCGATACCCGGAAGGTCGCGGATCCCGCCGCCAAGCTGCACCGGGATCGAGACGTTGCTCAGAATCGAGCGGACCGCGCTGGCGTTGACCGGCTTTCCCGCAAACGCTCCGTTCAGGTCCACGACGTGCAGCCAGCGGAAGCCGGCCTGCTGCCATAGCGCCGCCTGGGCGCCGGGGTCGTCGGCGTAGATCGTGGCCTGGTCCATCTCGCCACGCCGCAGACGAACGCATTTGCCGTCCTTGAGGTCGATAGCGGGATACAGCGTCAGCCGCGTCGCCGGGTGAGCCGCGCTCATTGGCCGCCACCGGTCTTCGGCGGCCGCAGCCGCTTGTAAAAGAAATAGCCGGCAATCGACTTGCCACGCACCAGCGCATACTCCGGATGCTCGCCCCAGCGCACATATCCGTGCGATTCATACATGGCGATTGCCACCGCCTGCGTCTCGCGCACGTCCAGGTTGAGAATGTGGTATCCAAGCTCCCGCGCACGGTCCTCGACCGCCTCGGTCAGCATGCGCGCCAGTCCGTGCCCGCGGGCGTAGGGCGCGATGTAGGAGTGCATCAGGCTCGCCGCGAAGGCCTGCGCCTCGTTGTTGCGTGGCGGACGCACCAGGATGGCCGAACCGACGATCTCGCCATCCAGGCGGGCAACGAACAATTCCCGCTCCGGGACCAGCAGCACCCCCCGGAAGTAGGTTTCGAGAGCGCGCCGGCCGGGCGGCGTGACCCAACCGAAACCGCCACCGTCGATAATGGCGGCGTCGGTTGCCTCACACAGCGCGTTCAGATCGGAGTCGGTGAAGCCTTTCAGCCGCTCGACGTGCAGCTCATGCTCCTCGCTGACGGTTGTCGTGCCGGACATGGTCAGGGCGCCCAGCGCAGGAAGTTGGACAACAGGCGGATGCCGACCTGCTGGCTCTTTTCGACGTGAAACTGCGTGCCCGCACGGTTGCCGGCAACCACGATGGCTGGAACCGGTCCGCCGTAATCGGTCGTGGCGATGGTCTCGTTCGCCGCCCCCTGGACCAGGGCATAGCTGTGCACGAAGTAGACGTGATCGCCGCGCTCCAGCCCCTCGAGCAGCGGATGCGAGCCCGGCGTGAAATCCAGGCCGTTCCAGCCCATCTGCGGCAGCCGCAGGCCGGGCGCCGGCATCTCGGCCACGTCCCCCTTGATCCAGCCGAACCCGGGCGTGACCGTGTGCTCCAGCCCGCGTTCGGCCATCAGCTGCATACCGACGCAGATACCCAGGAACGGCGTCCCACGACCGGTCGCGCCTTCGATCGCGTCGCGCATGCCAGGAACCGCACCAAGCCCGGCGGAGCAGTCCGCGAACGCCCCCTGGCCCGGGAGCACGATACGGTCGGCGGCCTCCACCACGGCGGGATCGGCGGTGACGACGACACTGGCCGCGATGCCGGCACGCTCCGCCGCCAGCGCCAGCGCGCGGGAAGCCGATGCCAGATTGCCGCTGCCATAATCAACGACGGCGATTTTCACGGCGCGCCCCCCATGGACGCGATCAGCACGGGCGCAATCACCAGGGGCGCGATCGCCGTGGGCACAGTCATCGTGGGTGCGACCACCACGGGCGCAATCACCAGGGGCGCGATCGCCGGCGTGGTCTGAATCGGCACGGTCATCGTGAGCGCAATCGCCGTGGGCGCAGGCGACATCATACCGGCTCCGGCCGCAAGCGCGTGGCCAGATCCGGACGGTGGGTCAGCAGCCGTAGCCATGCCTCATCCGGATCACGCGCGACGAGCACATGGACGAGCAGATAGCCGCGATGCTCCAGCGCCCAGCGCCGCAGGTCGTTGCCCGTCAGGCCAAGGATCACCGCCAGGCCCACCACCAGGATCACCGCCGCCGGCTCGGGCGCGAAGACCGCGATCAGGACATAGGCAGCCAGGCTGATCGCGGCAGCAATCCACGAGCGGTGGGCGGCCAGCCAGAACGGACCGAAGATCAAGGCGCCCCAGGAGAACCCCTCGTTCACCAGGACCGGTTCGGCGTCGGCCTTTTGGAGCGCCGTATAGATCCTCACAGCGCCCCCTTGGTCGAGGGTATGGCGTCCCCGATGCGTGGATCCGGCTCGACAGCCATCCGCAGCGCCCGCGCCGTCGCCTTGAAACAGGCCTCCGCAACATGGTGCGCGTTATGCCCGGATCGGCGGTTAATATGCAGAGTAATCAACGCGTTAAATGCCAACGCGCGGAAGAACTCCTCGAACAGCTCGGTGTCCATCTCGCCGATCTTCGGGCGTTCGAATACCACATCCCAAGCCAGGAAGGGGCGGCCGGAGATATCCACCGCCGCCTCGGCAAGGGTCTCGTCCATCGGGATCAGCGCGTTGCCGAACCGGCGGATGCCACGCTTGTCGCCGAGCGCGCGGGCGAACGCGGTGCCGAGGACGATGCCGACATCCTCGGTCGTGTGGTGGAAGTCGATATGCAGGTCCCCCTTGGCGCGGACCGTGAGGTCGAACAGGCCATGGCGGGCAAGAGCCGTGAGCATATGATCAAGAAAACCTATCCCGGTCGCGATGTCAGCCGTGCCCGTCCCGTCGAGGTTCAGGCTGAGGCTGATGTCGGTCTCCGAGGTCTTCCGTTCAAT
>DASWON010000497.1:0-10286 GCA_036398735.1 Rhodopila sp.
GACCCGGCGCCAACTACCCAAGAGGACCCACGGGGCCGCCGTGACCCACCGGGGCCGAACGGCCGAGTGGAGCCCGGACGCGGACCACCTGAGGGAACCCCACCTGGCGCCAAACTATCCGAGGGAACCCTACCGGACCCGACCGGCCGAGGCGACCCACCGAGGCCGAGGCGGCCCGCCAGGGGCGACCGGCCGTTGGGACGCCGCACGCGGACCACCCGAGGACCCCCAACCCGGCGCCAACTATCTAAGGGGACCCACGGGGGCCGCCGTGACCCACCGGGGCCGAACGGCCGAGTGGAGCCCGGACGCGGACCACCTGAGGGAACCCCACCCGGCGCCAAACTATCCGAGGGAACCTACCGGACCCGACCGGCCGAGGCGACTCACCGAGGCCGAGGCGACCCGCCGGGGCCGAGGGGAGTCCACCGGGACCCACCGGCCAAGGGGAGCCACCGGGCCAACGGGACGCCGCCGGTGTCGGTGGCGACCGGCCGGTCCGAACCGGATGCCCCCGCTATTCGGTCTGAACGGTCAGCACGTCGGCGGCGATCCGGGTGCCACCGATGCGCGAAAACAGCGTGTCCAGATCGCCCGCCAGCTGATCGGGCAGCCGGCCTGCCGTCGTGCCGAGCAAGGCGTGCGGCAGCTCCGGCGTGATGTCACGATCGGCCAGCCAGCAATGGATCCGGGCCAGCCCCGGAAACGCGACCAGGCCGACGGGCTGGCGGCGGCCGGGGATCGTCAGCGGCGACGATCCGCGCAACTGGGCGCCGTCCACCGCGCCGGCGGGGAAGACCGGCGTCGCGCCGCCGTCCGCTTTTGTCGCGACACAGTAAAGATAGCCGTCGACGTCGGTCATTACGGTCAGATCGATTGGCTCCCCGGGGTGATAGGTCGGCCGGCGTCCGCGCGCAGTGGTCATCCACACGTCCGGAGCGGTGGCCGCTCGCCTGATCCGGCCCAGTTCGTCATTGAACTGATCATGACAACCGAGCAGGAGTCCCTTCGCCACCTGTCCCAGGCCGGTCGCGGCGGGCATGCCCCGAAACGTGACGGTGGCGCGGGCAGTGCCGCCGGCGACGATTTCGAACTGGCTGCCGTCCTCGATCGGTACATCCGCCGGCCATTCGATCCGATCCGCCCCGGACGGCCAACCGAGCGCCCGCGTCCGGCCCATGCGATGCAGCGCATAGGGGCCTTGATCGCCGGCCGGGCGCATCAGCCAGACGGACGATGTCTGATCGACGCAGTACGTGCCGGACCGGCGTGGATCAACCTGCACCTCGTCCATGCTGACCACGGTGCGCCCCTGCCCGGTCGAACGGGTGCCGCCGATCACCGTCGCGTCCACCCCGTGCAGGCGGAACATGTCAGCGAGGCTGCTGATGCTGCTCTCACCCTCTGCGGCCTGCTGCTGGCCCAGCGTACCCTCGAACGGACCACGCAGGCGCAGCATCTCGCCGGATTCGAACAGCAGCGTCGCGGTCGCCCCGTCAGGGACACTGAGGCGGTCGGTGGGCGCGATCACCATGCCCGGCATGTAGCCGGGCACGGTCGAGGCAAGCAGCACGGCCTGTTCGGCCCGCGCCTGGCCGAACATCACCGACGCCACCGCGGCTAAGGCAACCAGGGCGGCGCGCGCCACCAGACGCGAAACGGGTGGCATGCGCGACAGGGGTAGCAGGCGCGACAGGGGTAGCAGACACGACAGGGGTGGCAGACGCGAAAGGGGTGATAGACGAAACATGGCCACAAATCCTTCTACTGCCGTTCATCCAATTGCCGTTCATCCGACCTCAGCCGAGGCAACGCCCCGGCCTCGCATTGCCGGGCGCCTGAGACGCTTCGCACCGGCGCTGTACCGGGGGTGGGCGCCGGGAGTGGGCGGGCGCCTGAAACGGCAGCGCCCGGCTCACGAAGACGACGCTCTCCAGGCCTGGCCGACCGCGGCCCGGGCACCCACCCCCGGCTCTTCGTCGCGGGCGGATCCGCCGCACCCGCCGCGCGGGGCGGCGAACGCTCGAATCGCTGCAGTCCTGTTCGGTCCCGGCGGACACGTGTCACCGGTATCCGTGCGCGTCGTGGTGGTGACGCAGCGGGCGACCGCGGGCCGTCCTGTCCAGTCACCGTGTCCAGCATTCACTGTATATCCTCCATCAACTGCTTGCTCCCGCCTCTGCCGGCAGTGCAGTGAACGTCCATGACAGGCAGCGGCGTTGCGGGGCACTTTATCGAACGCGGACATCGACTGGTGTGGTCCAGTTCACAGGCAACGGGTCACACCAGCGATAACGTGATTTTTCATTGATCTGCGGGAGTATGCGACGTGCAAATGCGAGGGCGGTTGCCGGGTTGTTCCGGTCGGGATGCAATAGACCGGATACCACCGTTACCCGACGAACATTTGGGGGGATAATGATGAAGCCGTTGGGCCTGCTCGCACCGCTGGCCGTCGCCTGGGCATTGAGTGCCGGCGCCGCCGTGGCCGATCCGAAACCGATGCCCGATAACGCCAAGGTCTACATCATCTGGCCGGCGGACGGGCAGGTGATCCCGACCGGCAAGTTCTGGGTCCGCATGGGTCTCAGTGGCGCGGGCGTGGCGCCGGCCGGCATCGAGAAGGAATATACCGGCCACCACCATCTGCTGGTGGACGTCGACCTGCCGCCGCTCGATCAGGAGATTCCAAACGACAAGAATCACCTGCACTTCGGATTAGGCCAGACCGAGGCGCGGATCGAGTTGCCGCCGGGGCGTCACACGCTGCAGCTGCTGTTCGCCGATGACGCCCACGTGCCGCACAAGCCGCCGCTGTATTCGAAGAAAATCACCATCATCGTTCCGCCCTGAGGGAAGACGTCCATGCGTTCATCACATTCGTTATTGACCCTTGCGGCAGCGGTCGGGCTGATCGCGGGACGGGCCCATGCCCAGACGCCGGCCCCGGCCCCTGCTCCGCCGCCTGCCGCGGCACAGCAGCAGGCCTCGCCCGATGCCGGGTTCAAGCGAACACCCGCGCCGGCGGATGCCTATGTCTATATCGGCTGGCCGAACGACGGCGAAACCGTCCGGTCGACCCATATCCGCGTATGGTTCGGAACACGCAACTTCGGCGTGGCCCCGGCGGGAACCAGCAAGGCGAACACCGGTCATCATCATCTGCTGATCGACACCGCGCTGCCGCCGATGGACCAGCCGATTCCGAATGATCGGAACCACCTGCACTTCGGCCTGGGCCAGACCGAGACGACGATCGACCTGCCTCCCGGCACCCATACGCTGCAGCTGCTGATGGGCGACGCCGACCACATCCCGCACGATCCGCCGGTGATGTCAAAGAAGATCACCATCCACGTGCGGGCCTCGGAAACCCCCGTCGCCGAGGCCCACTGACGGTCGAAATCTGACCGCAGGAACCGTCGGATTTGCCCACCGGTCCTTGATCTGGTGGGCGGGTTCGGCCAACGCCGTGAGTAGCGAGCGTGCGTTGCGATCGGACCACTGGCGTGACGGCTCTGCAGTCCGTCCTGCCGCAGAGAAGCGGCAATGCCGACTTGAGGGTCATGCACCATGGCGGAGACTATGGTTCCCTGATGTCCCCGCCAATTGGAAAGCGCCCGACGTTGCGCCATGGCATGCCGAACTTTCGAACCGCGGGCATGCCCATCGCCCGGCAGCCGGACGTTGCACGCTGGTTTTGGCATGCGGCATCGCGCTTGCGCGGCTGCCCTGGCTGACGCGATCCAGACCTCCTTGGGATACACCGGCCATCCGGAACGATATCGCGCTGACCATGCAGATTGTATTTATAACATAACGACATGACATCCCGCTCGGGTTCGACCGCCGCACCGACGAGCTCCGAACGTTGCGCTCGGTGCGATTCCACCCAGCATGCTTCCGTCTGAGGTCATTCTGCCTCAGGTCATTCCGCTTGAGGTCATTCCGCCGGAGGTCGTTCCGCTTGAGGTCGTTCCGCTGGGGGACCATTCCGCCTGAGGTCATTCCGCTCGCCGTGATCATGCGCAAACGCATCCACGCTCCTTGCTGTCGCGCTGGTCGACCGCATCGGGCTCAGCGCAGGTTTACAGTGACTGGAATCGGGTTGCTCGTCCGTTACGCCATCGGCCTTCCCCTCAGGTGAATGCCCGCTGACTCGGTGATGATGCCGCGAGCGGTGCCTCGCTTTGCCGGCCGTGCCGACGGTTGGCCCCACGGCGTCGGCCCGCCGCTGTCACCGAGGACGTCGCCAAGCCGTCCGTCACTGCCGTGCCCCCGGGGCGATGCGCTGCCGTAGTCTGATGCAGCCGGTGGCCGGTTACGCTGCGTCCGGGCGGCTGTGCATGGCAGGCTCGCGATGATGTGGCCCCCCGGTTCGTCGCCCGAGTAGCGGGTCGCCGGAGCACCCCGCGGGGTCTGCCGAACGCGAGGTCTGCCAAACGCGGGTCTACCGAACGCGAAGCCCGTCAAATGCGAGGCCGGGCGTTCGCGGGTCGGGCGCACGCGAGGTCAGGCGCTTGCGATGTCGGACGCACGGGCCGGTGCAAGAAGCAGCTGCCGTCCAGTTGCGAAAGCTTCGCAATCGCATTACAGGGATTTGCGAATCATTCTCAACAAACCGACGCAGGAGATCGATAACAGCCATGAGCCTGGAACGAAACGCCGGCCGCATGCCCGCGGCCGTGCTGGCGTGCGCCTCGCTGGTCTGGATAGGCTATCGGTCGGCGCAGGCTCAACCAGCCGCTTCCGGGACCATGCTGACACTGCCGCCGGTCGCGGTTCAGGGGGAAGCGGAAACCGCACAGGGACCGGTCTCCGGCTATGTCGCGCATCGCAGCGGTGCGGGAACCAAAACCGACACGCCGCTGATCGAGACGCCACAGGCGATCTCGGTCATCACCCGCGACCAGATGGACGCCCAGAACGCGCAGACGATCAACCAGGCGCTGCGCTATGCGCCCGGCGTGAAGACCGACGCCGCCGGGGCCGACGTGCGTTTCGACGGCAACGTCTACATCCGCGGCTTTCTGGCGGATCAGTACCTGGACGGACTGAAGCTGTTCCGCGGCGCGTTCACCGCCCCTGCCGTGGAGCCGTGGCTGCTGGAGCGGATCGACATCGTGCACGGGCCCGGATCGGTGCTGTACGGGCAGGCCTCGCCCGGCGGATTCCTGGATCTGGTCAGCAAGCAGCCGACCGAGACACCGCTGCATGTGCTGCAGTTGCAGACCGGCAGCTTTGGCCGAGCCCAGGCGGCCTTCGACTACAGCGATGAGGCGACCGCGGACGGCAGCTGGTCGTACCGGCTGACCGGCCTCGGGCGCGACACCGGCACCCAGGTCGATCACACGACACAGCAGCGCATCGCGCTGGCGCCTTCCGTCACCTGGAAACCGGATGCCGACACCAAGGTGACCATGCTCGCCAGCTTCCTGCACGATCCTGAGGGTGGCTTCTTCAACCAGCTGCCGCTGCAGGGTACCGTGCGGTTCAACCCGAACGGACCGATCCCCACCGGTTTCTACCAGGGCGACGACCACTTCGACCATTTCCGCCGCACCCAGACGACCATTGGCGACCTCGCAGAACATCGCTTCAACGAGACCTGGACGGTGCGCCAAAGCCTGCGCTACCTCTACCAGGACGTGGATTACACGGGCACCTACGGCGTCGGGTTGCAGCCGAACCTCTCGACCCTGAACCGCGACGCCTTTGCCGACCGTGAATTCATGAACGCGGTCGTGCTCGACAATCAGGCTCAGGCGACCTTCGCGACCGGGCCGCTGACCCACACCGCGCTGTTCGGCATCGCCTACCAGTACGCCGCCTATGACGAGACCTACCGCGAGAATGCGACGACGCCGCTGAACTATCTGAACCCGGTGTATCTGCCGGTCGCGCTGCCGGCGAACCCAAGTATCTCGCAGCACACCTTCCAGAGCCAGAACCAGATCGGGCTGTACGCGCAGGACCAGATCCGGCTGAACCGCTGGTCGCTCACCATCGGCGGGCGGCAGGACTGGCTGGGCACCGAGACGCAGAACCGCCTGACCCGGACCTCCACCACGACCAGCGATGATGCGTTCAGCTGGCGCGCCGGACTGATGTACAACTTCGACTTCGGGATGGCGCCGTACTTCAGCTACACGACGTCGTTCCAGCCCAGTTCCGGCGCCAGCTTTGCCGGCACCCCATTCAAGCCGACGACCGGCGAACAATACGAAGCCGGCATCAAGTACCAGCCCCCCGGCGTCAACGCCTTCGTAACGGTCGCGCTGTTCGACCTCACCCAGCAGAACGTGCTGACCGCCGACCCGCAGCATACGAACTTCAGCATGCAAAGCGGCGAAGTGCGGTCCCGCGGTGTCGAGTTCGAAGGCAAGCTCAGCCTGACGGAGGGGCTGGGCCTAACTGCGTCCTACACGTACCTCGACAACACGACGACGAAGGCGACCGGGATAGCGGCCGGCAAGCATCCGGTCGGGATGCCGCAGCACGTCGGCGCACTCTGGGCGGACTACACCTTCCTGACCGAGGCATTGCGGGGGGTGGGCGTCGGCGCCGGCGTGCGGGTAGTCGGCGGCCAGTGGGCGGATACGGCCAACACCATCACAGCGCCAGGCTATGTGCTGTTCGACGCGATGGCGCGCTACGACCTGGGCGCCAGAATGCCGTCGCTGCACGGACTGGGCGTGCAGGTCAATGCACTCAATATCGGCGACACCCGCTACATCGTTACGGCGCAGAATAACGGCGCCTATTACGGGCTGCGTCGGGCGGTGCTGGCGAACCTGACCTATTCATGGTGAGAGGCGGCCGAGACCGGAACTCCGGGAGACCACCTCGAAACGGGGTCCCCGCGCGCGCGGTCGCGCGTTGGCTGCATCGCTGGTCGGGCCCGGCCGTCGCCGGGATCCTGCTGATCCCCGGGAGCACCGGCAGCCTGCCGGCCTTTGCAGGCGAACCGGATGCGCGGCTGACTGCCGACCTGTTCATCGTGCCGGAGCAGCCCGCGCGGGAGCCGGTCGCGGTGCCGCGCGGGAGCGGGTCAGGTGCCGCGCGGGAGCGGGTCGGGTGCCGCGCCGGAGCGGGTGCGGGCGGCCGCGCGGGGGGCGGTCGCGCTTCCGGCACGTTGCTGTGGTGGCACAAGCAACGGACCTCTGACCCAGGACGCTACTCCACGTCCCGCGCCACCCGGAAGCCGTTGACGAGATAGCGCACCGGGGCATCATAGTTGCCACGATACGTGACGGTGATCTCATCGTGCTGAGATCGGAATGACCCGCCGCGCAGGACTCGTTTCTCGCACGATTTTGCCTCGCGTGGCGTCGCGTCCACCGGCGCGCCGCGATAGTTCGGGACCCAGCAATCGGCGGTCCACTGCGCAACCCCGCCCAGCATCCCGTACAGCCCGAACGGATTGGGCTGCAGCGCGTCCACCGGCAGCGGACCATAGGCATCCTGGCTGCCGCCGCAATCGACGCAGTTCGCCAGGAACATGCCGACCGAATCACCCCACCAATAGCGCGTGGTCGTGCCGCCGCGAGCCGCATATTCCCACTCCGCCTCGCTCGGCAGCCGGTAAGGGTGGCCGGTCGTCCGGGTCAGCCACGCCATGTACTGGCCGATGTCCTCCCAGCTGATGTTGTGTACCGGCGTGCGATCCTCGGCGACCCGCATGCGCGGCGTGAAGGAACAGGCGTTCGCGGCAACACAGGCCTTCCATTCGCCGACCGTCACCGGCGTCTGCCCGAGGGCAAAGGCGCGGACCTCGACGTGATGCGGTGGCATCGATTCCGGCTCACGGGCCCCCTGCCCCATCGTGAACCCGCCGGCCGGAATACGGATCATCATCGGGCAGCTCGGGCAGTCCTGGAACCGCTTCGCGTCAGCCGCACCTCCGCGCGCCTGGGGCGGCGTCGGTGTGATCAGCGGCCCGTTCGCCGCGGTCATGACCCGCGACGGCGCGCGTGGCGGCGTGCCGACCCCGGACAGATCAGGCTGTGTCATGGCGAGGGCTGCCTGGCCGGACTGCTGACCACCGGACTGCTGACCGCCGGACTGCTGACCGCCGGACTGCTGACCACCGGACTGCGGACCGCCGGACGACGGGCCGGGCGCTGCACCAGGCGTCGGACCCGGCCCCGTTCCGGCGGACGACTCGCGGACCTGCGCCGGCGGCGCGGCGACGCGAGGCGGTTCCGCCTCCGCAACGCGTGCCGGATCCGCCGCGGCATGAGACGGTTCCGAAGATGCCTGAGCGCGGCTCTTGCCGGCGACGGCGGCGGCGAGCAGCTGCATCTGCCGGCGCTTTGCATCGGCGGCATACCGCGATGTCGGGAACAGGCGTGCGAACGCATCAAATTCCGCCGGATCGCTGCTGTCGCGCAGACTCTCCCACAGCGCGGTCTCCGACGATACGGTTGCCGCCGTTGTCGCCGGCCCTGGCAGCCCCCCGGGTGCCGCCACGGCCGCCGCGCCAACCTCGATGTCGAGCGAACCGTCGACCGTTCCGCCGTGGCCGTTGTCGACGGTATAGCGCAGGCTGCCGGCGGGACCGGTGAAGCCTGCCTCCGGCCAGAACGTCAGCTTCGACAGCTCGGTCGGCGTGACGTGATCGCCGGGGTGCAGGATTGCGGCACCGTTGCGCACGGTACCGCGGGGCAGCGCGTTGATCGTGATGGTCAGCGGATCGCCATCCGGACTGACCGGCGGGGGAATGCCGAGGACCTGCTGGGCCACCTGCAGCCGGCCCGGCCCCGCCGCCAGGACCGGGGGATGGTGTGACGACCGCACGGTGATCGGCAGGCTCGCGGTGATGCTGCCGCCGCGTCCGTCCTCGACCAGGATGTCCAGCGTACCGGCCGGCCCGATCGTCTTGCCGTCGGGCTTGAACGTCGCTGTCCTGAACCGATCGGCCGACATGACCGCGTTCAGCGCCACCGCGCGGCCATCGATCCGCACCTCACCGAACCGCGGCATGCCGATGATTCGGATGCTCAGCGGATCCTGATCCGGATCGGTCGGCTGCGACACGCCCAGCGGGGTCGGTCCGGCCGTCTCCAGGACCTCGAGCGGCGTAATTGCCGCGATCTCGGGCGGGCGGTTCGGCGGCCGCGGGAAGAAGTAGAACGGGTCCGCACCGAGCGAGCTGAACACGTACGGTTCCTGCCGGTTGTTCGTCGCGCGCAGCACGGTATCGCGCACGCTGCGGAAGAACAGGCTGAGTTCCAGGCCGGGGATCTGCAGATGCGCCAGCAGGGCCGCCGCGAACGGGCTGTGCTCCGACCCGTCCTCGGCGATCTGGTCCGCCTTGGCCGCCATGACGACCATGGTATTGCGCGGCACGTTGTCCACGCGCGCCATGCCCGGGGTCGTCGAGACCGCCCGTCCGGCGACCGACATGGACCGCGACACGCGCTCGATGAACGGATTGTTGCGGCAGCTGTCGAGCAGGACGATGCCGATCCGGGTGGCCTGCGAGACCTCACCCAGAAGCCGATCGAGCGGCATCGCCTCGTACAGCAGATCGCGCTCACGTTCGAGCTTGGCATCGGCCGGGATCAGGTAATTCTCCCGGTCCACCTGCACGCCGTGGCCGGCGTAGTAGACGACGGCGACGTCGGCACTCGCGGCACGAATGCCGAAGGCCCGGATGCCGCTGTTCAGCGCGCGGAAATCCGCATCGTACAGCTCCGTGACATCAAATTTGAGACGCCGGAGGGCATCCCCGATGGCACGTGCATCATTGATCGGATTGGTCAGGTGCGGCGCATTGTCATAGGCGCCGATGCCGATGACCAGCGCGACCCGGCGCTCATTGTCGGGCGCGGCGCCGGCGGCCAGGGGCCATAGCAGGACGATCGCCAGCAGCACCGGCACCGACCAGTGCCAGGCGTTGGACGCTGCGCGTTTGAAGGTCATCGCATCACCTCCACGGCCAATCTCTCGTCATCGATCCGGGCGCCGCGGACCTCGCGGAACCGGGCGGCGACCTCATCGAGGCTGGCGACCGGCAGCGGCTCCAGATCTTGCGCCTTCAGCGTCTTGGGCAACTGCAGGCCGACCTCACGATCGGCGCCGAGACATGACACCGCTTCATTGCCGCCGGCCTGGTCGAAGCGGATCGCGAACGAGCGGCCCGCGGCGGGCGGCACCTCCACCTGCGTGCCGGCGTGCACGAACGGGTCGGGCTGGAAGCGGTTCGGGAAGATGCGCGCGACCGTGCCCGTCGAGTCCTGGTAGTAGCAGTAGATGTAGGCATCGCGCACCGGCTGCACCGA
>DASWON010000498.1:0-16957 GCA_036398735.1 Rhodopila sp.
CGCGAGGAAAACGCCCGCCTGCGCGACGAGAATGAGAAGCTGCGCCGCTGGCAGTCCATCGCGCTGGCGCTGGACGCGGAAAACCAGCGGCTGAAGGCCAGCCTGCGCTGGATACCGGATCCCGACGCGTCCTTCGTTACCGCCCGCGTCGTCGCCGATGCCGGCGGCGTCTACGCCAAGGCGGTCCTGCTGTCGGTCGGGCCAAACCACGGCATCCGCAAGGGCGAGATCGCGGTGGATGAACGCGGGCTGATCGGTCGCATCACCGAGGTTGGCGCGCGCACCGCCAGGGTGCTGCTGATCACCGACCTCAACAGCCGGATACCGGTGATCCTCGAGAGCTCGCGCGCGCACGCCATTCTGGTCGGCACCAACGGCCCGCGGCCGCGCCTGCTGTACTGGCCTGAAGGCGTGGTCCCGCAGGAGGGGGAGCGGATCGTCACCAGCGCCGAGGCGAATGCGTTTCCCGCCAATCTGCCGATCGGCACCGTGCACTACACCGCCACCGGCGCGCCGGAGGTGGAGCCCGCCGCGATGCTGCAGAAGCTGGAGGTGGTGCGCATCTTCGATTACGGCCTGACCGGCGTGACCCCGCCCGAACGGTCCACCCCTGGCCGCCACTGATGGCCCATATCGACCGCCGTCCGGGCATCCGGCCGAGGGCCAGTCTGGGCCGGCGCCTCGATATCGCCGCCCGGTTCAGCTTTCCCACCTGCTTCACCGTGCTGCTGATGCTGCTGACCGAGGCGCCGCTGAACATCCCCGAGCAGGCGGCGCTGCTGCCGGCCGTAAGCCTCTGCTGCGTCTGGTTCTGGTCGCTGTTCCGGCCCGACGCGATGCCGCCGCCGGTGGTGTTCCTGATCGGCCTGTTGCTCGACCTCCTGGGATACCTGCCGCTGGGCGTCGGGGTGTTCACTCTGCTGACAGTGCAGGGCGTGGCGCTGACGGCGCGCCGTTCGCTGGCGAGCCGCGGCTTCGCGTGGACCTGGATCGTCTTTTGCGGCGTCGCGGCGGGGGCGTCGCTGCTGACCTGGCTGCTGACGATGCTGCTGATGTTCCGGCTGCTCTCGCCCGACCCGATGATTTTCATCGCGGTCCTGACCGCGTCGATCTATCCGATCCTGGCGATCCCGTTGGCCGGGGCGCACCGGTCGATCGCCGACCCGGAACAGGCCTGAGGATGCTGCACTCCCGCATGTGGTGGAACCCATGAAACGCGACGTGCAGCGGACCGGCGTTTTCACGCGGCGCGCCCTGCTGCTGATGGGTGGCCAGCTCGCTGTGCTGGGCACGCTCGGCGCGCGTCTTTACAATGTGCAGGTGCGCGACGGCGCCCGCTACACCACGCTGGCCGACGAGAACCGCATCAGCGCGCGCATGATCGCGCCGCCGCGCGGGCGCATCCTCGATCGGTTCGGGACCGTGGTCGCCGGCAGCAGCACGAACTGGCGCGCCGTGCTGATCGCCGAACAGGCGGTCAACGTGCCGGCCACGCTCGACGCCTTCTCGGCGCTGCTGCCGCTAAGCGAATACGAACGTATTCGCATCGACCGCGAACTGCACCGCAGACGCAAGTTCATCCCGGTGCTGATCCGCGAATTCCTCACCTGGGACGAGATGGCCGCGATCGAGGTGAACGCCCCGGACCTGCCGGGTATCATGGTCGATGCCGGCACCAGCCGGAAATATCCGTTCGGCTCGCAGCTCGCGCACATCGTCGGCTACGTCGCGCCACCAAACGAGGCGGACGTCGCCGATGATCCGCTGCTCGGGCTGCCCGGACTGCGGATCGGCCGCGCCGGAATGGAGAAGTTCCACGACCTCGGGCTGCGCGGGCGCGCAGGCGCCGTGCAGCTGGAGGTCAACGCGGTCGGCCGGGTGATCCGCGAACTGGATCGCCAGGAGGGGCTGCCAGGGGAAGATGTCGGGCTGACGATCGATTCCGGGCTGCAGCAGGCGGTGCTCAACGCGCTGGGCAACGAAAGCGCCAGCTCGGTGGTCATGGACTGCCGCAACGGCGAAGTACTGGCCATGGCCACCAACCCGTCCTTCGATCCATCGGTGTTCAACGCCGGTGTCTCTCAGGCGCAATGGCTGCAATGGACCAGTGACCGCCGGACGCCGCTGATCAACAAGGCGACCTCCGGGCTGTATGCGCCGGGCTCCACCTTCAAGATTGCGGTCGCGCTGGCCGGGCTCGAGTCCAAGGCGATCTCCCCGAGCGACCGGATCGGCTGCCCCGGCTACCTTGACCTGGGCGACACGCGCTTCCATTGCTGGCGCAAGGGCGGGCACGGGATGCTCAACCTGCGCGGCGGACTGAAGAACAGCTGCGACGTGTATTTCTACGAGGTGGCGCGCCGCACCGGCATCGACCGCATCGCCGCGATGGCCAACCGCCTGGGCCTCGGAGTGGAACTGGAGCTCGACCTGCCCGGCCAGCGCCCCGGGCTGATCCCGACCCGGGAATGGCGGATCCGCAAAGGCCATGCGTGGAACATCGGCGATACCGTGGTCAGCGGCATCGGCCAGGGCTATATCCAGGTGACGCCGCTGCAGCTCGCCACCTATGCCTCGCGCATCGCCAGCGGCCGCCTGGTGCAGCCGCATCTCACGCGCAAGCTGTCCGGACTGCTGCAGCCCGGATCCGAGCCCGACGACTGGCCGGTGCTGGGAACGACCGACAAGCTGCTGCAGCATGTGCGCGAGGGCATGTGGGCGGTGGTGAATGAGCCCGGCGGCACGGCGCCGCTGGCGCGCCTGGCGGACCCGCAGGTGCAGCTGGCGGGCAAGACCGGGTCGGCGCAGGTGCGGCGGGTGTCGCGTGAGTTGCGTGAGAGCGGCCACTTCGACAGCGAGAAGCTGCCATGGGAATACCGCCCGCATGCGCTGTTCGTCGCCTATGCCCCCTATGACGCCCCGCGCTACGCCGTCGCGGTGGTGATCGAGCATGGCAACGCCGGCGCCGCCGCCGCCGCGCCGCTGGCACGCGATATCATGGCCATGACCTTGCGGCGCGATCCGGCGAACCGCACCGAGGCGCCGCCGCGACTGGCCCAGGCGCAGCCACCATGAGCAGCCGCGTGGCAACCGCGACGGGCAGGTTGCCTGCCGGCCCGCGCGCTCAGGCAAGGCCGCGCGCGCAGGGAGCCTCGATGCTGTCAGCGCGGCGACGCGCAACCCCGAAGCGGCCGTCTGTGAGGGCTCCAGATTTCATGACCGACCGGTGCTCATGATGGATCGACGCATGTGGCGCGAGCCGTCCTTCGACCTCGTGGGCAAGGTGCTCCGGGTCAACTGGCTGTATGTCGTCCTGCTCTGCTGTCTTGCCGGTGTCGGCTATGTCGCGCTGTACAGCGCCGCCGGTGGCGCGCCGGAACCCTATGCGACACGCCACGCGCTGCGGTTCGGCGTGGGCGTGATCATCATGCTGGCGATCGGACTGGTGGATATCCGGATCATCGCCAGGATCGCCTGGCCGGCCTGGCTCGGCGGCGTCGTGCTGCTGGTCCTGGTGCTGCGCATGGGACATGTCGGCAAGGGCGCGCAACGCTGGCTGGAACTCGGTGGCCTGCAGCTGCAACCATCGGAGTTGATGAAGCTCGCGCTGATCCTTGCGCTGTCGTCATGGTTCCATCGCGCATCGTGGGAGCGTATCGGCAATCCGCTGTTTCTGATCCCGCCGATGCTGGCGATCCTGATCCCGGTCGGCCTGATCCTGAAGGAGCCGAACCTCGGCACCGCGGCAATCACCGCGATGCTGGGCGCGGCCATCTTTTTCGCGGCGGGTGTGCGCTGGTGGAAGTTCGTCCTCGTTGCGCTGCCGATCCCACTTCTGGCGCAGTTCGCCTATGCGCATCTGCACGACTATCAGCGCGCCCGGATCGACACCTTCCTGCATCCCGAGAGCGATCCGCTCGGTGCCGGCTACAACATCATCCAGTCGAAGATCGCACTGGGTTCGGGAGGGATGTGGGGTAAGGGGTTCCTGCAGGGCACGCAAGGCCATCTCGATTTCCTGCCGGAGAAGCAGACCGACTTCATCTTCACCATGATCGGCGAGGAGTTCGGCTTTGTCGGCGGCCTCGCCGTAATGGCTCTGCTCGGGCTGATCATCGTCGGCGGAATGCTGATCGCACTGCGCTGCCGCCACCAGTTCGGCCGTCTGGTGGCGCTGGGCATCTCGTGCAATTTCTTCCTTTACGTGTTCGTCAACATCGCCATGGTGATGGGCGTCATTCCGGTAGGCGGCGTGCCACTGCCGCTGGTGTCGCATGGCGGGTCGGCCATGCTGACGGTGATGGTCGGATTCGGCGTGCTCATGTCGGTGCACGTGCATCGCGATGTGTCCTTTCCAGCTGCACGTGACGATCGGTAGACTCGTCCTGCGCGGCGTCAAGTTCGCAGGCCGAAACATGGTAGTAAATCCTGTGGTTGTGTCGTGATCAACAATATCGCCGCATCGTTGTGCTTGCGGCGGTGAAACCGTGGCAATGATCCAGCCAAGGCTGCGCTGCCGCCGACCGCGCATCTCGGCGCGAGTGCTGCGGGCGTATCGACAGACCCACTATCAGGCCGCCGGCGTCAGCGTCAGGATCGGCCGGCGCTGCCCGGACATGGACCACCTGCTTGAGTCATCCGGTGTGCGCGAAGCCGCATTCATCACCGCCTACAACCCGTTCTCCCGCCGCATGCCTTCCGGCTGGAACCGACGCATGCAGGCGCGGCTTGCCGAAACTCTGCGGCACCACAAGTTTTTGTCCGCCACAGGGTCTTGGCGAGGCTGGTCGGAGGACCACCTGCTTGTTCTAAGTGACGTCAGAGTAGTTTGCCGGGTGATGTTGCGATATCGACAGAACGGGATCGTGATCGTGAAGCACAGGCAAATCGCGCGGCTTGTGTTATCTTGTTGATCGATTCGGCTGCGTCAGACACGCAGTCGTATCCAATGAAATAAAATTCGGGGAACGTCGCTTGTGATCGTTGCGCCGGCGCGTGGGTTCCGCTTCGGCGTGTGGATTTCAATCGGCACATGGGGTTTCATCCGATGGGCGAACTTTTCAGTTCGGTTCTGGCTCTCATCCGGCACACGGCTTTCGGTCGGGCGCGGGCACTCATCTGGCGCCCGAGATCTTTAACCGACGTGTCGGTCTCCGCGCGCGGAGGTCTGTCGGCTATGCCGGCGTGCGACTAGTCCCGGCAGTCTGTTGCCTATCGTCCATCCCAGCCTGGAGTGAGTGTGCGGACTCTCGATAACGGCGCCCAGCGACGCGGCGCGACTCAACCGGCCCCCGGCGATGACGTCGAGAGCCGGATTTCAGCGGCCATCTACATCCATGATCTCTCGCCCGGCGGGGTCGAGCGACAATGCCTCGTGCTGGCGCGAGAACTGCAGGCGAGGGGTGTGGATATCGTTCTGGTTGTGCATCAGATACGGGGGGAGCTGGTGCCGTTGCTGCCGAAGGGGATCCCGGTGGTGAACCTGCACAGCACGCGCACTCTGCAGGACGTATGGCGCCTGCGGCGGTTCCTGCTGGATCAGCGGCCGGACGTGTTCATGGCCAACGTCGACCACAACAACATCGCGGCCGCGCTGGCGAACGCGATGGTTGGCAATGAAACCAGGTTGGTGATCTGCCAGCACAACGCGCTGACCGCGGGGTTCCACGCCACGGTGAACTGGAAACATCGTGTGGTGCCGTGGTTCTACCGTGTGCTGGCGTCGCGGATCGATCACGCGGTGGCGGTGTCCCAGGGTATCGCCAGCGAACTGACCGATGCCGGCTTCCCGCCGAACAAGGTCAGTACCATCTTCAACGCCGTGATCGGCGACGATTTCGAACAGCGGGCGAGCCTGCCGGTGCAGCACCCCTGGCTGGCGAACAAGGACCGTCCGGTGTTCGTGACCGCCGGGCGTCTGGTCGAGATGAAGGATCATCGTAACCTGCTGCGGGCGTTCGCCATCCACCGCCAGCAGCATCCGTCGCGGCTGATGTTGCTGGGCGTGGGGCCGTTGCTCGACGAACTGCGGGCTCTGGCCCAGAGCCTGGAGATCGCGGGAGATGTCGCGTTCGAGGGCTTCGTTGCGAACCCGTTGCCCTATATGCGCGCCGCCGACGCCTTCGTCCTTTCGTCGCGTTCCGAAGGCCTCGGGAACGTGTTGATCGAGGCGATGGGATGCGGCACGCCGGTGGTGTCGACCGATTGCCCGCACGGTCCGGCCGACATCCTCGCGCATGGGAAATACGGCATCCTGGTGCCACCGCGGGATTCCGTTGCGCTGGGGCATGCGCTGGGCCGCATCCTGGACGAAAAGAGGTCTTGGCCGGGCAATTATCTGCGTACACGGGCCAGGGCGTTCAGCTATGCCGCCTGCGCGGACGCATACGCGGCGTTGTTCCGCAGGCTGGCCTGGGGCGGGGCAGGGCACCAGGATCATGCCGAGGGTGACATCCGCGCGTCGTGACGGATGGAGTGACACGCACGATACGCGCGACAGACGTCACGTCATGACGGTCCGCGGTCGGTGACGGCCGGCCGCGATGATGCGGCAACGTCATGATCCCTGACGTCACCCCGTGTCTCATGACCCGCCGGGAGGCTCGCGGCTGGCCTGCGCCCCCGTACACCGCCCGGCAGGCATGGCATCCGTGAATTCGAACTGCCGGGGCATCGCGGATGATGCGCCCTTACGCGGCGCGGATGTCGCGGAGCATGCACGCCCGGGGGCGCGTCCGACCGGGAGTTCGCCTGACCGGGAGCATGCACGCCGGAGCCGTGCGCGACCGGGAGCATGCACCCCAGGTGCCGTGCACCCCGCGGGTGCTTCCGACCGGGAGCATGCCCGACCGGGAGCATGTCGATAATCACGGTTCGCGCATCCGGCAGACGCTACAGCCTCGCCATCACGGTGCGCGCGAACTCCTCGGCGAGGCGCCATTTCGTTTCGTTGCCCACGGCAAAGATCATCTCCTGCAAGCCGTCGTTTTCCAGCGACCTGATCCGCTCGATCAGTTCGTCGGCCGTGCCGACCAGACAGGTGTCGCGGATCAGTTGCTCGTCCAGCAGTTCCGCCTCACCCGGATGCAGATCAGTGTAGTGGAACTCGTGGGTCCGGAAATGCCGGTGTTCGGGGGGCGTCTGTTCGACCAGCGCGCAGTATGGCTTCCAGATGCGGCGCAGAAACTCCGGCGGTTCGATCCGTGTCTCGTGCACCAGGTCATAGAAGTAATACACACTTGCCATGACGTTTGCCCCGACGGTTCGTTTCACTCGATCCGAGTCGGCGGCTTCCCCCTGCTGCAGCAGCACGACGCTGGTCAGGGTAGCGTTACGGAATCCGTTCATATCGCGACCATTCCGAGCGGCGCCTTGTCGAGCGTGGGCGAGGGCCTCCTGGACGGGGACGCCACGCGGTGGAATGGCGAACACCAGGCCGTCGCCGTGCTCACCGGCCAGGGCCATCGCCCTGGGGCCGAAGCCGGACACGTACAGGGGAATCCGCGGCTGCAGGTTCATGAACCTGGTCTCGTGACGCAGCATTTTGATCGGCCGGGTGCGGCCATCGAACGTGTAGTCCACCACGTCGCCGTCGAGCAGGCCGGACAACACCCGTAGATACTCGCCGAACGCCGCCATCTTCATCGGCTTCTGGCCCATCGTGCGCATCGCGGTGTTGCCGGTGCCGATGCCCAGGAACACGCGGCCCGGCGCCATGCGGTTCAGCGTCGCCATGGCCGCCACGTGCACCGGGGGAATGCGCGTGCCGCAGATCGCCGTGCCGGGACCGATGCGCAATCGCTTCGTCTGTTGCGCCGCCAGCGCGCAGACGGCGTAGACGTCGGAGTACATCATCTGGCTGTCGGCGACCCAGGCGGAATCATAGCCGAGGTTTTCGATGAAGCTGAAGAAGCCGATCTCGTCGATGTCCGACATGATGCAGAAGCCGAATTTCATTGTCCTCTCCTTCCCAGACGTCACGTGACAAGTCTCATACCGGCCGGTGGCGATGGCGCCCTTTCCCGGTTCGTCGTGCCGGCATTTGTCCGAGCCCCCTCGATCAGCAGACTGCCGCGACAGGTGCCCTCGCTCGCCGGGATGAGCCGTGCCATGACGGCTACGAGACGGCCAGTCCCAATGCCGATCACCATGACGGTCGCCAGACGGTGGGCCAGACGCGGACTGCCATGGCGGTTACAGGACGGCCAGTCCCAACGCCGATCACCGTGGCGGTTATGAGACGATCGGCGCTCAACGCGGACTGAATTCAGATCCCCAGATAGGCTTTGCGCACGTAGTCGTTCGCCATCAGCGCCCGGGTTTCGTCCTCGGCGACGCAGCTTCCGGTCTCCAGCAGATAGCCCCGGCTGGCCAGCCGCAGCGCCATGGCGGCGTTCTGCTCGACCAGCAGGATGGCCACTCCGTCGGCATGGATGGCGCGCAGTGCGGCGGACAGTTCCTTGACCATCAGCGGCGACAGCCCCACCGTCGGCTCATCGATCAGCAGCAGTTTCGGCCGCGCCATCAGGCCGCGCGCGAAGGCGAGAATCTGCTGCTCGCCGCCGGACAGGCTGCCGGCCTGCTGGCCATGCCGCGATTTCAGGATCGGGAAGCGGGCGTACATCGCCTCGACGTCGGACCGGACCGCGGCCGCGTCATGGCGCAGGAACGCCCCCATCGCCAGGTTCTCGCGCACCGTCATGCGCGGAAACAGCCGTTTTCCCTCCGGCACATGCACCAGCCCGCGCTCCAGGCGCTGGCGCGGCGTCAGGGTGTCGATGCGTTCGCCGTCGAACTGGATGCTGCCGGCGGTCAGCGGCTCCAGCCCGGAGATTGCCCGCAGGCACGACGTCTTGCCGGCGCCGTTCGCCCCGATCAGGGTCACCGTCTCCCCGCTCGCGACACGCAGCGACAGGCTGTTCAGCACCTGCGCGGTGCCGTAGGCGACGGCGATGCCGGACACCTCAAGCAGCATCGTCGTCGTCCGCCGCGCCGAGATACGCCTCGATGACTTTCGGATCCTGGGAAACCTCCTGAGGCGAGCCCTCGGCGATCTTGCGCCCGAACTGCACCACGCTGATCCGATCACACACGTTCATCACCGCTCGGATATTATGTTCCACCAGGACAACGGTGATGCCCTGGTCGTCGCGCAGGCTGCGGACCAGGGCCATCATCCGGTCCACGTCCGCGTGGTTCATCCCGGCGACCGGCTCGTCCAGCAGCAGCAGCCGCGGCTGCGGCGCAAGCCCGATCGCCACCTGCAGGATGCGCTTGTAGCCATGCGAAAGACCGCCGGCCGCCTCATCCTCGCGTCCCTCCAGGCCGACGAAGCGGATGATGTCGAGGGCACGTTCGTGCAGCGCGTCGTTGTGCCGGCGTGCGGCCGGACGATCCAGCAGCCCGGACCAGAAGCCGGAGCGAGCGTGGATATGCAGCCCGATCAGGACGTTCTTCATGACCGAGAAGGTCGGGAACAGCTGTGCGTGCTGGAACGTGCGCACCAGCCCCCGGCGGACCAGGGCATGCATAGGCACGCCGGTGATGGTGTGGCCGTCGAAGCGCACCGTCCCGGCGGTCGGCGGGATGGTGCCGCTGACCAGGTTGAACAGGGTGGTCTTGCCGGCCCCGTTCGGCCCGATCAGGCCGCGGATCTCGCCGGCGTTGACCTCGAGGAAAACGTCGTTGACGGCGATCAGTCCGCCAAAGCGGCGTGTCAGGCCCGCGACCTCCAGCAGCGGCATCGTTCAGGCCCTTCCGCGCCGGGTGGTCAGCTGCTGCCAGGCGCCGATGATCCCCTGCGGCATCAGCATCATCGAGCCGACCATGATCAGCCCGAACGCCATCATCTGGTATTTTCCGGTCACCCGGAACAGTTCCGGCACCAGGGTCAGCACAACGGCGCCGACGATCGGGCCGGCCATGCTGGCGAAGCCGCCGACCACGATATAGACCAGCACATTGACGGAATATTCGAAGGTGAACACCAGCGGGCTGATGTAGCCGAAATAGGCCGCGTACAGGCTTCCCGCCGCCCCGGCGAAGAACGCCGACACGATGAAGGCGACCAGCTTGCTGCCGGGCACATCGACGCCGATCGAGCTCGCGAGCAGATCGCCCTCGCGGATGCTCCACAGCACCGTGCCGAACCAGGAGCGGCTGATGCGGTGGATGATCCAGCACGTCAGCACGACGAGTCCAAGCGCCAGATAATAGAACGCGGCCTTGTCGAGGGTGCCGAACAGGGCGGCGGGCTGCGGCGGGGGTATGTTGCGGATGCCGTACCAGCCGCCGAAGGGGTCCTCGAAATAGGCGAAAACGCCCGCGACGACCTGGCCGAACGCCAGCGTCACCAGGAAGAAGTAGACGCCCTTCACCCGCAGGCTGAGCCGTCCCACCGGAGCGCTGACCAGTCCGGCGGCAACGGCGGACAGCGGCAGGGCGAACCAGAACGGCCAGCCGGCATTCTTCGTCAGCAGCGCCGTGGTCATCGCGCCGATGAACATGAACCCGGCCTGGCCGAAGGAGATCAGGCCGGTGATCCCCAGCAGCCACATGCTGACCGCCATGATCACGTTGATGCCGATGACGATCATGACGTGCAGGAAGTACTGGTTGTGCATCGCGAGCGGCAGCGCCAGCAGCGCGACGATCAGCAGCGAGACGGTGAGCCTCGTCGTGCGGTTGCTAGACATCATAACCGAACAGGCCGCGCGGGCGGATGATCAGGATCAGCATCAGGATGGCGAAATCGATGATGAATGCCAGCTCACCGCCGAGCAGCGTGCCGGTGAGGCTGTCGGCCACGCCGATGAACAGCCCGGCGATGACGGTTCCGGCGATGCTCCCCATGCCGCCGATCTGCACGATGATGAATGACTTCAGCAGCGGTTCCGACCCCATCTCGGGATCGACGCCGAACACCGAACCCAGCATCGCCCCGCCGACCGCTGCCAGGGCCGCGCTGATGATGAAGGCGCTGACATAGACGCTTTCGGGGTTGATCCCCATCAGCAGCGCCGCCTCCCGATCCTGCTCCACCGCGCGCATCGCCTTGCCGGGGCGGGTGAAATGCAGGAACAGGTACAGCGCGATCGCCAGCACCACGCAGACACCCGCGGCCAGCAGGCGCTGCTTCGCCATGAACACGCCACCCAGTTTGATCACCCCCGGCAGCATCGCGGGGATTGCTTGCGGCTCCGGCCCGAAGATCGCCCAGGCGGCCGACCGGATCGCGAAACTCGCGCCGATGCCGACGATGAAGCAGTTCAGGATGTCGTACTGCAGCGGCTTGAACAGCAGCTTCTGGCAAGCGACGGCGATACCGGCGGCGACCGCGATGGCCACCGGCAGCGCCACCCAGATCGTCAGTCCCTCATTCACGCCAATGAACCAGATGGCAAAGGCCGACAGCATCACCAGTTCGCCGTGCACGAAGTTCACGACGCGCATGATGCCGAACAGCAGCGTAACGCCCAGCGCGATCAACATGTAGATCAGGCCGGTGACCAGACCGCTCAGCACGATCTGGATCAGCAGAGTCGAGGACAGTGGATCAGACTCCCGTCGGCCAGTCGATCGTCGCGAGGTTGGCCGGCTTGCCGCCCTTGATGATCGCCATCGGGATCTGCCGCGTCAGGGAGCTGTCGAGGCCGTAGACGGCTTTCATGCCGAACCGCTCCTCGCCGAAGATGCCGTGATACACGGTGGTCCGCATCGCCTCGGACACCACGACCGGATCGACCGACTGGGCGTTCTGGATGGCCGCGGCGAGGATGAACGGCCAGTCCCACATCAGGAAGGCGTAGCTGGGGAAGGGCGGACCGTATTTCGCGATCCACCAGTCGTACAGCGCCTTCTGCTCCGGCGTCTCGGGGTCGGCCAGCGTGTCGAACAGCAGCGTGCCCTCGGCGGCGTCGGGACCGGCGATGTCGACGAACGACTTCGCGTCGGAATAGCCCAGCAGGATGTGGCCCTTGTAGCCGAGCTCGCGCAGCGCCTTCACCGCGAGGCCCTGGTCGCGGCCGATGGTGCCGCCGAAGTCGATCAGATCCGGCGTGAAGCCGACCAACCGCGTCGCCACCGGATACATGTCGGTCGATCCGCGTTTGAAGTATTCGTTGCCGACATTGGTGAATCCGTACTGCTTGGCCAGCATCCGCCGGTCCTCGGACTCGGTGTACCCGGCCTCGTCGCTGGGGTTCATGTGGGCGACGCGCTTGATGTCGGAATAGGTCGTCTTCAGCCAGGGATACACCGCGAAGGCGGTTTCATTGCATGGCTGCACGCGGAAGCTGTAGGGGAACTGCGGCGCGGTCAGATGGTTCTTGCCGGATGCTCCGGACATCTGCAGCACCTTCGCCGCGGTGGTCTTCTCCACCACCGGGACCGAGTTGCCCGACCCGCTGGAGAACAGGTAGCGCACGCCGTCGGCCATCATCTTCTCGACCACCGTGACCGCCTCGGCCGGCACGTACTTGTTGTCATAGAATTGTGCGACGATCGTATAGCGGTCGGGGCCGATCTGGATGCCCTTGGCGTTGATCAGCTCCATCGCGTGCTCGACGGTGCGCTGCGTGGTGATGCCGGTGGGCGCCGCAGGCCCGGACAGCGGAATGCTGCATCCCAGCACCACCGTCTTGTCGGCGGCGCGGCTGACACGTACGCCCATCCCCGCGGCAAGCCCGGCCGAACCGAGTGCGACGAATGTGCGGCGAGCGATGGTCATGCGTTCGTTTCCCCGTGATTGATATTTGTTATCGCAATGGTTCGGGCCGAACCGATCGCCTGTCAAGCTGTCCCGACAGACACGGTTCAGCCGGACCGTCTCCGGCTCCGGGAGGCGAGAGTCTTGCGGCCGGACCCTGGCGGCCGAACCCTGGCGGCCGGGCTCGGGGGTGGAGCCCCTCGGGACGACGCTCTGAGGGCGACACTTCGGGATGGCACTCCGGGGGCGACACTCTCCGGACGACGCTCCCGAGACGACACTCCGGGGGCTGAACGCTTGGGGCGACCACTCCGGCGACAACAATCCCTGGACGGCACTCTGGGCACGACGCGGTGGGCACGACGCGGTGGGGGCTGGACGCTTCGGGCGACACTCGTGGAGGCGATCACGTACCGGGCTCCCGATCACAAAATCCTGTGCGGCCGGATGCTTGCTGGAGAGCGGGCACAGGCTTAGAGCGGCCTCACGATGGCCAATGGTTCGATACGTCCGGTATCACCTGCACGCCCATCCGCCGGCGCGGCGCCAGGCCGCCGGGCCAGCACCGGCGGTCCGCCCGATCTGCGTCCAGTTGACCAGCCCCGTCGTTGCGCCTGGTCGGAAAGCCAGGGCGCGGCAAACGGAAGATCCCGGTGCGCACGTCGGACCCCCTTGGCAGGGAAATCGCCGGTCGGGGAAACCGCCGGTTCGGGAAGCCGCCGGTTCGGGAAGCCGCCGGTCGGGGGAGCCTCCCGTGGGGGGAACTGCCGACTGGGGAAACCTCGTCTCGGAGACCGCCGCGCGAGACCGTGCCGGGCTCCCGGCCTGGAGACCACCTCGCGAAACCGTTTCAGACCGAGCAACATTCGGAGAATGATTCGTGTCAGTCACAACCCATCATGGCGAGCATGACGATCACAGCCACACGCCCGGCTTCGTTGCCCGCTGGCTGTTCAGCACCAACCACAAGGACATCGGTTCGCTGTATCTGATGTTCGCGGTGTTCGCCGGCGTCGTCGGCGGCGCACTGTCGATGATCATGCGGTTGCAGCTGATGCATCCGCACAACACCGTCGTGACCGAAGGTCAGGAGTGGAACACGATCATCACCGCGCATGGCCTGATCATGATCTTCTTCACGGTCATGCCCGCGTTGATCGGCGGCTTCGGCAACTGGTTCATCCCGCTGATGATCGGTGCGCCGGACATGGCGTTCCCGCGCCTCAACAACATCAGCTTCTGGCTGCTGCCACCGGCTTTCGTGCTGATCATGATCGGGTTGTTCCTGGGCGAGTCGGGCACCGGTTGGACACTGTATCCACCGCTCTCGCTCGCAACCTACGAGTCGGGCATGGGCATGGATTGCACACTGTTCGCACTCCACCTGGCCGGCATCAGCTCGCTGCTCGGTTCGATGAACTTCATTGTCACCATCTTCAACATGCGCGCGCCGGGGATGACGCTGCACCGGATGCCGCTGTTCATCTGGGGCGAACTGGTCACCGCCTTCCTGCTGCTGTTGGCGGTGCCCGTGCTGGCCGGTGCGATCACCATGCTGATCTGCGACCGCAACTTCGGCACCGCGTTCTTCGATCCGGCCGGCGGCGGCGATCCGGTGCTGTTCGAGCACCTGTTCTGGTTCTTCGGCCATCCCGAGGTCTACATCATGATCCTGCCGGCGTTCGGGATCATCAGCCACGTCGTCTCAACCTTCAGCCGCAAGCCGATCTTCGGCTATCTCGGCATGGTCTATGCGATGATCGCGATCGGTGTGGTCGGCTTCGTCGTCTGGGCGCACCACATGTTCGTCTCCGGCATCGACGTCGATACGCGAGCCTATTTCATGGCCGCCACGATCGTCATCGCGGTGCCGACGGGGATCAAGATCTTCTCGTGGATTGCAACGATGTGGGGCGGCTCCCTCGAGTTCAAGACGCCGATGCTGTGGGCGATCGGCTTCATCTTCGTGTTCACCGTCGGCGGCGTCACCGGCGTCGTGCTCGCCAACGCCGGAATCGACGAGGTCGTGCACAACACCTACTACGTGGTCGCCCACTTCCACTACGTGCTCTCGCTGGGGGCCGTGTTCGGCATCTTCTGCGGATTCTATTACTGGATCGGCAAGATGACCGGCCACCAGTATCCGGAGTTCTGGGGCAAGGTGCATTTCTGGCTGACCTTCATCGGCGTCAACCTGACCTTCTTCCCGCAGCACTTCCTCGGGCTGTCCGGCATGCCACGGCGATATCCCGACTATCCGACCGCGTTCGCCGGCTGGAACTACGTCTCCTCGGTCGGTGCGTTCATCAGCGGGCTGGCGACGCTGGTGTTCCTGTATGTGTGCTTCCGCACCTTCACCTCGAAGGAGCACGTGGCGGACAACTACTGGGGCGAGGGTGCCACGACGCTGGAGTGGACGCAGACTTCGCCACCCGCATACCACACATTCCCCGAGTTGCCGCAGATTCGCTGAATCCGTTTGCTCCGGCGCGGGCCGGCGTGGCAGGAAGCGCGCCATGCCGACCCGCCGATTCCTGCTTGCAAGTGCCGTTCCCGCGGTCCTCTCCGCGTCCGCCTTCGCGTCGCCCGCCGACAGTTTTCACAGCTTTCTGAACGATGTCCGGGCCGAGGCTCGGCGTGCGGGCATTCGGCCGGCGACGCTGGACAACGCCTTTGCCGGGGTTGCGCCCAATCAGAAAGTGCTGGACCGCGATCGCCATCAGCCCGAGTTCACCCTGACCTGGGCGCGCTATCGCGCCTTGGTCATTACCGACAAGCGGATCGCCGACGGTCGCCAGGCCGTAGCGGCGAACCGCGCCTTGTTCCAGCGCGTGGAGCAGTGCTACGGCGTCGGGCCCGGCGTAGTCGCCGGCATCTGGGGCCTGGAGTCGAGCTTCGGCACCGGCACCGGGGATTTCCGCGTGGTGGAGGCGCTGGCCACCCTGGCCTGGGAGGGCCGGCGCGCCAGCTTCTTCCGCGGCGAACTGATGGCCGCGCTCAAAATCCTCGATCATGGCGACGTGGCGCCGGGCGGAATGACCGGGTCGTACGCGGGTGCGATGGGGCAGCCGCAGTTCATGCCCTCCAGCTACCTGCGCTACGCGGTGGATTTCGACGGCCATGGCCGCCGCGACATCTGGACGAGCAAGCCCGATGTGCTGGGGTCGATCGCCAATTATCTGGCGCAGTCGGGTTGGCGTTCCGGCCAGACCTGGGGCCAGGCGGTTGCGGTGCCGGCCGGCGTCGACGTGCAGGGCCGGGATGTCAGACGCCCGCTGTCGACGTGGGCGCAGGCCGGCGTGCGGCCGGTGACCGGGCGGTGGCTCGCAGCAAGCGATACGCCGACAGGCCTGGTGGCGCCGGACGGGGCAGGGGGCGAGACCTTCGCGGTATTCGGCAACTTCGCCTCGATCCGGCGATACAACCCATCCGACTTCTACGCGATCGCGGTCGGCCTGATCGGCGACCAGGTGGTGGTGTGACCAGCCGTCTCCATGGCAAATCGACACCCAAGGCGCGGCCGGATGCTTGCTGCGCGCCATGCATGCGGCCATTTCCGCGGTCCGGTCTGCCGTGGACCCGACGCCGGCGGGTCTGCGGCCTGACGTCGGGGGATTGGGCACTTGCGCGGACGGCGGGCCAGCACGGCGTACCGCGTCTCGATCAGCCGCCAGTCGGCCGGCCGGCATCCGCCACGCCCGGCGCCGCGTGTCGCGGCGTATCACGCAAACGAATGGAATGGCGCTTCGCTCGGGGCGCCAATTTTTTTGTTTCGCGCGATAGGGCCTTGGGTGCGGTGCCTGGCGGAGCCATCCCCGGCGAGCCCTGTCCGGCGGAAGACGGCAACGACGCCTGCGCGTCCACGGTCGTCCGGCGATGAAACCAGGGTCGACGCGACCGCTGCCCGGACCGGCCGAAGCACCGCCGGTGCCGCGCCGGCGCCGCACCCGTCCGCTCCGCGCCGTCATGCTGCTGGCCCCCCTGGCATCGGGCTGCACCCCCGCAGCGATGCAGCCGGACCCGCACTACGCTCTGGGCAAGCCGTACCAGGCGGGCGCCTTCTGGTACTATCCGAGGGAGGCCTACGACCTCGATGAAACCGGGCTCGCGACGGTGGCAAAAGGCAGCGCCCCGCGGCTGACGACGGATGGCGAAGTCTTCGACCAGTCCGTGCTGGCCGCCGCCCACCCCACCCTCCAGCTGCCGGCCATCGCCCGTCTCACCAACCTGGAGAATGGCCGCGAAGTCACC
>DASWON010000499.1:0-2105 GCA_036398735.1 Rhodopila sp.
CGTGCTGGGCGGCCTGGGCAGCGTGTCCGGCTCGCTGATGGCGGCCTACGTGGTCGGCTATCTGGAGACGATGACCGCCTATCTGGTGTCGCCGTCGATCCGCACCGTGCCGGTCCTGCTGCTGCTGGTCGCTGTTGTGTATGTGCGGCCGCAGGGCCTGCTGGGGCGGAGATAGACGATGTTCCGATCGCGCACCTTCCTGGTCGTCGCCCCCGCCCTCGTGGTCCTGGCGCTGCTGCCGCTCGGCGTCGGCGGCTACATCCTCGGGCTGCTGACCCTTGCCGACTATTACGCTGTGTTCGCCATGTCGTGGGACCTGCTGTTCGGCTTCGCCGGCGAGGTCAATTTCGGCCCAAGCTTCCTGATCGGCGTTGGCGCGTACACCGCGGCGCTGTTGAACCACTACTGGGGATGGCCGATCCCCGCCTGCCTCGTGGCCGGCGCTTTCGCCGCCGTGGTGGCGGGCGTGATCCTGGCGGTGCCGGCGCTGCGCCTGACCGGCCCGTATTTCGGCCTGGTCACGCTGGTCGCCGTGCTGCTGCTGCAGAACGTGCTGGTGCTGTTCGCCGGCATCACCGGCGGTGAGATCGGGCTGGACCTGCCGGACGTGCTCTCCATCGATGACAACACCAACTATTATTACGCGCTGGGCTTCATGACCGTCAGCGGCGCCATCCTGTTCGGCCTGGCGCAGTCTCCCGTCGGGCTGATCCTCCAGGCCAGCGGCCAGGACGCGATCGAGGCCGCGGCGCTCGGTTTCAACGTGACGAAGCACAAGCTGGCGGCGTTCTGCATCAGCGCGTTCTTCTCGGGCCTGGCGGGGGCGATGCTGATCTTCTACCTCGGCACCGCGTCGGTCGGCACGGTGGTGGAGATCGCGGTCGGCGTGAACGTCATCATTGCCGCGGTGCTGGGTGGGCGGCGCACCATCATCGGCGCCGCCGTCGGCGCGATCTTTCTGATCGGCGCGGGCGAAATCCTGCGGCCGCTGGGTCAGCTCTCCACCTTCGTGGTGTCGGCGATCGCCCTGGTGGTGATCCTGTTCTTCCCCGGCGGGTTCATGGGACGCCTGCTGCAGGCGGGAGGCCGCGAATGACCGCGCTTCTGGAAGTCAACGGCCTGACCAAGCGCTTCGGTGGCCTGGTCGCGGTGAAGGATATCGGGTTCGCCATCGACGCAGGCGAGATCCTGGGGCTGATCGGCCCGAACGGGTCCGGCAAGTCCACCGTGATGAAGTGCATCATGGGGATCGAGCGCCCGAACGCCGGCGAGGTGAAACTGAGCGGCATCGACGTTGCCGGCTGGCCGACCCACCGCATCGCCCGCCAGGGTGTCGGGATCGTCTTTCAGCATGCTCGTCCGCTGCATCGGCAGACCATCCTGGAGCACATCAAGCTGGCGCTGCTGCCCGACAACCTGCTGATGCTGGCGACCGATCACGGCGTCACCCGCCGCGCCGAGGAAATCGCCGCGCGGGTCGGTCTGGACCGGGTGATGCACCGGCTGCCGCGCACGCTGCCGTTCGCCGACCTGCGCCGGCTGGAACTCGCGAAGGCCATCGCCCGCAACCCGAAGGTCGTGCTGGTGGATGAGCCGTTCGCCGGGCTGACGTCCGGGGAGGTCGCCGATTTTTCCGAACTGATCGGCAGCTTCCGATCCGAGGGCCACGCCGTTCTGCTGGTGGACCACAACGTCAAGAGCGTCGCGGCGCTGGTTGACCGGGTGTTTGCGATGTACCTCGGCGAACGCGTGGCCGAGGGCACCGCCGACGAAGTGATGCGCAACGAAACCGTCCGCCGGGTCTACCTCGGCGGCAAGATCGAGACCGCGGCGCGTCCCGAACGGACCGGCAAGGATCGCACCCCGCTGCTGGATGTGCGGGACCTGGGCGTACTGTATGGCAAGGCGACGGCGCTGGACAACGTCTCGCTGCACGTCGGCGAGGGCGAGTTCGTCTCGGTCGTCGGATTGAACGGCGCCGGCAAGACGACGCTGTTCAATGCCATCTCGGGCCTGGTCCCGCACAGCGGCACGATCAACTGGCGCGGCGAGCCGCTGGCCGGCAAGACCCCAGGCGCGATCGCCCGCGGCGGCATCGTCCAGTG
>DASWON010000500.1:0-6249 GCA_036398735.1 Rhodopila sp.
GGGCCGATGCAGCACGAAAATCCGCGCCAGTCCGTCTTCCGCCCGGCCAGTCTCAACCCGGTCTGTCACGCTCGCCGCGATCATCGGGTCTGTCGCCATGGCCTGAATCGGATAGACAACGCGCACATGCGAGACACCGCCGACCGGATTGAGCATGTTCCCGGCCAGGATCATTCGCTGCCCCGGTTCCTTGCGCACCCGCCAGATCAGATGGCTCGGCGCGGCACGCTTCGCGTACTCCCGCGGGTCGACGCCGATCGCTTCGAGACCCGGAGCGAGTGATGCCGCGAACTGCTCAGCCGCCAGACCGTCAGGCTGTCGCGCCGTCACGTCACATAATGTGAGGCCGGCGGCGACAAGATTGTCCCGCACCGACTCGAGCTTGAACCGGCGGATCCGCGTTTCGTGCCCTCCGGCGTCGTCCTCGTCCTGCCAGGTGCCGCGCAGCAGTCGTTCGGCAAGACGCCAGTATTCACCGTTGGGCACGCAAAGCAGCATGACCCCGTCCGGGCGAAGCGTCTCCGCGTGGCGGCGGATCAATCCCCACGGGTCGCGGAGACACTCCAGGATCTCATTGTAGATGATACAGTCGATGCCATCGGGCACATCGAAGGGGAGCGGGTCGGTTTCAACGTCCACGTTCGCCACTTCGTGCAGGTGCGCCGCCGCCCGCGCCGCGGCATCCGGATCGGCCTCGATCCCGAGCAGACGGGCTTTCGGATTCAGGGCGCGACAGGCTGCAGCCAGTGTCCCGGTTCCGCAGCCGACGTCGAGGATCGTGTGCGCGGACAGTGGAATACGCGACAGAAGGTCGGAAGCATTGGGGGGGAACAGCATCGACGGATCTGGAATCCCGCGACAGGGAGGTGGCGGAGCCCGAAAGTGGTCAGCCGATCGCGTCTGGTAGGCGGAATCCTCAGTCGCTTGCAAGCATCATCGCCGGCCAGCGGGAACCCGAAAGGGCCAGGCGGCCGCTCGATCCGGTTTCCAGCGTCCCACGGCTTCGCCAGTCCACGCGAGGCGATACTCACGCCGGCTGGCGGGTCGACGGACGCTTCCGCAGGCTCCGCCCGGGCGGTCACTGGTCGACCTCACGCGTGGCGGACGCATCGCTCCACGCGCATTCAGCAGGCGTTACCGGCGCACCGCATCACGACGGCCGACGCGGGCGCGCGAAGCCGTCGGCACCGCGGCGCGTGCGACGGCGGACCTGGTGACATGCCAGCCGAAGGCGGCTCTGATGAAGCCTGTTGCATAGGCAAGACGCCACCGGGCACCCAGAAGCAGTGTCGAGCGGCGAGGGATCAGAACAGCCGGCGCCAGCAGGCAGGCCACCAGCAGGCGCCGCGGCAGTTCGCGCCAGACGCTTCCCGGTTGCTGCAGCAGCCGGCGGGTCAGGACCGTGGAGGCGCCCTGCCAGTACAGCCGCGACAGCAGCCAGCAGGGATCCAGCCGACGAGCCTGGATCTGGTGATGCACCACGATCCGCGAGTCGTATCGCACCGAGTAGCCGGCATCCTGCAGCATCCAGGCTACCTGCACTTCCTCGTCCGACAGCAGCGACTGGCCATAACGGCCGACCGAACCGCCAAAGCCGCCGGCGGCAAGCAGCGACAGCACGTTGACGACCATGTTGGCTGCGTAAGGTTCGAGCCCCTTCGGAACCGAAGCTGTACGGTACTCGCCGCGCCCTTCATGCTCGATGATCGAGAGCACGCCGCGCAGCGAGGGCGGCCACCAGGCGGGCAACGGTGTCTCCCATTTCGGCAGGATACGGCCACCGATCAGCGCCGGCGGACGTCCGGGCTGGTCGATGGCGGTCAGGATGGCTTCCACCCAGTCGGGCGCGGGGATCGCATCATCGTCAATGTAGGCAATGAACGGAGTACGGGCGTTCCAGGCCCCCGCGTTGCGCGCCTGGCTGACACCCGGCTGGGCAAGCCGGATCAACCGTGCATTACTTTCGGCTGCGAGACGGTCGAGTTCGGCCGCCGCGGCGGGCGACGACGCGCTGTCGACCAGCACGGTGCTGAAGCGGTCCGGGGGGAGCGTCTGGTGGCGCAGCCCGTCTAGGCAGTCGCGCACGTAGCCCGGACGGTCCTGGGTGCAAATGCAGACGGTCAGGTTCATGCCGCCAGGATAACGGCCAAAGGTTGATGAAATGTTAAACCGAACCGGTGGTCCGGCCGCGCCCCCCGGCAAAACGATCAGGTAAGCCCGCGGGCGCGAAAATCAGCCGCCGGCAAATGCCTGGGCGAGGTGAGCAGCCGCGAGAGCGTCGCCGGCCCAGGCGGCCATGCTGTCCAATGACGGGCAGCACGGCGGTCAGCACGGCGACCAGTCCAGCCCCGGTATGCTCGACCCGCGCGTCTGCGGCCGCGATTTGCAGCCGCGGCCGATACGCCCATATCCTCGCCGCGAACACGCCGGAGGAGATGCCATGTCGGGACCCTTGGAAGGCTACCGAATCGTCGATCTGACCTCGATGATCTCGGGTCCACTGGCGACCATGATCCTGGCGGACCAGGGCGCCGACGTGATCAAGGTGGAGAACCCGGACGGCGGCGACCACACACGGGCGGCGAACAATTCCCGGAATGGCTTCTCCGCCTCTTTCCTCAACAACAACCGCAACAAGCGTTCCGTCACGCTCGACCTGAAGAACCCCGCCGCGCTCCAGGCGATGCTGCGGCTATTGAGCACCGCGGACGTGTTCGTGCAGAATTTCCGTCCCGGCGTGGTCGAGCGCATGGGCCTCGGCGAAGACGCGGTTCGCGCGGTTGCCCCCGGCATCATCTATGTCTCGATCAGCGGCTTCGGCGAAACCGGTCCGTATGCCCAGAAGCCCGTCTATGACCCGCTGATCCAGGCGGTCTCGGGCCTCGCGACGATCCAGGCCGGTTCGGACACCGAACGCCCGCGACTGGTGCGCACGATCGTTCCTGACAAGCTGACCGCCTATAACGCCGCCCAGGCGATCACCGCGGCGTTGCTGTCGCGTGAGCGAACCGGCAAGGGCCAGCATATCCGGCTGTCGATGCTGGACGCGGTGATCGCGTTCCTCTGGGCCTCGGACATGGGCAGCCAGACGTTCGTCGGCCAGGATATTCCGCAGCAGGAGGCGGCCAGCTTCATCGACCTGATCTACGAAACCGCGACTGGCCCGATCAGCGCGGCGGTGCAGACCAACCGCGAATGGCTTGCCTTGACCCGCGCGCTGGACAAGCCGGAATGGCTCGAGGATCCTCGCTTCAAGACACCGGCGCTGCGCCAGCGCCACATCAATGAGCGGCTGATGCTGACGCAGGACGCCCTGCGCACACGCTCCGCCGAGGAATGGCTCGAACGCCTGACCCGCGAGGGCGTGCCCTGCGCGCCGGTGCTGACCCGGACGGCAATGCTGTCGAACCCGCAGGTGGTCGCCAACGGCATCGTTGTGGAAACCGAGCACCGGGATGCCGGACGGCTGCGCCAGGCGCGTCCCGCTGCCCGGTTCTCGGCAACGCCCGCGACGATCCGGCACGGCGGGCCCGCGTTGGGTGAGCACACCGCCGAGGTGCTGTCCGACCTGGGTTACTCCCGCGAAGACATGGCGGCACTGACCTCGAAGGAGCACGCGGCATGATCGACTTTTATTACTGGCCCACCCCGAACGGCTGGAAGGTCTCCATCATGCTGGAGGAGACCGGGCTGCCGTACACGCTGAAGCCGGTGAACATCGGCGCCGGCGACCAGTTCAGGCCGGACTTCATGGCAATCAGCCCGAATGCGCGGATGCCGGCGATCGTCGACCACGACACGCCGGATGGACCGATGCCGGTCTTCGAGTCCGGTGCGATCCTGATCCATCTCGCGGAGAAATCCGGCCAGTTCATGCCGACGTCTGCCAAGGGGCGGAAGGAATGTCTGGAGTGGCTGTTCTGGCAGGTCGGCAACCTCGGTCCGATGGCGGGCCAGCTCAGCCACTTCGTCAACTATGCGAAAAGCGTGCAGGAGGGTGATCATCTGTATGCGCACAAGCGCTATGCCGGTGAATACAATCGTTGCCTGGGCGTGTTGGAGCACCGTCTGGAAGGCCGGTCCTTCATCCTTGATGACTACTCCATTGCCGACATGATCTCCTGGCCCTGGGTGCTGATCGCCAAGCCGCTCGGCCAGTCTTTGGAGGAGTTCCCCAACGTCTCGCGCTGGCGGGATTTGATCAAATCGCGGCCGGCGGTGCAGCGCGGGGTCGACCTCGGCAAGGATATGCGCCGCACCGGCCAGCACACCGAGGAGTCACGAAAGATTCTGTTCGGCCAAAGCGCCCGCTCGCTTGGGCGCTGAGCCGGGCAATCGAGGTTCTAATGGGTCTGGTCGCTCCATGGCGGCGTCCCGAGGTTGAGGTGCCGCTCCGGCACCGCGGCGCCTGAGGCGGCCCCGACACCACCCCCGATCAGCGCCCCGACCACGACACCCACGGGGCCGCCGACCAGGCCGATCGCTGCACCGGTGCCGGCACCTGTCGCGGCGCCGCCGGTCGTGCGGTCGGTTTCATCATGGCCGCATCCTGTCAGGCAGCCGAACAGCAGCGGAATGAGCAGGGCACGACGCATCGGTTTTTTCCCAAACAGAATGAGACCTCCCAATTCGGAGGGTGACTGGATCAGGAGATCCATTCACCGGACAATGCAAAGCACAGTTTGCCGCCGGCCGAGCACGGGGCCGCAGTCCGGGGGCCGCAGTCCGGGGGCCGGAGTCCTGGGGGCCGCGATGGCGGGTTGATCAACGGGTTTGCCCTTGAAGCGATGACCGGCCGATGCGCGGGTGGAGCATCGTCATGTCCGCCGCGCCGGTACCCACGATTTGTCTCAAGCTCGGCATCAGGGGTGACCCAACCGGAATCGGCGGGATCGCTCCGACTTCTAGATGTGCGACGCCGGTCAGCGTTGACGCTGCACAACTGTCAGCGTCAACGCTGCACAGCTGCATGCGGCGTGGCGGCAGCACCTGCAATCAATCAAGGTACCGACCGGCCGAGGTCGCCGCAGAGTCGACGATCTGGCTGCATGGGCCAAAGCCAGCCAACCGCCGCCGAAGGCCAAACCCGTTTGGCCGACCGGTATTCTTCTCGCCCTGCCCGTGTGCAAGCGGGCCGGCGCATCCGGCCGGCAAGACCCTTGCCATGCCGGACGGTCCGGACCCGCCGGGCCGAGGTGCCCGGCCGGCGTCTCCGCACTCAGTTGGCGAGGTGACCGGCCGCCTTCTGCCCCGTTTGACTGTTATCGTGCCATGGCGGCGCACCGATATCGACATCCTTCGGCTTCGTTGCGGCACCCGCCGCGCCACCGCTCACGGCGCCGATCGCACCGCCGGCGACAACGCCCACCGGACCGCCGACCAATCCGACGGTGGCACCGGTGGCAGCGCCCGCCGCGGCACCCCCCTCGGCCCGTTCGGGTTCCCGCGAGCCGCAGGCGGCGAGCAGGGTTACCGACACGATAGCGATTACAGCGGTTGATTTTCGCATTGGTCCGTCCTTCCAAACGGTTCAAATCCAATGCACAACGCTGTCGTGCCGATCCGGTGCCAGAACCGATGAGGCTCTGGCACCGGACCAACATGATCGTGATTACTTTGCGCCGCCTGGGTATCCTGCTCGAAAAATTCGTCGTGCCAAGGATCGATGCCGAACGAAGCTTTGCATCGACAAGGACACTGGGAAACCATCGTTTTCGGGCGCGGTGCGCGGCCCTGAAGTCCGCTTCGGCCCGGATTCACGGCATGGCGGACGTCAGAACCGCCGCACTGACAAATCCCGGTGGTCCAGTGTGGCTCATGACCCTGGAGTCCGCCTTGGCGCGGATCCAGGGTATGGCGCGGACTTCAGAGCCACCAGACCGGCACGGCGCGTCCGCGAGGCGCGCTACGCCGATTGGCACGCAATGTCCTGTTGTCGCAGCGAACCGTGGTCGCGTCGCGACGCACGCTTCTCTGCGATCGCATGCTAGTGGTAGCCCGGCGGCGGGTAGTAGCCGGGCGGCGGCGGAGGCGGCGGCCCCGGAGGCGGCTGATAGCCCGGGACCTGATTGCCGCGGGAATACATGCACTGGGCGTAGGCAAGGTCGTAGCGCTGCTGCAGGCTGTACTGGGCGTTCTGAGACGGACCGGCTCCGATGGCTGTGCCGCCCAGGGCGCCGGCGCCGGCGCCAATCGCGGCGCCTCGGCCGCCACCGATCGCCGCACCCAGACCGGCACCAAGCAGGGTAC
>DASWON010000501.1:0-3874 GCA_036398735.1 Rhodopila sp.
TCCAATACCATTGTGTGTAGGTGTTGAGGGTCAGGTTCATCCGGGCGAGTTCCCGGGCCAGGCCGCGGCGCGCGGGATCGGCGGTCTCACCCTCATTCAGCATGAAGGCGTAGTTGGCATAACAGCGTTCCGCGTCGGCGCGCAGCAGGTCCAGAACCTCGGCGGCCTCGTCGCCGTCCAGCACATCGCCGCGCCCCTGCCGGTTGGTCACCGACTGAGCCGCCAACTGCTCGGGCGCGGGAATATAGAACTCCTTGTCGAGGATCGAGTAGCGCGCGGAGTACTCGTTGACGCTGGCGGTGCGGTGCCGGATCCACTGCCTGGCGACGAAGATCGGCAGTTTGACGTGGAACTTGATCTCGCACATCTCGAACGGCGTGGTGTGCCGGTGGCGCATCAGATAGCGGATGAGGCCGGCGTCCTCCTGCACGCGTTTGGTGCCGCGGCCGTAGGATACGCGGGCGGCCTGCACGATCGCGGCATCGTCGCCCATGTAGTCGATGACGCGAACGAACCCGTGGTCGAGCACCGGGAATGCCTGAAACAACATGGCTTCCAGTGCGGCAACGGTCGGACGGATGGTCGGCACGGCCCGGGTCCGCGCGTCCGCGATCTCCGCTGCCTGCTCCTGCGTGTGCGACTCGTCAGCCAAGGCGATCCTCCGCAAATCAATCCTGTCCATAACAGCGGCGGCACGGATGGGTAAGACCGGCCGCCGAAAGGGTTGTTTCGGGCGCAGGAACGGGGGTGGCGGCGGCCGTAAAAGGCCTTTCCACTCCCAGGCTTTTGTTTATCATACTGCATTGCAAAATGGAGACGGGAATGCCGGTGGGCGGTGCCAGCCAGACTCAGGTCCAAAGCCAGTTGCAACCCCAGCTGCAGCCCCACGGGACGATGCAGGGTTATGATCCCGACGGATTCTTCTGCGAAATGCTCCGGCCCGGTCAGCCACAGCACCCCACGCTAACCCTGCTGATGTCACGTCTCGCGGCCCTGCCGGTCGAGAGTCTGAGGCGACGCGCGGCGGAGGCGGAGCGGGACCTGCTGGAGCGCGGCATCACCTTCACGGTCTATTCCGACGCCACCGCGATCGATCGCATCCTGCCCTTCGACCTGATCCCGCGGGTCATCACACCGGCTGAATGGCATCAGATCGAGACCGGGGTCGTGCAGCGCGTACGCGCGCTGAACATGTTCCTGCATGACATCTACCACGACCGGAAAATCCTCGCCGACAAGATCGTTCCGACCGACCTGGTGCTGAACAATGGCGGCTACTGCGAGGCAATGGTCGGCTTCAACGTTCCGTTCAACACCTATGTGCATATCTGCGGCACCGACATCGTGCGCGATGAGACCGGCGCCTTCCGCGTGCTCGAGGACAATGCCCGGACGCCGTCAGGCGTCGCGTACGTCGTTGAGAACCGGCACATGAGCCTGCGCGTGATGTCCGATCTCATGACCGGCCTGCGGGTGCGTGGCGTCGACGAGTACGGCCTGCGGCTGCATAACGCGATGGCGGAGATCGCACCGCCGGGGGTGGAGGATCCCCAGGTCGTGGTGCTGTCGCCCGGCATCTTCAACTCCGCCTATTTTGAGCACGTTTTCCTGGCGCGTGAGATGGGTGTGCCGCTGGTGGAAGGCCGCGACCTGTGTGTCGAGAACGGCAAGGTCTGGATGCGCACCACCTCGGGTCCCGCGCAGGTGCATACGATCTACCGCCGTATCGGTGACGACTTTCTGGACCCCGACGCCTTCAACCCCGACAGCATGCTGGGCGTGCGGGGCCTGATCGAGGCATGGCGGCGCGGCGCGGTGGCGATCGCCAACGCGGTGGGCACGGGCGTCGCGGACGACAAGGCGATCTACGCCTATATGCCACGTATCATTAAGTATTATCTGGCCGAAGAACCGATCCTGTCGAATGTCGAGACCCATATCTGCGCCGAACCGGAAGCCTTGGCCTACACGCTCGATCATCTGCATGAACTCGTGGTCAAGCCGGTGGCGGAGTCCGGCGGCTACGGGCTGCTGATCGGGCCGCATGCCTCCAAGGCGCAGCTGGCGGATTTCCGAACGCGGCTGATTGCCGATCCGTCGAACTACATCAGCCAGCCGACCCTGAAACTGTCGGTGTCTCCTACCCTGTGCGAGCAGGGCGTCAGGCCACGCCACATCGACCTTCGGCCGTTCGCGGTCACCGGCAAGGACACCTGGGTGCTGCCCGGCGGACTGACCCGCGTGGCGCTGCGTCCGGGCAGCCTGGTGGTGAATTCCTCCCAGGGTGGAGGTTCAAAAGACACCTGGGTGCTGGCATGAGCGGGGAGCGGGCCTGATGGATCTCGTTCCGCAACCGCACAAGGTCCATCTGATCGCCAGGCACGCCGAAGCCACCCTCTGGCTGGCGCGCTACATGGAGCGGATCGAGAATCTGGCGCGTATCCTCGACGTCACCAATACCTTTGCGCGCGACGCCGATGACACTCGCAACTGGCTGTCGATCCCGCGCATCAACGGTGACCTGACCGAGTTCTACAAGAAACACACCGAAGCGACGCAGGGCAGCGTCGGCGCGTTCTACCTGCTGGATCAGGACAACTCGACCTCCGTGCAATCCTTCATCGGCGCGGCGCGGGAGAACGCGCGGACCCTGCGAGCGCTGATCTCCACCGAGATGTGGCTGCAGATCAACGTGTTCTATGGCCGGATCCGGCAGTTGACCGAGGCCACCATCTCGCCGGACCACTTCACCACGGTCTGCGGGATGCTCAAGGATGGGGCTCAGGCCCATACCGGTATCACCGAAGGCACGCTGTACCGGGATCAGGCCTGGCATTTCTACATGATCGGCCGGTATCTGGAGCGGGCCGACCAGACGACGCGCCTGCTCGACACGCGGTTCCATACGCTGGCGCCTCAGACCGAGGCGGTGGATGCCGATATCGATGCCGGCCACTGGAACGCGCTGCTGCGTGCCGCGGCCGGCTATCACGCGTACCGACGCGAGCATCCCAGTGGCTACAACGCGACCGAAGTTGCCTGCTTCCTGCTGGCCAACACGGCGTTCCCACGGTCCGTCGGGCTGAACCTGGCGCAGGTGGAATGGCACCTGACCCAGCTTCGCTCGCGATATTTCCTTCGTATGTCGGCGGCACTGGAGCGGCTGGATCAGCTGAACGGCATGATGAGCTATCAGAATGTCGCCGAACTGGCCGGGCGGAAGCTGTCGCCGTTCCTTGACTATGTGCAGCGCGAGATCGGTGGGCTGCACCAGGATATCGTGGAAACCTTTACCGCCTGAGCGCGGCCGGCTGGTCGGCGGGAGCCGGCGGTCCGATCCCGCGCGCGCGACACCGCCCGCCGCCAACCGGGGACAGGCGCCGGGCGATTGTGACGTCCGCCTGCTCCTGACCGGTTATACCGGTCGCCCGTTTGGCGGGGCCGGCGTTGCCAGGGGGGCCCACTGCTGGTTACGCTGATATCCATGTCAAGCGCCCTAAGAGCCTCGGTCTGTCCGCACGATTGTCCTTCTACCTGCGCCTTGTCGGTGGAGGTGCTGGACGGCAGCCGCATCGGGGCGGTGCGGGGCGCGGCGGACCACAGCTACACCGCCGGCGTGATCTGCGCGAAGGTCTCCAGATATGCCGAACGGATTCACCATCCGGACCGCCTGATTCAGCCGCTGCTGCGCACAGGGCCGAAGGGGGCCGGCCAGTTTCGCCCGATCTCCTGGGACGAGGCACTCGACCGCATCGCGGATCGCTTCATCGCCGACACCGCGGCGCACGGATCGGAGGCGGTCTGGCCGTTTTATTTCGCCGGCACGATGGGGCTGGTGCAGCGCGACGGCATCAACCGGCTGCGCCACGTCATG
>DASWON010000502.1:0-8058 GCA_036398735.1 Rhodopila sp.
ACCGACGCCGATGCCGATCGACTGGTCGGGCGCATCGAGGCGCTCGGCTACCGGCTGGTGCCGTTCGACGTGTCGGCGCTGGCCGCGACGCAGGACCGTACCGGACGGATGCTGCTGCGCTGCGTCGCCGTCGCCGGCTTCGCCGCGAGCAACGTCATGCTGATCTCGATCGGCGTCTGGGCCGGGCAGACCGGCATCTTCGACCATATGGGACCAGCGACGCTCGCCCTGATGCACTGGGTCTCGGCGCTGATCGCCATGCCCGCCATCGCCTATGCGGGAAGACCGTTCTTCGCCTCGGCGCTGGCCGCATTGCGACGGCGGCGGACCAACATGGACGTGCCGATCAGCCTGGGCGTCCTGCTCGTCACCGGCATGAGCCTCACCGAGACGATCAACGGCGGCGCCCATACCTATTTCGACTCGGCGGTCACCCTGCTGTTCTTCCTGCTGATCGGACGAGTGCTGGACCATCGCGCGCGCGGCCAGGCGCGCGCAACCGCGGAGCAACTGCTGGCCCTGCGTGCGACCGACGTCGCCGTGGTGCAGGCCGATGGCAGCATTCGACGCTGTGGCCAGGAACAGGTTGCCGAAGGCGACCACGTCCTGGTGGCGGCCGGCGAGCGGGTTGGCGTCGACGGCGTGCTGGAACGTGGCAGCGCATTACTCGACACCAGCCTGGTGACCGGCGAAAGCCTGCCGGTGAACGCCGAACCCGGAACCGCGGTGTACGCCGGCACACTCAATCTTGGCTCGACATTGACTGTTCGAGCGACCGCGACCGGCGGGGCCACATTGCTCGCCGAGTGCGTGCGGCTGATCGAGGCGGCCGAGACGCGGCGCGGGCGCTTCGTCGTGCTGGCCGACCGGGTGGCGCGGCGTTACGCGCCGGCGGTGCATCTGTGTGCACTGCTGACCTTCCTGTGGTGGTATTTCGGCGCCGGCGTGCCCGTGGGGCAGGCGCTGCTGACGGCAAGCGCGGTGCTGATCATCACCTGCCCCTGCGCGCTCGCGCTGGCGGTGCCGGCTGTCCAGGTGATCGCCACCGGCCGGCTGTTCCGCGGCGGCATGCTGCTGAAGTCGCCGACCGCTCTCGAACGGCTCGCGGAAGTCGATACGGTGGTGTTCGACAAGACCGGCACCTTGACCGAACCGCTGCTCGCCCTGGCCGGCAACCCGGATCCGGCTGATCTGCGGCAGGCAGCCGCCCTCGCCCTGTCCAGCCGCCATCCGCTGGCCCGTTCCCTGGTTGCCGCGGCGGGTGCCGTGGTGCCGGCCGAGGGTGTCGTGGAGCATCCCGGACAGGGCCTCAGTCTCGCCACCCCATCCGGCGAGGTCCGGCTGGGCAGCCGCACCTTCTGCGGGCAGAACGCTGCCACCGCTATTCACCCCGTGGCAACCTCGGTCCGCGAGGTCGAGACGGTCGAGACGGTCGAGACGGTCGAGACGGTCGAGACGGTCGAGACGGTCGAGACGGTCGAGACGGTCGATGCGGCCATATCCGCCGCCGGCGTCAAGAACGGACAGGCGGTGGCCGCGTCCGCCCCGGGGCCGGAGATGTGGCTGGCGCGCCCAGGCAGGCCCGTGGTTTGCTTCCGGTTCAATGAGCGGCCGCGCGCCGACGCCGTCTCCGTCGTCAGCCGCCTGCGCGGCATGGGCCTGAACCTGAAACTCGTCTCGGGCGACCGCACCGAACAGGTGGCGCGCATCGCTGCGGTGGTCGGGATCGAGGCGTGGCAGGCAGGTTGCACCCCGGTCGAGAAGGTCTCGCTGATCGAAGCCTGGCGGGCCGACGGAAAAAACGTGCTGATGGTCGGCGATGGCATGAACGACAGTCCGGCCCTCGCGGCCGCCTCAGTCTCGGCCTCCCCGGCGACCGCGGCTGACGTCAGCCAGACCGTGGCCGACCTCGTGTTCCAGGGCGCCAACCTCGGCCCGGTCGCGATCGCGGTGCAGACGGCACGACGGGCGAAGACCGTGATGCGGCAGAACCTGGCATTGTCGATCGGCTATAACGTGATCATGGTGCCCCTGGCGATCGGCGGCTGGGTCACGCCGTGGCTGGCCGCGGCCGCGATGTCCAGCTCATCACTGATGGTGATGGCCAACAGCCTGCGCCTGCACAGGGGTGCCAAGCGATGACGATCATCCTGTACCTGCTGGTCGTAAGCCTGGCGACCGCCGCATGCGGACTGGTGTTCTTTTTGTGGTCGCTCGCGTCGGGCCAATACGACGACCTGGACGGCGCGGCCAACCGGATCCTGTTCGACGAAAAGGACGCGGTCGCTCCGCCGAAGCAGAAAGCCAACCCGCCGTGAGCCGGGGAATGGCCCCGACGCGCCGTGCGATCCGTATTCAGGCGGCTGAGAAACAGCCAACCCGTGGCTTCCCGTCATCTCGCAGACCGCCGAGCGTGAGCGGATCGGTTCGGCCGAAGGCAGGACCGCGTCAGGCGAAACAGCGCATCTGAAGCCAGACGACGCTGCCGGACTGCTCGGCGTGGTCGTCAATCCGCGTCGCCGACTTCCGAACAACGCGCTGGCCATTGCCAGTGAGTATCCGACCTTATAGAACGCGCCCTGCATCAAGAGTTGGGACGACGCCCAACGCCAACCTGCCTATCCGAGCAAGGTGGCGCTCCCGCGAGGGAGGATGTGGCCAAGCCGGCAAACCAACGGACCCAAGCCACTGCGTCTGTCCCGCGATTAGGAGAGACCGACGCGATCATGCCGATAAAAATTCCGGACGACCTACCCGCCCGCCGCACGCTTGAAGCGGAAGGCGTCATGGTCATGGGGGAAGCCGATGCCGTGCGACAGGACATCAGGCCGCTGCGGATCGGGTTGCTCAACCTGATGCCGAACAAGATCAGCACCGAGACCCAACTCGCAAGGCTGATTGGCGCCACACCGCTTCAGGTGGAGCTGACCCTGGTAAGGATCACCAACCACATCGCACGCCATACGCCGGCTGATCATATGATCTCGTTCTATCGGCCTTGGGCGGACGTGCGCGCCCAACTTTTTGATGGGTTCATCATCACGGGGGCGCCCGTCGAACGGCTCGCGTTTGAAGCCGTGACCTACTGGGACGAACTGCGGCGGATCCTCGATTGGACGCAAACCCACGTTCATCGCTGCCTCACGATTTGCTGGGCGGCCCAGGCGGCGGTTTATCATTTTCACGGCATGCCGAAATACGAGTTGGCGAAGAAGGCCTTCGGGGTTTTTCGTCACCGGAATCTCGTTCCGACGTCGCCCTACCTGCGGGGCTTCTCCGACGACTTCGCCATCCCGGTGTCGCGCTGGACCGAGGTTCGCCGGCAGGACGTTCCCATAAACTCCGGCTTGGTCGCTCTCGCCGAGAGTCCCGAGACAGGGTTGTGCCTGCTCGATGACCCGCCACACCGGTCACTGCATATGTTCAACCATGTTGAATATGATACCATGTCTCTGGCAGACGAATATCTGCGCGATTTCGCCAGCGGTTCCGAAATCGACAAGCCCCGCAACTACTTTCCCGACGACGATCCGTCGCGCCAACCCGCGAATGACTGGCGCAGCCACGCGCATCTGCTGTTCGGGAACTGGATCAATGAAATTTACCAGACGACCCCGTTCGAGCTGGCCATGATAGGGGCGGCGCAGAACCGGCGGGCGGGACCGGGCTAGCCCGTCTTATGGGCCGGAGCAGCCGTTGGAGGGCAAGTCCCTGGCATGCCGGGGCATTCCGGAGCGAGGCCGTGGCACATCGTGCCGCGGGCCGGTTTCGCTTAGCACGTTAAACACGCTACCGCCGATGCCGCGTTCGGGCCGCCTCGCGAATAAGACGGGCCAGCGGTCAAATCTGCCAGGAAGAACCATCAGATCCGACCGCAGGCCGTTGCTTTGGTCGGCCGATTTAGCCAACGCCCTGGGTCGCGAGCGTTGATATCGGCTCACTGCGATGCCGGAGCCTAACCCGGAGCGCTTTGCGTGGCGATCCAGGACGTCACCTGATCGTAGTAGTTGGCGATGTAATACTCGGCGATGTCATCTGCGGTGGTATTCCAGACGCCGTCATGGCCCAGGATATACCGCAGCGCCTCGTCGAGATATTTCGCCGCGTTCGGGCGCCCGATGTTATGCGGATGCAGTGAGAGACACATCACACGTCCGCTTTCCGCGCCCTCGCGGTAGAGCGTGTCGAACTGGTCCTTGATCATCTGCAGGAAGTAATCCGCCTCACGGTTCCAGGCCAACATGCCCGCGTCGTTGGTCTGGCCGGTGTAGGGAACATAGATGAATTTCTGGCCGCCTCGCACGTTGATCGGCCACGGCTGGTCATCGATGATCCAGGACGTGTGATAGAGGCATCCCGCCTCCGCCATCAGATCATCCGTTCGGACCGTGTAACCCGCGCCGCCGCCAAGCCGCCCCTTCAGGCGCTTGCCGGTCATCTGCTTCAGATGTGTGACGAAATCCTGCCAGTAGGCCCGCTCCTGCTCTTCAGTATAGTCATAGATAGGCCGACTGTTATACAGACCGTGCGCCATGTAATCCCAGTTGGCGGCGATCATGGCATCCTTGATTTCGGGGAAGTGATCGAGAAGCTCCAGATTGAGGCAGCAACATGCGCGGACCTTGTGTCTGTTCAGCACGTCGAGCATCCGCCAGAAGCCGACGCGATTGCCATAGTCCATACGTGCGTAGTGCGGAATGTCCGGCTGGGTCGGCCTGCTCTCCGGCATGTACTCGAAGAACTCCATGTTCGGCGCGACCCAGAACGCGACACGGGCATTGCCGGGCCACTTGATGATCGGACGGTCGGTGATTGGTGCGTATGCGAACCGCCCCGGTGCGAGTGTCATGTGGTGTGCTCCGTATGCCTGCGATATATATATTCAATCCTGCACGAAAGGGACGGGCGCTAGCCTGACCGCGCCTTGAACCAGTCGATGATCTCGCCGCCGGTCGCCTTCCAGACGCCCTGATAGGCACAGATGTGGCCAAGCACCTCATCGAGGTGCCGGATGCGCCACGGCTGCCCCATGATCCACGGATGCAGATGCAGCACCATCAGGCGACCCGTCTCAGCGCCGTCGGCGTAGAGACCATCGAACCAGTCGCGCCACAACAGGTTGACCTCATTGATTGTCCGGCGGCCGTGAAGGTGGATGTAGTTGTCGTCGAGGTACTGGTTCACACCGAGCGAGTACAGTTCCCCGGTCCTGGGCGTCATCTTGTAGGGTTGCTCGTCGTTGCCCCAGTCACAGACGTAACGAATACCCTCCGCGGCCAGGAGATTGGGTGTGTTCGGGGTCTCCTGGAAGTCGGGCCCGGACCAACCGATCGGACGTTTGCCCGTCGCCTTTTCGACTGCCTCGATCGAGGACCGGATGTACTGGCGTTCCTCCGCCTCCGACATGCCGATATGGATGATCTGGCGGCGGGTCAGGCCGTGCGCAATGAACTCGGCGTTGCGCTTCTGACCTTCCTTGATCAGGAACGGATAATGGTCGGCAATGGCTTTGTCGAGCGCCAGGGTCGGTTTGATGCCGTATTTGTCCAGCACATCGAGGATCCGGAAGATGCCGACACGGTTGCCATACTCGTGGTTGCCGTAGCCGCCGATATCCGGAAAGGCCGGTTGGTTGCCGCTCCACAGGCCCTCCGGGCCACCCATGGGGCTCACCGGCAGCGGCGTCCCAGGTGGCACCTCCCAGTCCCAGTGCTCAAGGTTGACGATGACGGCGAGGGCAACACGAGCGTGGTCCGGCCATCGAAGCACAGGGCGCGTGACAATCGGTGACCAGGGATAGAAGTTTTGATCCATACCGTGGGTCCTCGTTGCAGGCATGGGTCCACTCCTTCTTCCTGGTTGCGAACGATTCGGTTCGGGACGAGCCCCAACTATGACAGACGTGGGGACGGCGACAAGCTCTCGGGCCCGGCCGCCCCAACTGCTGCCCTGCACCGCGAAGGCATGAAGACTCCGCCATTGGCATGCACGATCTGCCTCTTATGGGCTGTGGCTTCCGCGGCACCAAAAGGATCGCTCCATCGACCATATTCCGCAGCGACCACCTGGTCCGGAAGCACCCGGCCTGGAGGTATGCCGCCTAGCGTGTGCCAACAATCCCCCCTTGCTGCCCCTGCCCCACTTGTCGTGGCCGGATCTATGGTGGCAAGGGATCTGGCAGCATGTCCGATCGAGGAGAAAACACCATGTCGAACCAGTCGACCAAAGTTGCCATTGTCACCGGCGCCGCACGTGGTATCGGCCGAGCGATCGCCTTGAAACTCGCTGGCCAGGGTCATGACGTTGCTGTCGTCGATCTGCTGGAGCCCGAACTCCAGGAAACGACGAAGATGGTAGAGGCAGCCGGGGTTAAGGCAGCGCCCTATGTTCTCGATGTCTCAGATTACGCCGCAGTGCGGGCGGCAGCGGATGACATCGCGCTTCGTTTCGGACGCATCGATGTGTTGGTGAACAACGCGGCCATGCTGCAGCCGCAGCGTATCTTCGAGATCACCGAGGAGCAATGGGATCGCGGAATGGCGGTCAATCTCAAGAGCGTGTTCAGTTGGTGCCAGTCGGTGGCGCCACGGATGCTCGAGAACGGTGGTGGGCGCATCGTCAATATTTCTTCGGTCGCTGCCAACACCGGCGGCAGTCCGCAAGGCGCTAGCCGCTTCGCCTATGCCGCCGCCAAGGCCGGTGTACTGGGCCTCACCCGCAGCCTCGCGCGGGAACTGGCGCCCAGGATCCTGGTCAACTCGGTCTGTCCGGGCTCCATCCTGACCGACCGCACGCGTGCCGCGTTCGACGGTCATCTCGAGCAGATCGCGGCGGCCACGCCAATGGGTCGCGTTGGTACGCCAGAGGATATCGCCGTGGTTGTGGCCTTTCTGGCGACGGCGCAGCCGCTGTTCATGACCGGCGAGGTGATCGACGTCGACGGTGGCGCGAACATCAATTAAGGCCTAGCGGGTCTGATTGGCGAGTAGCCGGGCACGCAGCGTGCGAGCGCGGCGTTCCGGGACGATCCGGATCGTCACCATGGTTGATCGGCGCGGTCCACGAGCCGATCCCGGCCGGGTCGGCTCAGCCGGAGCACTACGATTGCGGATACTAGCGTCATGGCACTGCCGATCGGAGCATCGAGGCACTGCCGCGGACTCCTGACGGCCAAGCTGGGCCGATGCGCCTCATGTGGCTGGCGCAACCAACCTGTTGCCGGGCTGTCGGTCCCGGGACGACCGACCGGACATCGTCGATTCCGATCCACGAGGCACCACTTTCGCGGTCGTTCGTTACGGCATCTTCGTGAATGATGCGATGGATGTTCCGTCTGGTGTTCTGTCGGCCTGAACGCAGTGCTGGGATATGATACCAGTCCGCGTTGACGCTGACCGGAATGCGCGCAAGGTTGGCGCGACGGCTGCGCGCGGATCAATGCGGCGGCAGCCGGCCGACCGTCGCCGAAGAGTCAACAGCCGGCTGGCCGGTACTATGATCGATCGCCGTCCAGACGGAGGCCTTGCACATGCCACACATCAAGATGATCCTTCGGCGCCTGCTCTGGGTTGTCCCGGTCGCGTTCGGCGTTGTGACCATAACCTTCTTCATGGCCCGGGTGTTCAACGGCGACCCCACCGAACTGTACGCCCCGCCGGAAGCCACCGATGCGCTCAGGGCGCAGATTCGTGCTCAACTCGGGCTTGCCGATCCGTTACCTGTTCAATATTTACATTACCTGTCCGACCTGATGCATCTGAACCTCGGGACCTCCTTCAGCACCGGCGAGGATGTGGCATCGGAACTTTGGGTCCGTTTTCCCGCTACTCTTGAACTGGGCTGCGTCGGGCTGACGTTCGGCATCCTCACCGGCATTCCGCTCGGGGTACTCGCCGCGGTCAATCGCGAGCGATGGCCCGACTTCCTGGTCCGCGGCATCACTCTTGGCGGCATGGCGCTGCCGCAGTTCTGGATCGGACTTGTGCTGATCTCAATCTTCTTCGTTACTTTGGGCTGGTTCCCGGGGCCGGTCGGACGGTTGCCGATCGGTGTCCTTCC
>DASWON010000503.1:0-22012 GCA_036398735.1 Rhodopila sp.
GAAGTCACCATCCGGCTGAATGACCGCGGCTCCGGCGATCCGCACCGCCTGATCGAGATGACCCGGCGTGCGGCCCTGCTGCTGGCGATGCCGCCGGACGGGGTTGCCCGTGTCCGGCTGCGCGTGCTGCCAAACGAAAGCCACGCGGCGGCCGATGCGCTGCCCGGCGCGCCGTCCCTCGGAATAAGCGCGGTGCCCCGAGGCCCGGTCGAGGTCGCCGAACTGGCGCCGCCGCCAGGTGTTGGCCAGGGCACCCGCCGGTTCGTCCCCGTCGCGACCGCCAGGCCGCAGCCCGACACTCAGGCCATCGCACCGCCGCTGCGTCTGCCCGAGACGGTCACCCAGACGCCGCCGCGGGCCAGCCAACTGAAGGTGCGGCTGGATACATTCGATGACTATCACTACGCAGCGGTCCAACGCGCCAAGATGGGCGCGGCGGGTGCGGTGATCGTGTCGACCGTCGAGGGCAGGACGCAGCGCTTCCGGGTCGAGATCGGGCCACTGCCGGACGTCGCTCATGCCGATGCCGTATTGAACCAGGCGTTCGCATCCGGCATACCGGATGCTCGTATCGTAGTGGATTAGGGAGGTACCATCGAGATGCTGACCCGTCGTCTTGGCTTGCTGGCATCTGCCCTGCTGTTCGGGGCCGGGCCGGCCGTCGCACAACGCAGACACGCCGGCCGTGGCGCGGACAGCGCCCGGAAAGGCAAGGATGCCGGGGCGCCGACCGGCAGCCCGGCCGACACGCCGCTGGGGCCGGTCGACACCGCCGCCCGCTGGGCGTTCATGCAGGACTTCGATACCGGCGCCACGCTGCTGGAAAAGCAGGCGGACGACGAGATGCCGCCATCCTCGATGACCAAGCTGATGACGATGTACCTCGTCTACGATCAGCTCAAGCAGGGCCGCCTGAAACTGGAAGATGAGCTGCCGGTGACCGAAAAGGCCTGGCGCATGCAAGGCTCGAAGATGTTCGTGCAGATCGGCAGTTCGGTGAAGGTCGAGGACCTGATCCGCGGCGTCATCGTGCAGTCCGGCAACGACGCCGCCATCGTGCTGGCCGAGGCGATCGGCGGTTCCGAAGAGCAATTCGCCGAAAAGATGAATGCGAAGGCGAAGGAACTCGGCCTGACCCATTCATTCTTCAAGAATTGCACCGGTTGGCCTGACCCGGAACAGCACATGAGCGCCCGCGACATCGCCATGCTGGCCGCGGCGATCGTGCGCGATTTCCCGGACTATTATCATTACGACTCTGAGAAAACATTCCGCTACAACGGCATCGAACAGGGCAACCGCAATCCGATGGTGCAGAAGGGCACCGCCGACGGATTGAAGACCGGCCATACCGAGGCCGGCGGCTACGGACTTGTCGCAAGTTCAAAGCGCAATGGGCGGCGCGTGATCCTGGTTCTGAACGGCATGAACTCGATGCACGAGCGTGCTGAGGAGTCCGAGCGGCTGATGGACTGGGGATTCTTTAATTTTGAGGATGTTACGCTGTTCGCCGCGGGTGACGTGGTCGAGAATGTTCCGGTCTGGCTGGGGACCTCCCGGTCGGTGCCACTGGTTGCCGGGCGGGACGTGACGGTGACGATGCCGCGCAACTGGCGGCAGAAGGCTTCAGTCAAGGTCGGCTACGACTCGCCGCTGACCGCCCCGATCGCCAAGGGCGACACGGTGGGCAAGCTGACGGTGACCGGCGACGGCGTGCCCAACCTCAGCGTGCCGCTGATGGCTGCGGCCGACGTGCCCCGGCTGGGCCTGCCCGGCCGCGCCATGGCGGTGCTGTCGAAGTACGTGACCGGCACGTGACTTTATCCAACCCCGCCCTCGTCATGGGTGACCCCGGGCGTCGCCGCGTGCCGCGCCGGTCCACGGCGGCAGCCGCAGCGGCGATCGCAGTGTCCGCGACAAGATCGCCCGGGCGCGCATTGCCCGACACCGTGGCGGCCGGGACCAAATGGCCGGACACAAGGATGCTCGCGGCGGCCGGGCGCGCATTACCGGACACCGTGGCGGCCAGGACCCAATGGCCGGGCACACGCGTGCTCGCGGCGCCTGGGCGCGCATCGCCGGACACCGAGGCGGCCGGGACCGGGTCGTGACGCGGGGTCGTTTCATTACGCTTGAAGGCGGCGAGGGCGCAGGCAAGACGACCCAGTCCGCACTACTGGGCGAGGCGCTCAAGGCCCGCGGGGTGCCGGTGCTGCGCACGCGTGAACCTGGCGGATCGCCCGGCGCCGAGCTGCTGCGCGGCATCCTGCTCAGCGGTTCGGTGGACTGGGCGCCGCGCGCCGAGACCCTGTTGCACTTCGCCGCCCGGGCCGATCACGTCGCCCGGACGATCGAACCGGCACTGCAAGCCGGCACCTGGGTGGTCTGCGACCGGTTCTACGACTCGACCCTGGCGTATCAGGGCTACGGCCAGGGCGCCGACCGCGGCTTCATCGCCTCGCTCATCACACTGCTCGGCATCGCGCCCGACCTGACCATCGTGCTCGACGTCGACGAGGCGGCAGCGACCGAACGGATGCGCCGGCGCGGCGGCGAGGCGGACCGGTATGAGCGGCTGGATGCGGCGTTTCATGCGCGCGTCCGACAGGGCTTCCGGGAGATCGCGGCCGCGGACCCGAAGCGTTGCGTGCTGCTCGATGCCGCGGGCGACCGGGAGGCCGTCCATACCGCCGTCATGGCAGCGGTATGGACAAAGTCAGGTTTGGCTCAGTAACCCAGCGCTTCCTGCTCCACCGGCACCCAGCGGCCATCCTTGACCACCGTCAGGAACGACCGGGTCGAGCCATGGTGCTGTTCCGGCCCGAACGACAGTTCGGAGCCGAAGATGTCCTTGTAGTCGTGAATGCTCTCCATGCCTTTCACGAAACTGTCCACGTTCAGGTCCTTGCCGGCCCGCTCGATCCCGAGCAACACGAGGTGCGCGGCGGTGTAGCCGACCTCGCCATGGAAGTTCGGGTCGCGGCCGTAGCGCGCCTTGTATTTCTTCGCGAAGGCCTGAACCTCGGGACGCGGGTCGTCCGGATAGGCGTACAGGGCAGGGGTCATGCAGTAGAAGCCCTCGGTCGCGCCGCCCGGCAGGCTGGCGACGGCTGTGTCATAGGACGCGAACTGGCCCACCAGGTCGACGTTCCAGCTCATTTTGCGCGCCGTTTGAATAATGATGTTGGTGTCGCGAACGATAGTGCCCATCATGACGACGTCACAGCCGGCGTCGTGCAGCTTGGTCATCGGCGCATTGAAGTCGGTATCGGTCGGCCGGTGCGCCGTCGTTTCGACGACCTTCAGACCCAGTTCCTTGGTCTCGGCGACGACACCGGCGAGCACGTCCTTGCCGAAGTCGGAGTCCTGATAGGCGACGCAGAAGGACTTGCGACCCTTCTTCTCGGCGAAGTATTTCACCGCCGCGCGCATCTGGTCGTAATACGATGCGAACTGGCCGAACTTCAGCTTGTTGTACGGCTCATACATGGACCGGGCGGAGGTCAGCGGGAACATGTTCGGAACGTTCTTGGCGAACTGCGCCGGCATGTTGGCATCGTTCATCGGCGTGCCGCCGTTGTCCAGCGTCAGAAAGACATTGTCGTTATTCAGCAGCTTGTTCATTGCCTGGACGGCACGAGGCACCATATACTGGTTGTCTTCGACGATATACTTGATCTTGCGGCCGTTGACACCACCCTTTTCATTGGCTTCGTCGAACGCCATGCGGACGGCGTCACTGTTGTTGACCCCCTGGACGGCCGTCACGCCGGAAAGGTCGGTGATCGTGCCGATGACGATCTCGGTGTCGGTGACCCCGCGCACCGTATCGGCCGCGCGCACGATCGAGGCGGTCATCAGCAGACCGCCGGCGACAAGCGGCAGCCAGCCCCACATTGGCTTCAAACGCATTACGGATTCCTTCCCTGTCCCGGCGCCTCGCCGGGGTTTCTTTGTTTGACCGGCCTGGACCGGACAGACGGACGCTAGCCGTCTCCGTCGGCGCGTGGAAGAGGCAAGAACACCATGAGCCGGTCCGCCGGTCCGGCCGGGGCATTCGCCTGAATGCCCTCCGAAGGGCCGACGCCGCCTCGCATCCGGTCTTTACGCAGTGCGAGGCGACGATGGATCCCGGACCGCCCCGGTTGGCTCCGTCCGGGCGTCCGGTACCCGGAACCGCTGAAGCGCGACAACCGGCCGACGCCGTTTCCGGGTCATTGGAAATGTGGCCGGTCAGCCCCAGTCGTCGCGTCATCACCGAACGAGCAGGCACCGCGAGCGAGGGACCGGTTCGGCGACTAACGACTTGCACCCGGAATGCCCGCAGCCGTGGGGGAGCGGCCGGGCATGCCGTTGGCGGGCCGGGCGTCCCCGGGTATGGCAGCGCCGGGGGGGTGGTGCCTCGCCCGGGCCTACACCATCACGACAGGGCGCACCGGTGCGCCGGTCGCGCCGCGGATCTTGGTCGCCAGCAGGATGAAGCACGCGGCGTGGATACGTGCCGCCGCAAGTTCCTCCAGCGCCAGGTTCTCGATCAGGTAGACACCGCACTCGGCCAAGGCGAACTGGTGCACCGGCATCAGCAGGCCCTTGTTCGGGTTCGGCAACACCTCCACGGCCATGTTGTCGGCCCCGATCGCGACAATGCCCTGGTCGATCAGCCATTTCGCCGCTGGCACGTCGATGCCGGGCTCGCCCTCCAGATAGCGCGCGTTGTCGACCCCGAAGTAGCGGCCCCAGCCGGTGCGGATCAGCGCGATATCGCCCGGCTCCACGGCAAACCCGCCGGCATCGGCTGCCCGCTTCAGGTCGTCCGGCGTGACCGTCTGTCCGGGCGCCAGATGCGACGCGCCGCCCACGTCGAACAGCACGGCCCGGGTGATCATCGGCGGCGCGTGTTCGATCCCCAGCCGGTCGAGGCCCCAGTCCGTCACCACGTCCGCGGCGGCGTTGCCGTTGTACAGCATCTCACCCTTGGAGAAATGCCCCAGCGCGTCGATGTGGGTGCCGACATGGGTGGTCATCTCGATGCGCTCGAGGTTGGTGCCGGCGTCGTTTGTTGCTCCAAGCTTGCGCCGGCGCCTGATGGTGTCGCGCCATGACCCGAAGATCGACATCAGGAACGGGGTCTGGTTGGGGGCCATGTAAGGCGCGCCCATGAAGATCTCGTGGCTGACGTCGTACACCCGTCCGTGGCGCACCGAGGCCAGCGCGGCGAGGCGCTTTTCGGCCGTGAGCAGGTTGCCGGCGCCGATCTGGTCGCCCGCCCCCCATTGCGAGTGGCTGTGAATCAGGTCTGGCATCCCGGCGCTCCGTTTCCTCGTTCGGCACAGCGTGCCACTGAGAACCGTCGGTGGGCAACCGGCTGTGGACGAAATGGGGCCGGGGTGGTCCGCGTTGTCTCGACCCTCCACCCGGCGGCGCATCCGGGCCAGGGGCGTGTTCGGGCCCGGGGTGTAATCCGGGCCAGGGGAGATGTATCCGGGCCCGGGGTGTAATCCGGGCCAAGGAGGTATCCGGGCCAAGGGACGTATCCAGGCCAGGGACGTATCCAGGCCAGGGACGTATCCGGGCCAGCGGAGACGTATCCAGGCCAGGGGCGTAATCCGGGCCAGGGACGTATCCAGGCCAGGGACGCGAGGGGCCGGGGCGTGAGGGGCCGCGAGGATATTAGTGCCACCGCATCCTGCGGTTGTGTTCGTTGGGCAGGCATCGGTGCGGCGGGTCGAGAGAGCCATAAAGTTGAACAGGTCCGCGCCACGTTTCGCACGCGCCGATGTAGAGACATCAGCTGAAATATCGTAACAGATACGTCAACGCATCGACGAGGTCCATCGTGCCTGACGTTCTCACCGGATCATGGAATCAGATCACCGGCAACGCCACCTTCAGCGCGGCCGGACCGGCGGATGCGCCGGACACCCTGCCGACGGGCGGCGTCACCCTGGGTGGCAGCCCCGCGATCGACTACTATATCCAGTTTCATACCGCGTCCGGATTGGTGACGCTGCCGACCGGCGTGGCTGGCAAGGACGCCAACCTGTTCGGTATCAACGGCTACAGCGTCACGTTCACGCAGACCGTCAACATCGGCAGCGCCGGCTCCGGTGTAGGCAAGGCGAAACTCGGCACGCTCAGCCTGTCGCTGGATGGCTCCGGTCTGGACGATACCCTGTTGCAGCAGATCCTGTCGGCCACCGGCGGTCCCGCCCCGTATACGGAGGTCGATGTCGTCGGCTACCTGCATACCAGTGGCAGCAAGAGCCGTCCTCCCCTGGTCAGCGAGTACAGTTTCGGCGTGGCGACGGCCAGCGGTCTCACCACCGACGGACAAGGCAACTCTGTCCTGCAGATCGATTATGAGGCCGCCGAGTTGCAGCAGAAGACCGTGCTGCCGTCCGGGTCGCTCGTCGCCGACCCTTCGGGGATGTGGGATCAGGCGGCCAACATCAACCAGTTCACCACGATCGGACCGCTGACGTGGAACAATCCGGCGTCCGCGCCGGCCACGCTGCCGACCACCGGCGTCTCCGACCTCGGCCTCGGTGACCTCGACTACTACGTGCGCTTCATCGATATGCAGGGCCATACCCTGACCATCGGCGGCGCGCAGCTGTTCCCCATCCTCGATTTCAATGCCGGCTGGGTGGCTCCGCCAGGCGGCGAAGTGCAGGCGCAGCGGACCACGCTGTCATTGGATTCCGCCGCGCTCGATCCGACCCTCTTGCAGCTGCTGGCCTCCGGCGCCGCCTTCGGCGAAATCGACGTGCTAGGCTATAACGCCGCTGGCAACCTGGCGCTGGACCAGAGCTACGGTGTTGCCTTTGGCGTCTCGCTCACCACCGGCGCAACCGGCCCGGCCCGGTACGAGATCGAATACGGATCGGTCGAGCTGCAGGAGAGCGGCCCGAAGGCGGACGGGACGCGGTTCGACTATCCGGCCGCCTCGGTGAATTTCATAAGCGACAGCAGCGGGTTCACTTCCAGCGCCAACGGCAGTTCCGACACGCCCGCCGCCGCGCCACAGACGCTGCCAATCGATCAGGTCGCTGCCGCCGGCCCACACGACATCTCGTACTATGTCCGGTTCATCACCAACACCGGAGCGGTGCTGACCCTCGACGGTGATCAGTTCTTTGCGCTCGAGGGCTATACCATCGGGGCGATCGAGCCGGTCAGCTTTGGTGTCGGCGGCAGCGGCGGCGGAGCCGGCAAGGCCGAACTGGGACCGGGGACGCTGTCGTTCGCGCATGCTGCTCTGGATCCCACGCTGTTCAGCATAATGGCCGGGGCCAGGTCGTTTGCGGAAATCGACATCCTCGGCTACGAGCCCCCGAATACCGGGAAGGCGGCCGTCCTGGTCAGCGAGCAGAGCCTGGGCCTGGTGTACGGCACCAGCCTGACGGTCGATCCGAACGGCGTCTCTCAGTTCGAAGTCGAATTCGGCTCCATCGAATCGCAATATTCCCAGCAGAACGCGGACGGCTCGCTGTCGGTGGAACCCTCCGGGAGCTGGAACCAGATCACCAACAGCCCGAGCTTCAGCACCAACGGCACCACGGCGAGCGCCCCGGCCAAGGCGCCGAGCAGCCTGCCCGGGACTGGCGTGGCGAGACAGGATTCCCCGGACGAGGTGCGGTACTATGTGCAGTTCATCACATCGCAGGGTACGCTGGCGTTCGACGGCGCAACCTATGTCGCGTTGACGGACTACACCGCGGGGGCCGCGGTTCCGGTCGCAGTAGGCGGGTCCCAATCTGGCGAGGCAGGTCGCCTGACCTTCGATCCGCTCTCCCTCACGCTGGACTCGTACGTCCAGTCTCAGCTGTTCGGCAGCATGGCCAGATCACTGCAATTCACCGAGGTCGACGTGGTCGGCTTCGACGTCCACACCGGCAGCCTGGTCAGTCAGGACAGCTACGGCCAGGCCTTCGGCACCAGCCTGCAGATCGGCAACACCGGCACGGTCGATCTGCAGATCGTGTACAACTCCATGGAGAGCCAGCACAGCAGCGTTGTCGGCAAGAACATCGTCACCGACCCGTCATTCGCCTGGACCATGAGCACGGGTACCGCGGCATTCCGGTCCGGCAGCGGCGCCACCTCGCCGGTGACGGCGCCCACCACGGAGCCATCGCCCAGTACGTCCACGGTTCAGCCAGGCGGGGAAAGCGATTACTACGTCCGTTTCATCAAGGCCGATGGCTCGGTGCTCACGGTCGACGGGTCGCAGTATTTCGCGGTCAACAACTTCAACACCGGGCTGACGGAGCCGGTCAACCTGGTTGTCGGCGGCGCGAGCGGGCGGGCAGAACTCGATTCGCTCAGCCTGACGCTCAGCGACCCGGAACTCGATCCTGTGCTGTTCAGCATGCTGGCGTCGGGAGCCGCCTTCAAGGAAGTCGACGTGCTCGGCTACGCGGTGACGGATGGCAAGCTGCTGAGCGACACTAGCTTCGGGCTGGTGCGTGGCGACAGCCTGACGATCGATAATTCCGGTATCGCGACGTACGAGGCGACCTACGCGGCGGCCGAACTGCGGCAGAACAGTGTGAACAGCAACACCGGCTCCTTGGTTGCCGACCCGTCGGGCGCCTTCAACCAGATCATGAACACGGCGGAATTCACCACGAACGGTGTTGACAGCGCCAACCCGGCCTCGGCGCCACTGACATTGCCGAACAAGGGGGTCTGGAGCGGCAACCCGGACGGGCTCGAATACTATGCCCGGTTCATCGTCAACAGCAGCGAGACGCTGACCATCAACGACGTCAACCTGTTCGCCCTCGATGGATTCAACTTCAATACAACGCAGCCGGTGACCGTATCCAGCGGGACCGGTGAGGCTGCCGGAAGAACGACCTTCAGTCCGCTCGACTTCACGCTGGCCGATCCGTCGCTCTCCTCGACGCTGCTGACCATGCTCGGCAAGGGGGCAATGTTTCAGGAAGTGGACATCCTTGGCTATGACCGCGACAGCAGTCGCCTGGTCAGCGATGCCAGCTTCGGGAAGGTTGCCACCAGCAGCCTGACACTCGATCAAAGCGGTCTGGCGCAGGCTGAGATGCAGTATGGTGCCCTGGAACTGCAGCAGTCCAGCGGCACCGCCTGCTATGCCGCCGGCACCCGCATCCGCACGGTTCGCGGTGATGTGGCGATCGAGGCGCTGCGCGAGGGCGACAGGATCGTGACCCATACCGGGTCGGTTCGACCGGTGCGATGGATCGGTTACCGGCGTATCGACCTCGCGCGTCATCCGGATCCCGAACAGGTGCGGCCGGTGCTGATCAGAGCCGGTGCGGTCGCGGAACGGGTCCCGAACCGTGACCTGCTCGTCTCGCCCGATCATGCTATTCTGCTCGAAAACATGTTGATCCCGGCCCGGCTGCTGATCAACGGCGGCTCCATCGTTTCTGCTAAGTGGCGTACTGGCATAATCTATTACCACGTCGAACTCGACCGCCACGACGTTATACTGGCGGAAGGAATGCCCGCGGAGAGCTACCTCGACTCCGGCAACCGCACGATGTTCGAGAATGCCCCCGGGCCGTTGCGGCTGCATGCCGACTTCGCCGCCGGCCAGGCGTATCGCGAAGCCGCCTCATGTGCACCGTTCGTTGCCGATCCGCCACGCGTCGGCCCGGTGTGGGGTACGCTGGCGGACCGCTCCGTCGCACTTGGATGGGGCAGGGTGGAGCAGCCGGCGCTGACCGACGATCCCGCTCTTTGCCTGCTTGCCGCGGGGCGGCGGATCGGACCGGTCAGCGCCTGGGGGCGCCGCTATCGGTTCGTCATGCCGCCATCTCCGGCTCGCCTGGTCTCACGCGCCGCCCGGCCTTGCGATCTGCAACCTTGGGTGGAAGACCGCCGCCGGCTCGGGGTCCGGGTCCGGCGCCTGACCTGGCACCGCGGGCCGGAGGTGATCGATCTGCCGCTGGACGATCCCGGGTTGTGGCAGGGCTGGTGGGCGGTGGAGCGGGAGGGACCGGCCCTGTATCGCTGGACAAACGGCGATGCGCAGCTGCCGCTTCTGCCGCCCGGGCTGCTCGAGGTCGCTCTCGATGGGTTCATGCCGGTTGCCGTGGCCCCCGGCGGCGCGGTCTGGCACGAGACCCCGCCGCGACGCCTCGCGCGCTGAGGGCCCCCACGACGCCGGTCACGTTGAGGGCAGTCGCGGCGACTGGCGCACTGAGGGCCGTCGCGACGCCGGTCACGCTGGGGGCGGTCGCAACGGCGGTTGCCGTATGCGAGGCCATATGGAGCGGTCCGGGCTCGGATGGCATTGCGCTGCTCGTCCCTGGTGTCATGGGCGGCCTTGTGCCGGCCACCCACGACTTGCGGTGATTCGAAGCCCAAGTCGTGGGTCACCGGGCCAAGCCCGGTGATGACACAAGGGCAGGGTCGGGGCCGGCCGGGTGACGCGGGGGCAGCGCCGGAGCGCGCCGGGTGACGCGGGGGCAGGGCCGGAGCACGCCGGGTGAGGCGGGGGCAGGGCCGGAGCACCCCGGTGATCACACAGGGCAGGGCCGGAGCATGCTGATGACACAGGGCAGCGCCGGAGCCGGTGGTGATGAAGGCGGCTCCCTGCCACCGGGTCCGCTCACGACGGAGCTGCCCTATGGAAACGGATCCTTGCGCACGTTGAAGGCAATCGAAATCCGCGGACGGTCGCCTCGGTGTGGCGGCACCGTGTGCGGCACATAACTTGGAAACAGGATCATCAGCCCAGGCTCCGGCCTTAGCACGAAATTCGAGCTCGAGAGCGCCGGAAAGAAGACGTTGGTGCGTGCCGGCGAGGGATCGGCAAGCTCGATGGCGGTTCCCTCCGCGCCCGCGCCGGATTCCCCGTCATCGACATAATAGACCCCGGACCACGTCGCCCCCGGATGTGTGTGCATGTTGTTGAAGTCACCCTTGCGATTGACATTCGCCCAGGCGCTCAGGATCCAGCTCAGCGGTTCAGGCGGCATGGCATACTCGGCGTACAGCCGGCGTGTCGCTTCCTCAGTCATTTCGTGCATGTGACGGATCAGCCGCTCACCCGCACTGCCACAGAATTTCAGGGTGCCGGTCTCGGAGTGCCAGCCCCCGATATTGGTCTGTTCTTTGCCCGGATGCTGGCGCGCATGCTCCACAATACTTGCCCGCAACTGCGGATTGAGTTCCGCGCCGTCGGTCCACTTGTGGGCCAGCAGGGGGCTGGCGAACAGACTCTCGGACCGCGCTCTCTCCAGCTCTCGCACCTTCATTCTCCTCTACGCGACAACACGCTCCGCCACCTGATCACCGGGCGCCGCGGATCCTCCGCATCGACATTCCACATGACGCAGGACGCACCGCCGCGCCAGTCTCCGACACGCCGGTCTCCGACACGCCGGTCTCCGACACGCCGGCCTCCGACACGCCAGTCTCCGACACGCCGGTCTCCGACACGCAGTCTCCTATTCGCCAGTCTCCTGCGCGCCGGTCTCCGACACCCACTGGTCAGCCGAACCCACCGGTCTCCGGTATCGGCCTCCCGCATCGGATGGTTTCAGAGGCGCGTATCGGACAGCGGCACCGCCGAGCCGCGCGCCCGGTGGTCGCGCCGCGCGGTCCCGCGGCTCCCGCCAACCGCCAACCGCCAACCGCCAACCGCCAACCGCCAACCGCCAAGGTCGTTGCAAAGGCCCGGCGGCGTCGCAACCGGAGACATCACGGTCGCGCCGGCAAATCGAACAACGGTGACGAAGCGTCTGGACATGATCAGGCGCTGCTGTATCGTGCCGCTCAATAACTATGACGCCTGGGGAAACGATAATGTCCATCTCTGCATCACGCCGCACATTGCTGCGGTCCGCCGGCGGCCTTGCCGGCATTCTCGCCACCGGTCGCGCACCGGCCTTCGCCCAGGCCCAGCCCAGGAAGCTGCAGATCGCCGCGGTCAATCCGGTTCCGGAATCGGGCGCCGTCGCGCTGGAATTCCTCGCCAAGGCGCTCACCGAACGGTCGAAGGGCGAACTCGAGGTGACATTCCATGGCGGCACGCTGCTGACCAAGGAAATCGACATCATGAATTCCGTGAAGTCGGGCAACATCGCCATCGGCAACCCCGGCGGAGCCTCCGCCACGCTGTTCCCCGAAATGGGGGTGTTCCTGGTCGGCTACCTGATCAGCAGCTACCAGCAGGCATATACCATCCTCAACGGCAAGGTCGGCGACGACCTCGACACGCTGTTCCAGCAGAAGTACGGCGTGAAGGTGCTGTATTATTTCGACTACGGCTTTCGTCACGTCTGGAATGCGCGACGCCCGGTCAACGTGCCCAAGGACCTGCGCGGCCTGAAGATCCGCGCCCAGCCGTCCAAGGTATTCGCCGATACCATCAACGCGCTGGGCGGCGTCGCGGTGCCGATGGGCTGGGCCGAGGTGATCACCGCGGCACAGCAGGGCGTCATCGACGGCGCCGACCTGCCGGTCGTCAACATGGTGCCGCTGAAGGCCTACGAGGTCTCGAAATACTACTCGCTGACCGGCCACAACTACGGCGCCACGCTGATCGCCATGAACCTGAAGATGTGGAACGAACTGCGCCCGGACCAGCAGAAGCTGCTGCTCGACACCGGGCGCGAAGCGCAGGGCGTGGCCCGCAAGGTGACCGAGACCGTCGACACCCTCGCCAGCGCCAAGGAGCAGCTGGAGCACCTCGGCATGGTCGTCAACCAGCCGGAGCTCGGCCCGTTCATCGACGTGGCGAAACAGAAGCTGTGGCCGCAATACGAAAAGCAGTACAGCGGCCTGTGGGAACAAATCGTCGCCGCGAAGGTCTGACGCCGATGCGCATCGTGTCTCTGCTGCCCAGGATCTTCCTGGGTGGCTGCGTGTTGTTCGCGATCGGCGTCATGCTGTACGGCGTATTCGCCCGCTACGTGATGCTGCCGGTCACCGACTGGCTCGACATCGATCCACCCAACTTCTTCTGGGTCGAGGAGGTCGGTGAAACCACCCTGGCGTGGCTCACCCTGGTCGGCGCCGCCATCGCGGTGAAGGAACGCAGCCACTTCGCGCTGAACCTCCTGACGCATCGTTTCTCCGCCGGCGCGCGCGCCGTGCTGCACGTCGTCCACAACCTCATCATCGCCGCGTTCGGCGGCCTCGTCGCCTGGCTCGGCTACAAGCTGGTGCTGGTCAACATCACGCTGACCTCACCGGCTCTCGAGATCAGCCTCGGCTGGCTCTACGTGTCGGCGACCGTCGGCGGCATCCTGATGGCGCTGTACGCGCTCCAGGCGGCATCGCATCCGGCCGGCCCGGAACACACCTTCGCCGACGTGCGGGAGTAGAGATCGTGGTACTCGGTGCAACTCTCGCAACATTCCTGCTGCTGCTGATCCTGTCGCTGCCCATCGTCTTCTGCCTCGGCGCCGCCGCGGTCATCGGGCTGACCGTCGCCGGCCTGCCGCTGTCACAGCTTGGATCCACCATCATCTCGGCGTCGCAGAGCTGGGTGCTGCTGGCGATCCCGTCCTTCGTCTTCGCCGGTTCGCTGATGGAACGGGCCGGCATGTCCACCGCGCTGGTGGAACTCGCCCGCGCGTTGGTCGGCTGGGTGCGCGGCGGGCTGGGGATGTCGGTGATCGTGGTGTCGTATTTCTTCAGCGACATCTGCGGCTCCAAGATGGCGGAGGTCTCGGCGCTGGGCTCCGCCCTGATGCCGTCGCTGAAAAAGGCCGGCTACCGAGCCGAGGACGGCGCCTCGCTGATCGCCGCGGGTACCGCGATGGGAATGCTGGTGCCGCCGGCGATCTTCATGATCGTGATCAGCGCGGTCACCAACCAGTCCGCCGTCGCGCTGTTCCTGGCTGGCTTCATTCCGGCCGGCGTGATCGGCGCCTGCCTGTGCATCCTGGTGCTGATCCAGGCGCACCTCCTGGGCTGGCCCAAGGACACCCGCACCAGCTTCGCGCGCGTGATGACCGCCCTGAAGAACGCCGCCGTGCCGCTGGTCATTCCGATCGTCATCCTGGGCGGCTTCTACATGGGCGCCTTCACCGCGACCGAGGCCGGCGCCATCGTCGCCCTGTATTCGCTGCTGGCGGCCAAGTTCTACTACCGCAACGTGAGCTGGATGGACGTGCTGCGGCTCGCCTACGACGCCGGGGTGCTGACCGGGGTGGTGGTGTTCCTGCTCGCTGTCGCAACGATCTTCCAGTACCTGATGGGCCTGTCCGGCGCCCCGGAATTCCTCGCCTGGCTGCTCAGCCCGCTGGAGGGCCGCCCATGGCTGTTCCTGACCGGTGTGGCCGCCATGACGCTGGTGTTCGGCATGGTGCTGGAGGGTCTGCCGGCGGCGGTCGTGCTGATCCCCGTGGTGTTCCCGATCGCCACGCGCATCGGCATCCACCCGGTGCACTTCGACATCGTCCAGACGGCCGCGGTCGGCATCGGGCTGTTCACCCCGCCGCTGGGCGTCGGCCTGCTGATGGCGCTGCGGTTCGCCAACATCTCGGTCGGCCAGCACGCGCGCGCCTACATGCCGTATCTGCTGGCGCTGCTCGTCGGGCTGATGCTGATCATCTGTATCCCGGATCTGTCGCTGTTCCTGCCGCGCAGCGCTGGGCTGATCCGCTAGCCGGCGCGGCGGTCGCGGGCAGCGTCGGGTCATGTCCGACCACCAGCCGCTCTCCAACACCCGAACGTGGCTGCTGCTGGCGGCCGCGTTCGGCACGTTCTCCATCGGCGCCGGCTTCATGCATGCCTACACCGTCTTCCTCGTCACCTTCATCGACGCGTTCGGATGGAGCCGTGCCGAGGTGTCGCTGGCCTATTCGGTGTCGCAGATCGTCAACGGCGTGAGTTCGCCGCTGGTCGGCTGGCTGGTCGACCGGCTGGGACCGCGGCGGCTGATCCTGATGGGCGGCGCGCTGCTGACCGCGGGGCTGCTGGCGAACGCCTGGGCGACGCAGCTGTGGCACATCGTGGTGCTGTACGGCGTGGTGATGACGCTGGGCTCGAACTGCCTCGGGCTGGTGGTGTTCGTGCCGCTGCTGTCGCGCTATTTCGTGCGCAACCGCGGCATGGCGGTGTCGGTCGTGCAGTCGGCCAACGGCTTCGCGCGCGCGTTCTCGGCACCGGTCGCGACGCTGATGATCGCAGGGCTGGGCTGGCGCGGCGCCTACCTGTGGCAGGGCGTTTTCATGGGCGTCATCCTGGTGCCGCTGGCGTCGCTGTTCGGCGGCATCGGGCAGGGTGGCCGGCGGCACGCGGCCGAGGGCGAGGGGTGGACGGTGCGCCAGGCGGTCCGCACGCCGCATTTCTGGCTGCTGTTCGCGGTGTACATGTTCACCGGACTGGGCAGTTTCCTGGTGGCGCTGCACCAGCTGGCGTTCGCCGTCGATATCGGCTTCGACAAGCTGTATGCCGCGGGCGTGCTGGGTATGGGGGCGTTCCTGTCGCTGCCGGGGGTAATCGTGACCGGCACGCTGTCGGACTATGTCGGGCGCGAGGTGTCCGCGGTCGTCACCTACGGGACCTCGATCCTGGGGGTGGTGTTCGGGCTGATGATCACCTCGCCCGACCAGCATCTGCTGCTGTGGCTGCACGCGTGTTTCTTCGGGCTGACCTGGGGCGCGCGCGGGCCGGCGATCACCGCCAAGACGGCCGATCTGTTCCCCGGCCCGAACCTGGGCGCGATCCTCGGCGTGATCACGATCGGCACCGGGCTGGGGGCGGCAGGCGGGTCGTGGCTGGCCGGGTTCGTGTTCGACACCACCGGCAGCTACCGCGTCGCATTCACCCTGTCGATCGTGTTCTACGTCGCCGGCAGCGTCGCGTTCTGGGCGCTGCGGCGTCCGCCCGCGATCCAGGCGTAGGGCCCCGCTCGCGGAAATTCTCGCCATTGCGTCGCCGCCGCCGCCGGCTCCGCAGCACGCGAGCTGAAAGTGCCGGCAAGCAACATACCCAGCACGCAACATACTATGGCTCGGTTGCATTGGTAGCGCAGAAGACGGGGCCTGGGCTCAGGCCGGCGGCACTGTAAACATCTCTCGCGACGTCATTGCTGTACAACCATACGGTCGGCCGCCACTGGGCGCGTTCATTATCGATCTGATCGAATGCGGCAGGGTGATTGCGGCCCGGATCATCGTCCGGGCGGTCGCGCCTGATGCAGCGGCCACACGCGCGGGCTCCGTGGCCGGAGAGCCAACCGGCCTAAGGAACCGCCGGACGCGGATGATCCGCTGGGCGACGTCCGCGTATCTTGCTGGAGCCCTCCATCACGCCCGACCAACGTCACTCATTCTCAGCTATTGTGTTTATGATGCTGCACAGGGAGTGCAGAGCATCCGCACTGCGACTGATCTGGCGGTCGCTCTCGGCGGCTGCGCCCCGCAGTATCTCTCTGTCCAGTAGACTTTGGTTGAGTGCCAGGTGCGTCCCAACATTATAGGCGTTGAGAGCGGTCAGCGCCTCCCTCAGTTCCTGCGCCACAATCTCCATCAAGTCCTTGAGCTGCCGACATCCGCCGACGCCTCTTGGCCTGATATCGGAATGCGTCTCGACGACCGAGCCGGCTTCGCCGTCAACGCCAGGAATGATGGCCCAGCGGGTCGCGGTGGCAATCTTACTGCCGTCAGAATGAAAATTGACAGCGCCACCGGTCCACACGCCGTGCTCCAGAAAGTCGGCTTCAATTCTGGATCGCGTCGCGGGCAACATCGTCCTCAACAGTCGCGGGAGCGGACGCCCGAGGGCGGCCTGCCGCGTAAATCCGTACCGTTGTGCCATGCCGTGAGACCAGAATGTGACGATTCCGTCCATCGACCGTATGACCGTACCCGAGGAAATCGCCGCCCCGGCAGCCTCGTCCATGACCGCACCCTCTTGCACACGAACCATCGCCTCGCGGGCCGATGTTTGCATGGGATATTGTCCTGAAATATCTACCCTCCGAATAGGTAATCCGGGCAGCGGAATTGCGGCTGTCAGGTTCCGTACATTCAGGGAGCCGGCGTGTCGAGCAGGGCTGCGAACCGCCGCCGGACAGCGCCGTAGCACTCGCATGAAGCGTCCTCAAGGGCCTCCCGATCGAGCACGGTGATCCGGCCGCCGGAATACCGGATCAGCCCTGCCCGTTGCAGAATGCCCGCCGTGACCGAGATGCTCGGCCGGTGAACGCCGAGCATCATTGCCACGAATTCCTGCGTCAGGGGCAGTTCGTCACCGTCGGCGCGGTCGTGTGCCATCAACAGCCAGCGCGCGAGACGCTGCTCCGACCCGTGGCGTCCGTTGCATGCCGCGGTTTGCATGACCTGGGCTTGCAGCGCCTCGTTGTACCGCAGCACGAGCGCGCGCAAGGGACCGTCCGCGTCCATTTCGTGGCGGAAGTCCCTGATGGTCATCCGCAAAGCGGTGCCAGGCATCTGCGCCAAGGCCTCAATGAAGGACGTATCGATCCCGGACAGCAGCGACGTCCCGAGCATGCCTTCGTTGCCGATGATACCAACCTCGGCCTGGGTGCCGTCGTCCAAGATGGCGACGAGGGATATCATCCCGGATTCGGGAAAGTAGACCGCTTCGATCGGGGCATCCGGGCGGTACAGGGTCTGCCGCAGGGTCAGAACGACCGGCCGGAGCTTCGGCAGCACGGCCGCCAACGCACCGGCGGGCAGGGACGCAAGCAGGCGATTATCGACGGCCGCGGATTGGGAAGGTCCCAAATGACACACTCCTCGCTTTGGCAGGGCGGGAGTGCTGGTCTCTCTCAGTCGCATGCGCGCCGGGGCGGGTGCAGCGATAACCACCACATGGTTCTTCGTGAGCACGATTTACAGCCATATCGCCGCCTGAGGGACAGAATTGGGCAGGGTGAGATGCGTTCGGTGCAGGATGCGTTCGGTGCAGGAACAGACTCCCGCGCGGCCGACCATGGAAGCCCATGAGCCGCGATAAGTGCGGCGTGTCACACACAAATACGCCGGTTGTGTCGTCACGTTGGAGAAGTGGCGATGCTCGGACCGATGACTGCCCCGGCCGGGCACGCGTGCCGGCGATCACCGCAAGGGCGCCGATCTGGTCCCCGGAGCCGGACCTGGACGCGATGCGCGGCGTGAGCGCGCTCTGTACCAGACCCGCTGCGGCGGGCGGCTGGGTTCGTGATCGACATGACCGGCAGCTACTTCGGCAGATGCGCCCCGATCGACGCCGGCAACCTGGCCGATGCCGCGCTCCGACGCCGCGGTGCGACCCGACCCTGCCCGCCCGGACCAGGAAAATCGCCATCGCGACATTGTCGATCGCCGGATGCGGCGCGACATCGACCGCGCACCGCGGGAAGCAGCCGTTGACGGCGGCGCGCGGTACCCGCGAGACGCCGATAAACGTTTCTCCTGCGAGGTCCCGGATCGAATGCGACCGCTCAAGCCCATGGCGTGCTGCGCGTTGCGCGGATCGACCGTCCCGGGCGGAGCGGCGCCGAGCGCACCGGATCACTCGGGATCCCGCGACGGCTTTGGCGGGGCGGTCGCGCGTGCCATAACAGACCGGAAACCCCGGTGGCGGCGGCTGACCCGGCGCCGGCACGGTGCGGTGAGGAGGAAGACGCAAATGCTGTTTCTGGTCATCAGCGAGCCCCGCCCCGAACGTCCCTCCAGCGTCACGGCGGCGCGGCAAAGCTACTGGACCTGGATCCAGCCGCTGATCGACAAGGGCGAGGTGCGTTCGGTCTACGCCAAGGTCGGCCGCGGCGCGGTGGTGCTGTTCGACGTGCCGTCCAATGAGGCCCTGCATGCCCACCTCAACGCCTGGGCCGACATCATCCCGGCCACCTTTGCGGTGCATGCCCTGATCGAACCGGCCAATGCGCAACGGTTCCTGGGCGGGCAGGGCGGCACGGTATAACCGTCCGCGGCGTCCCGCACGCCCTGGATATCCGCGCCGCCGACCGTCGCGACCGGCGGATGCATATGCGCCAGGCGTGCACCGCCGCACCGAAAGCCTGCCGTCGTCGGCTGCCGCGCCCGGACCTCGATCCGCGCGAGGCAGACGCGGACGTCTGGCGCAAACCTCTTCCGCCCGGACCACCTTTTGTTAAGCCGCCAGAACGGGCTCAAACGGCTTTCGCTGGTTAATCGTGGTCCCTTCGGCAGGCTGAAAGTTCGCAGCGCCAGGGGTCCGGCGGCCCTTGAGGACGGCCCCGACGTGGATTGCGGCAGCTTTGACTGTGGGAGGAACCTTATCGCTGAGCGGGTCTTCGGCCGAGCGAGGTCGCAAATCGCAGGAGGTAGCCATCCGGATCGGCGACAACGAATTGCTTCCGGCCGTACTCATCCTCGTTCCGCCGATACCATCGCTCCTCCAGCGGAATGACAGTGCTCAGTCCCGCGGCCTGAACCCGGCTGTGCAACCGGTCGATTTCGGCCACTTCAATCATGAAGTTCACGCCCCGGCCATACGGATGCTCAAGTGGCGCCGTCCGGAAACGCCGGCCGGGCCCGGCAGCTTCCTCGAGCATCAGGTGCACGCCCTCGAGGGTGAGGAAGGCAAAACGTTCTTCGGGGCGATCGAACATCACCGCAAAGCCGACCACGCCAACGTAGAACGCGAGCGAACGATCCAGGTCAGACACATCAAGTTCCGGAGTTGGGCCGCCCATGGTGTGCTCCCTCCAGGGTTGATGGACAGATCGTCCGCGTCCACCTCGCGGGCATTTCCGCGACGGCGATTATAGCCCGGGATGCTGGCACGCCGACAGTCCGTAGTTCGGCTGAGCGGCCGTTTCGCCGTCCTAGCCTGCACGCTCTGCTGCGCAGTGCGGAGCGTGCCAGGTTGAACCAATCGGAGCCCGCGCCATGAAACCGGCTGGTGCAGGACGCAGGCTGATTGCTGCCAACCGAGGTGGCCCGGCTTTCAGTCGCGCCGGCGGACCGGTCCTGGATGTCGCTTGATAGGCGACGGGAGGGTTCGCCTCTGACCGCCCACCTGAACGTTGCGAGGTTGCCCGCGCCGCATGTCCGTGTGTCGAGGGGCTGGCCGAACCGCGTCCCGACACACGCGCCGTGCCCACGCATGGTGGCTTCGGCGGTGGGGCCTTGCGGCGTCGCTCCAGGAGTGTGGCCCCTGGGGAGTGGCCCTGGGGCGTGGCCCTGGGGAGTGGCCCTGGGGAGTGGCCCTGGGCGTGGCCCCTGGGGTGTGGCCCTGGGCGTGGCCCTTGCGGTGCCGCCCTTGGGGTGTGGGTCCGGCGGTGGGCCTCGCGGCGTCGCTCCGGCGGTGTGGCCCTGGGTGTGGCCCCTGGGGTGTGCGGATGCGGCGGCTGGGATTGTCGCGGCGCAAGCCGTAGGGTAGGGCGCCCCGTCTCGAGTTTCCGGATTTCCAGCCCGTGTCCCAGCCCTCGCCGCCAGCATCCACCCCGGACGTCTCGGCCGGCTATATCGTGGCGTACCGGCTGTTCGACGTCGCCTACGCCATCGACCTCGGCAAAGCCGAGGAAACGTGGGCGCGGACCGTCCGGACCGGGAGTTCGCGCGGACGGCTGACCTCCACGCCGCCCAAGGCGGTTGCATTTGGTGTGCCGCCGGTTGCTCTGGGCCTCGGAACCATTACCCTGCCGCTGCCCGACGGCCCGCTGCAGGCCGTGGTCACCGCCAGACTCTACGACTTCGGTGTGGTCAGCATTGCCGTGCGCGTGGCGGTGGTCGGCCTGTCCTGGATCGCCTTCACGCAGCGTCTGAACGCGGTGGACCGGGCGGTGGGACCGCCGGTCAGCGACCTTTGGACCGAACTGCTGGACCGTGTCCGCAGAGGCATCGGCGATGCCCTGGTGCGCCCGATGGCTTCAACGCTGGAGGAAGACTACCTGGTCGGCGTCGCCAATGCCTTCAGCGAAACCCTGACCGCGGAGGCGCTGGCCAGCCGGGTGGATCTCATTCCGCTGCTGACCGGTGAACAGCGCACGCTGTCGGAGGGCGCGCGGCGGGATCTGCTGCGGCACCGCTACTCTTACTACACCGACGACATGGTGGTGCTGGGCTGGGACCGTGCCTTCCTGTACGAGCCGCGCGGCGATACCGATGTCACCGACGTGCTGGAGGTCGCGAACGCGCAGTTGCTGGAGATGCGCTACTACGACGAGTTGCTGGACGCGGAACTGCCACGCATGTACGACCTTGTGGAGGCGGCGCGGCGGCGGTGGGCACTGCCGGGGGCGCGGCGGTTCGCGGACCTCGCGCGGCGGCTGTACACGATCGTTGCCGAAGTGACGGAACTGACCGAGAAGGTGGACAATGCGCTGCAGGTGACCGAGGACGTCTACCTGGCGCGGATCTATGCGGCGGCGCTGGAACTGTTCCGCGTGCCGACGGTCAGCGCGGCGGTCGAACGCAAGCTGTCGATCATCCGCGACACCTACACCGCGCTGTATGACGAGGCGCACAGCAGCCGCTCCGAATTGCTCGAGATTGTCGTTCTGGTGCTGATCGCAACCGAGATCGTTCTCGCGGTGATCCATTGACGTGGCGGGTCTATGGACGCGGCGGGTCTGACGCCCCTCATCCGCGGGGGATCCGCGCCGCAGCGGACTTCAGCATCATGTACCAGGCCGGCGACCGTGGCCCGCTGTTGTCCTTACCGATCCGAAAGTTCGTCGGGCGCGGATACCGGCCAGCCGCATTGCTGGCTCTTCGGCGACCGGCGGCCGCCTGGTATCCCATTGATTGCCGCACAGCCATCGCCGAACCCGGCGCGCATCCCATTCGGCGGGAACGCTGATCGATATGACTGGCAATCCATCGAAGAGTGGGCGTCGGCCTCGCTCCGGTATCGCGCTTTCACGGCGCGCGATCCCGGAGGGATGATCCTGCCGGTCAGCCGGCGTTGCTTCAGACACCCACCGGGTCCGGGCGAGCGCGAGAGGAACGTTCCGCGCGCGCTCGCCCTACAGTTGCGCAACGAGCCAGGCGATCTTCAAGCTCCGATCGCCGCGGAAAATCCTCTAAATGCCTCGCTTTCTCCTGGCCAGCGCTTCAAAGGTGTTGAT
>DASWON010000504.1:0-3713 GCA_036398735.1 Rhodopila sp.
TCACGGCGCCAGATCGGCGCCAGCCATCGGGAGACCACGATGTCCGACACGACTGGCAAGAAAGATAAGGCTGTAGCGGAAAAAACGGAGCCCGTCCCGGCCCGGGACGACATCCCGATGGAAGACGAGGAAAAGATCCTGGCCGGGCGACACGACGTCAACTACCCGGCTCTGCTGACGAAAGACGTTCCCGGCGGTTGAGCCGATCCTTTTCAGCGCACGGGCTCGGCTCGGCGTAAATCACGGCCGTGAAACGACTGCTTTCAGCGGGCGCACCCTGCGGCCATTGCGCCACGGTAGACGTGGCCCACGGCTCCCCCAGGCCCTGAACTGCTTTGCGATCGGCGCGCGTTCCACTCGAATTGACGCTGCACGCCAGCAAGCCCTAAGGAGGATCAGGCCGGCCCAGCCGAGGGGCCGGCTAAACGGGAGATGGGCCCATGACTGCCGCATCCAGCACGCGGGCGACGCGCACGGTTGGCATCCTCCCCCGCCAGTCCGGCAGCACGTTCGGCGCCGAGATCACCGACATCGACCTACGCACCATAACCGCCGCTGATTTTGCCGCCATCCACCGGGCGTGGATCGACCACCAGGTGTTGCTGTTCCGCGACCAGATTCTGAGCGACGCGGACCTGATCGCGTTCTCTCGGCGGTTCGGCGACCTGGATCAGGCGCCGGTGCAGGAGAACGGACAGCGTTTCGTCAACGGCATGCCCGAGATCTACATCGTTTCAAATGTGATTGAAAACGGCGTGGCGATCGGCAGCCTTGGATCCGGCGAGGCGGTCTGGCACACGGACATGTCCTATCTGCCCGCGCCGCCCAAGGCGAGCATGCTACTTGCTCTGGAAATCCCGCCCAGCGGCGGCGACACGTCGTTCTGTGACATGTACGCGGCCTACGAGACCCTGCCGCCGGCGTTGCGTGATCGCGCGCTACGGATGCGGGTCAAGCACGACGGCACCTACAACAGCGGTGGCTATGTTCGCCAAGGCGTGACTCCGACCGAGGACCCGCGCGCGGCGCCTGGCACGCTGCATCCGCTGGTCTGCACCCATCCGGAGAGCGGACGCCGCATGCTGTATCTCGGACGCCGGCGGATGGCCTGGATCGAGGGCCTGGATCTCGCTGACTCCACGGCACTGCTGGATGAACTCTGGGCCCATGCGACGCAGCCGGCGTTCAGCTTCACACATCACTGGCGAGTCGGCGACCTCGTGCTGTGTGACAACCGCTGCACGATGCACCGGCGCGATCCGTTCGATGCCTCGGCTCGACGGATCATGCATCGTACCCAGATCAAGGGCGCCGCACCACCCGCGGCCTGAGGGGGATCTGCGATGGCCGGTTATGACTGCATCATCATCGGGGCCGGCCAGGCTGGACCATCGCTGGCGGTCCGCATGGCCGCCGACGGGCAGCGCGTCGCGATCATCGAACGCGCCCAGTTCGGCGGAACCTGCGTCAACACCGGCTGCACGCCGACCAAGACCCTGGTGGCCAGCGCCTACGCCGCCCACATGGCCCGCCGCGCGAGCGACTATGGCGTCATCATCGAGGGGCCCGTCGCGGTTGACATGAAGCGGGTCAAGGCCCGCAAGGACAAGGTCGTCGCTGCCAGCCGGGACGGCGTCGAGGCCTCCCTGCGGCAAACCGACGGCGTCACCGTGGTGCAGGGGCACGCCCGGTTCGTTTCGGCGAAAGATGTCGCTGTCGGCGGCGAGACCCTGACCGCGCCCCGTATCTTCATCAACACCGGTGCCCGGCCCGCGATCCCGCCGATCCCCGGTCTCGACAGCGTGCCGTACCTCACCAGCAGCACGATCCTCGATCTCGACACGGCACCGACGCATCTGGTGGTCGTTGGCGGCAGCTACGTCGGCCTGGAGTTCGCGCAGATCTACCGCCGCTTCGGCAGCGCCGTCACGGTGATCGAAGCGGCGCCGCGGCTGATTGGCCGCGAGGATCCCGAAATCTCCGACGCGGTGCGCCAGATCCTGCAGGCCGAGGGGATCGAGGTGCGGCTGAGCACGCGCATCAGCAAGGCCGGGCCCGGCCCCCGGGTCAGCGTGCAGGACGCCTCCGGCTCCGCCACCATCGAGGGCTCGCATCTGCTGCTGGCGGTCGGCCGACATCCGAATACCGACGATCTGGGGCTTGAAAACGCCGGTGTCGCCGTCGATTCAAGGGGTTACATCACGGTTGACGAGAGCCTCGCCACGTGCGTTCCGGGCATCTGGGCGATGGGCGAGTGCAACGGCCGTGGTGCATTCACCCACACCGCCTACAATGACTTCGAGATCGTCGCGGACAATCTGCTTGACGGCGGCAGGCGCGCCGTCAGCGATCGCATCACCGCGTACGCCCTGTTCACCGACCCGCCGCTGGGACGCGCCGGCATGAACCAGGAGGCGGCGGTGGTCGCGGGCCACAGGATCCTGGTCGGGACCATCCCGATGAGCCGCGTGTCACGCGCCTATGAGAAAGGCGAGACCCTCGGCCTGATGAAGCTGATCGCCGATGCGGACACGCAGCAGATCCTCGGCGCGGCGATCCTGGGCACCGGCGGCGACGAAGTCGTGCACAGCATCCTGGACCTCATGTATGCCAAGGCGCCCTACACCGTTCTGCAACGCGCGGTCCACATCCACCCCACCGTCGCGGAATTTCTCCCGGTTCTGGTGGGCGCGCTACAGCCACCGGAATGATGCCTGTATTCTGTTCAGCGGGCGCGCGTGACCGGAAGCGCTGGCAGTCGGGAGAACCCGGAAGTCGGGAAAACCCGGTAGTCGGAAAACCCGGTAGTCGGAAAACCCGGTAGCCGGAAAACCCGGTAGCCGGAGAAACCCGTGCCGGGAGGAACGGCGCTGGGAAAAGCCGGCGCTGCGGAACCGGCATCCGGAAACACGGCTGGCGGGAACCACCCGCGTTCGCAAGCATCCCCGACGCCCGCGCCGGGTGCCGATACCTCCGACCCGACGCGAGAGACCGGCGGCAGCGAGAGACCGGCGCAGCGAGAGACCGGCGCAGCGAGAGATCGGCGCTGCCAGAGATCGGCGCTGTCAGAGATCGGCGCTGTCAGAGATCCCAGCCGCAAACACCGATGTCCGGAAACACCCGCGCTGGCAGCCAACCCGGATGCCCGCGCCAGGTGTCGATGCTCCCGTTACGCCCCGCCCCGCCGACTATGCCCCCCGCTCCGGCCACACCGGTGGATGATAGCCTAGCGGGACCGACGGTCGCGCCCAGTACGGAGGTGTCTCGGAGAGTTGCACCACAGGCCGGAGATGCTGCAGCCGGCCGGATGGCGTCTCGCTCACCATCGACCAGCGGTCGAGTTCGTCAGCGGTGAATTCTGCCGGCACGCCGTGTAGCGCATCCGCCGGGACCTCGCCCAGGTCGACGATCCACTTTCCCACCTGGGCCAACGAGATCCGCACCAGCCAGCTGCCGCCCTGCTCGGCGCGACGCTTCAGGGCGATCATCGCGCCGGCGGCCATCAGATACCCGGTGCAGTAGTCGATTGCGGAGACCGGGTAGAACTGCGGTCCCGGCGTCTTACCTGGCACAACCTCCGCCTGCCGCGCGGTCATGCCGCTGACGGTCTGCACCACCGTGTCGAAACCGCGCCGCGCGGCCCACTGCCCGGCATGGCTGAAAGCACACAGCGAGACGTAGACCAGCCCGGGCCGCATCGCCGTCAGTTCCTC
>DASWON010000505.1:0-13480 GCA_036398735.1 Rhodopila sp.
CCTGCTGATCCGCCGAAGAGAACTTGCCGGCCGCGAGGTTGGAGTTGAAGCCGCCGTTGGTGATCGACCGTCCGCCGCCGAACGCCGTGCCGCCCATTGTCATGGTGGACTGGGTCGCGGTGCTGCCGAAGCCACGCGCCAGGTTGGCGTTGTTGCCGCCGTTGGTGATCACCCGGCCGCGTCCCAGTGCCGTGCCGCCGACCGTCGTGGTGTCCTGCCCGGCGTAGCTGAACTTGCCGACGGCCATGTTGCGGTTGCCGCCGCCGTTGGTGATGACCCGGCCGCGGCCGCCTGCCATCCCGGCGAGGGTCGTCGCGGACTGGTCGGCCTGGCTGAACGCGCCCTTCGCGACGTTCATGTTGCCGCCACCATGGGTGATCGAGATGCCACCGGTGGTCTGTGCGGCGGCGGGGTGGATGGCGATCGCGGCGAGAGCGGCGAGGGCGGCGAAACCGGAGAGGAGCGTGGCGCGCATGTCATATTTCCTTTTTTCTGTGTCCGGAGCTTCGTGCTGCCGGGCGTCGGTCATCGACGAGCGGAAACCTACGGGGCGCCGCCCGAACCCGCTGTGGACCAGCCAACACCGCTGAATTTTTCTGCCCATGGCCGGTAAACCGCGCGTGAGCGGATGCTGTGCCGGATGCATCGCGATCGTCGTCACCGTGCTGCCTGGCGCGCTCGAAAAGGCCACCCTCCCACCGGGGGCACGCTGCCTGCCACTGGCGAACGATCCCGCCCATGGGCCGATCCCTCTCGACCCCGGGGCGGGTGCCGTCACGCCGCGGCAGGGCGTCGTTGTCGCTCCGCCAGGCGGTTCGGCCGTCGCGAGACAGTCCCGGCGGATTTGTCCACCCCGTCGCGTCGCGTCGCGGCCGTGCCCGGGCCCGCATCGGTGCTTCGGTCGTCGCCGTCCGCGCCGCCGCGTGTAAAATGTCGCGCGGCTGGCTATAGCTGCCGGCCGAGCCGCCGCCGGACGGCTCATCCCCGTGCGCAGCCGAACGCGAACCCTGCCGCGTTCAACGTGAGGTCCCTCGAATGACTGAATCGCTTCTCGATCGCGTCCGTCGTTACCAGGCAGAGCTCACCGCTGTCCGGCGCGACATCCACGCCCACCCGGAACTGGGGATGGAGGAACACCGTACCGCCGATCTCGTCGCCCGGAAGCTGCAGGCGTGGGGGATCGAGGTGCATCGCGGCGTGGGCGGGACCGGCGTGGTCGGGGTATTGCGCTCAGGCAACGGACAGGCGTCGGTCGGGCTTCGGGCGGACATGGATGCGCTGCCCATCCAGGAGGCGACCGGGCTGCCGTATGCCAGCCGGCATCCCGGCCGGATGCATGCCTGCGGTCATGACGGTCATACGACCATGCTGCTGGGAGCCGCGAAATACCTCGCCGAAACACGCAACTTCAGCGGCACGGTAAATCTTATCTTCCAGCCGGCGGAAGAGGGCATCGGCGGCGCCCTGGCGATGCTGCGCGACGGTCTGTTCGAGCGTTTTCCCTGCGATGCCGTCTACGGCCTGCACAACTGGCCGGGCCTGCCGGTGGGTCGCTTCATCACCGGTCCGGGTGCGCGCTTCGCCGGCGGCGCGTTCTTCGATATCGCCATCACCGGCAAGGGGGCGCATGGCGCGCATCCTCACCAGGGCATCGATCCGGTGGTGGTCGCCTGCCACCTCGGCACCGCCCTGCAGTCCATCGTCTCGCGCAACATCGCCGCACAGGACACGGCGGTGCTGAGCATCACCCGCATCCAGTCCGGTGACGCCTACAACGTCGTGCCGCAGACCGCGCTGATGGCCGGCACCGTCCGAGCCATGCGGCGCGAGACGCTGTCACTGATCGAGCACAACATGCGCCGGCTTGCGACCGCAATCGCCGCCGGGTTCGGCGCCGAGGCCGAGCTGGAGTACCGGGTTCTGTTCGCGCCCACGGTCAACCAGGCGCAGGAGATGCAGGTGTTCGCCGACGCGGCGGCGGACCTGGTCGGTGAGGCCGGTCTCGACCGCAACAGTGCGCCGAACATGGCCTCGGAGGACTTCGGCTTCATGCTGGAGCGAGTCCCGGGCGCGCACATCATGCTGGGCAACGGCGGCAGCGCCGCGGTGCACAACCACCTCTACGACTTCAACGATGAAGCCATACCGTATGGCGTGGGGTTGTTTGCCGCGGTGGTCGAAAGGAAGCTGCCCAAGGCCGACCTGAACACGTAGTCTCCGTCCATAATGGATGCGAAACTTCCGATCATCATCGGGACATTGCCTCCGCTCGGGACATTGCCGCGAATTTGTTGGCTGTTCCGGAAGACCGACGACGAAAGACCGACGACGGCAAACGGAAGATGGAAGACCGACGACGGCAAACGGAAGACGAAAGACGAAAGGCGGCAGTGGGAAGACGAAGTTAACGGACGGAAGCGGGAAGGCAGCAAACGGCAGGCAGGCGGCAAACGGCAGAGGCCGGACCGGACCGCGGAACACACCGCGGCAGCCCCGAGGCTGCTGCGGCGCATTGACTTGTCGTCGATCGGCCGGCCGCCGGCTTCCAGGTCGTTTCGTACGCAGTCGTCACACCGAGCTTGCGCATTGACATCACACGCGGCCGCCGCGCAGTCAGCCGCGCTCGTGCTGCTGCACCAGCCGCTCGCGGCATGGGTGTATCACCTTGCACGGCCCGTCATGATCCGGCTTTTCCCCCCGAACAAGCGACTGTTGCGAAAGGCGGCATGGGTAATGGCGCAGTGGCGCGCGAGAGTTGAGATGCCGGCGGCTGGCATGAGTGGTCGGGCAGGGCGCCGGTTCCCATGTCGGAGCGAATCGCCAGCAGACCAGCGCGGATCGAGTTCACCTCCGGCAGCGCACGGCGCGGCTTCCCGGGGCGCCGCCCGGCGTCGGCGAGCCAGTTGGCCCCCTGCACCGGCGGGTGATGTTGGCCGAACAGGATCAGCCGGTGCGAGTCGAGGTCTTTAACTGCCTCCGCCGCGTACCACGACGCAGCGAACTTTTGCGGACAGGACATCAGAAGTTGTTGTGGGCGATAGACGTTTTGGCCATGATGCGGGCGGACGGCGCGGGTGTACCAATGGTGGGCGGCACACCGCCCTGGCGGCACGACGGGCTGGACTGAAGCAACGGTATATCCGTGGCCACCCAACAAACGGGAGGGTTCACGATGTCCACAGCGATTTCCGCTCTCAGTGGCCTGTCGGAAGCCGAACATGACAGGCATCTCCGCCGGGCGCTCATTGCCAGTACAGTCGGCACTACGATCGAATGGTACGACTTTCTGCTGTACGGCACAGTGACCGGCCTGGTTTTCGGCAAGCTGTTCTTTCCCGGCTCGGATACGCTGACCGGCGTGCTCCGGGCCTTTGGCGTATTCTTCATCGGGTTCGTCGGCCGCCCGATCGGTGCGGCGATCTTCGGCCATTACGGCGACCGGATCGGACGCAAGGCCACGCTGATCACGACACTGCTGCTGACCGGCTTCGCGACCGTTGCGGTCGGTCTGGTGCCGACCTACGCCAGCATCGGCGTCTGGGGGGCTGTGCTGCTCACGTGCATCCGGCTGGTTCAGGGGATCGGCGTTGGCGGCGAGTGGGGCGGTTCTGTCCTGCTGGCGATGGAATGGAGCAAGGGAAACCACAACCGCGGCTTCATTGCGTCCTGGCCGCAATTCGGCGCGCCGGCCGGCCTGTTCCTGGCCAACGGGGCGGTTCTGCTGTTCAGCTGGCTTTCGGGTGATCAGTTCCTGGTCTGGGGGTGGCGTATACCATTTCTTATTAGTATCGTCATGGTCGGTGTCGGATTCTGGATCCGCATGGGGATTCTGGAAACACCGGTGTTCCGGAAGATCGTGGCCGAGGAGCGGATCGAGCGCGTGCCCGTGCTGGAGGTCCTGAAGCGTCAGCCGAAGCAGGTGCTGCTGACGGCTCTGCTGCGGCTGCCCGAGCAGGCGCCGGGGTACATAGTTGGGACGTTTATATTCACCTATGGGACCGCTGTACTGGGCATGACCCGCGATTTTCTGTTGCTGGGCGTGCTTGTGCAGACGGTTCTCGGGTTTCTCTGGGTCACCATCGCCGGCAGGCTGTCGGACATCGTCGGCCGCAAGCGAATGTTCATGACTGGCTGTCTGATCATGGGGATTTTCGGCTTCGTCTACTATGCTCTGCTCGATACCATGGACCCGACCCTGATTTTCATAGCGGTGGCGATCTCGTTGCTTCCGGTCATGAATCTGTACGGGCCTGAGGCAGCGCTCATCGCCGAGGCGTTCTCGCCGCGCGTTCGTTACAGTGGAGCATCCCTCGGGTACCAGCTTGCCTCCGTCATCGCCGGCGGTCCGGCGCCGTTCGTGGCGACTTGGCTGGTGGCGAAGTATCATTCGAGTCTGCCGGTCGCGGTCTACATCCTTGCTGTTTCGGTTGTCGGTCTGATCGCGACCGCCTTGTTGCGCGACTACACCAACCAGGACATTTCCGAGGAATACGAGAACGTCTGAACGCGCTCCAACGATGCCTGGCGCGTTATGGGAATCCGGTCCGAAACCAGCGGCCCCGTCATTCGACGCTACGTCAATGCCGGGGTTCCGGTGGTTGCACTGGCCTGATCGACCAGCAGCGCCGTCGGGCCGCAAGACGTAAGACGCGGACCGCCGTAACCTTGCTGTGCCGCCGATCCTGACCGTGTCAGCGCCCGACGCCTCGGCGTCGTTGTGGCGGGCACCCGTCATCCACGCCTTGGCTCGGACCAGACCCGACGCAACCGCCGCCAGGACAGGGCGGGCGACGGCTCCCACGGCGGAAGACCGGCATCCAGCGGGCCGGTCCCCGGGTCCGGCCATGGCACAAGCGATAAGCAACGCCATGCACAGCCGCCATGAAACGGCGCTAGACGGTGGCTCCGCCGGGTCGGCCGGTCATTTGACGATCGCCGTCGGGACCACGACCGTATTCGCCTGCCGGACCGCCGCCGAGTCGATGCGATACGCAGCCATCGCGGTATGCCGGCCACGCAGCATGAACGCGCCGATGCAGGTGCCGGGGAACGCTCCGCCCAGGCGCTCCCAGGTCGGCTCACCGACGACGATGGTGCAGTAGCGCGGGTTGGCATCGGCGTAATCCTTGCCAAGCTGCTCCAGTCTCGCGCCGACATTCGCCGTATCCCCGGCCAGGCAGAACTCGATCCGCGAGCCGGTACCCAGGCTGCCCGCGACCATCGGACCGGTATGCAGCCCCACGCGCAGCCCCCCGACCGGCAGGCCCTCGGCGCTGAACGCGTCATTGAGACCGTGCATCGCACGCTCCATCGCCAGGGCGCACCGCGCCGCGTTGTTGGCATCGCGCGTCACTCCGGCCTCATCGAGCCTGGGCACCGGCACGCCGAACACCGCCAGTATGCCATCGCCGATAAACCGCAGCAGCACGCCGTCATGTTCGGCGATGACCGCGGCCATGGCGTCGATGTAGCGGTCGAGCCAGGCGATCAGCGGTTCCGGCTCCAGCCGTTCGCAGATGGTGGTGAAGCCCGCCACGTCGGCATACAGCACCGTGGCGGTCAGGTGCACCGGCCGCGGCCGGCCGCCCGACATGAACAGGTCGCGGTCCTGCATGATCTGGTTGACCACCGGCTCGCTGACGAAACGGGAGAATAACGTGCGCAGCGCCCGCCGGTCGCGGCGATCGGCCAGGCCCCGCCAGGCTCGGGCGGAGCCGCCGGCGATGGCCAGTGCCAGGATCGGGGCGGCGATCGGGACCAGCACGCCGGTCGCAGCGTAGAGGCCCAGGGTCAGCGCCACGAACCCTGCTGCCAGCGCCGCCAGCGCCGCCGCAGCCAAGGCGCCCGACCAGGCCAGGCCCAGCCCGACGCCGGCCGCCGCCAATCCGGCGGTGGTGAGGATTTCGAGCCACGGCAGCGCCGGCGCCGGCACCGCCCGCCCATGCAGCAGTTGCGCGACCACCTGGGCGTGGATTTCCACACCGAAACTGGGCGGCCCGAACGCCGAGGCGAGCGTGCGGTGCTCGTCGCTGCCCGCGATCAGGCTGCCGATCAGCGCCACTTTGCCGCGCAGCCAGCCTGGCGGCAGCAGGCCGATGGCCTCCGCCGGATAGGTCGGCATGTCCGGACCCGCGTGGCCGCCGCGGCTGCTGCGCTGCCACTCGATCGGGAACGGACCCTGCGGCACCGCAACACCCAGCGCGGCGGCGATCGCGGCGGGCAGGCTGCGGGCGCCGGTAGCCGGATGCACCGGAAAATGGTCGCGGATCAAGTCGTCGAAGCGGTCGCGCGCCAGGTTGGCGTCGCCGGTCCGCACCCCGCTCAGGAACCCGGCCAGAAAACGCCGCTGCTCCGGTGGCATCGTGGTGTCCGGTGCGATCGAGATCGCCACGACCGGGATGTCGGTCCGGGTCAGCGCCCGCCGCAGCGCGGCGTCCTTCGCCGGTTCCGTGGGCCGGTCGAGCACGACGTCGAGACCGATCGCGACCACGCCGCCGCGTGCCAGCGCGTCGATCAGGCCAGCCAGAAACCCGCGGTCGACCGGCGAGCGGTAGGGGAACGCGGCTAGGGTCTCCTCGGTTATGCCGACAACGATGACATCCGATCCGGGCGGGCGCTGCGGCCCCAGAAGCCGGAACGCCACCGCCTCCAGCAGCCGTTCGGCTGCGGCAAGCGGTGATGGCGGCCGCGTCAGGAGCAGCGCGGCGCCGATCGCGAAGATCAGGATCAGCGTGATCCACGCCGCCGAGCGGGATAGCCGTGCAAGCATGACCGCCGTTATTGGTAGCCTGGCGGGCAGTTTCGGACGTGGATGGCTCGGGCCGCAAGCGATCATTCAGCGGGATCCGTTCAACAGCGGCGAGTACGCCCGGGGCGCCATGATCCGCGTCCTCACCGGAACGGCAGGAAGCGGGCGCGCTGGCCGCCGACCCGGATTGGCAGCCGTGAGAAGCCGAACCGGGGCAGGCGATGGCGGCCAAACGAGCGAAACATCTGGCACGCCCAGGCCGGATCCTGCGTACGCCAGCTTGTTTCGGTAGCGATCGCGCCGATCAGGCTGTAGGGAATCGGGGGCGGCGGTCCCGGCGTCAGGCGATGACCTCCAGGTTCCGCCGCCGGATTGCCGGTGTCGGTCCGCCCGCCGCGGACCAGCGTCGCCTTTGCCGGGCTCGCCGCGGCGTGGCAGAGCAGCAGAACAAACACCGCGGCGGTGATTCGCAGAAGGTGCGGGCGCATGTCTCAGCTCACCCGCACGAACTGCACGCGCCGGTTCGACGCGTCGTATGGGTCGCGGGTCAGCGGTTCCGCCATCCCCTTTCCGACGAGGATGAGGCGGGACGGGTCAATCCCCTGGCTGGCCAGGTACTCGCCGACCGAGAGCGCCCGGCGTTCGGACAACGAGACGTTGTACCGGGCCGACCCGGCCGCGTCGGTGTGCCCCTCGACGCGGACCTTGATCTCCGGCGCCTCCTTCATGAGCTGCACGATCATGTCCATCATCGGGCGCGCCTGATCGGGCATCGCCGCTGAGTCGAACGCGAAATTGACGTGGAACGCGACCGCGCCGGCCTCGGCCGCGGCGTCAGTCTTGGCGGTGGGCGGCGGCGGGGCGACCGACACGGCGGCGGCCGTCTTCACGACGGGCGCGGCCGGCAAGGGCGCGCTGGCGGCCGCCTTCACGATGGCTGCGGCCGGCGCGGGCGCGCTGGCGACGGGCTTGAGCGGCACCGGAAGCACCTCGGTCGAGGCACGTTGCACGCTGGTCTGCGCCGGCCCCATGTCGGGGCGCTGGATGACGATGGTACGGCCGAGGCCGGGCTGCGATTCCGGAATCATGATGTTGCGCAGCTGCTCGATCGATGGCGCGTCGTCGAAGACCTGCACGGTCTGCGCGAACCCCGTGCCGCCCAGCAGCATCGCTCCGGAGGCAATCACGGCGATACGGGCAAGACGCAGACGATGAACCAGGCACATGACGGAACTCCTTTTGCCGTTGGACGCGGGTTGCTGGCGTCGATGGCGACAAAATGCGGCTGGGCGCGGTCGGCGGCTGTGGCGCCGTTCACTCCGCGGGCCTCGCGTGACGATCCTGGCGTCACATCGCTGTGAGCTGCCGTCGGAGGCGGAAGCGGGCGGTCGGTCAGGCGTCCCTGTGTGGGAGAAAATACCACGCGGAAGCAGGCGTGGCGAAACGAGGACCTATCGAGGCTGGCAAGACCAGCCCGCGGACAACATGATCCCGCTGGCAGGTCGCGACTGCCGGCAGCACGGGACGCGGCGGAGCCGGGCGCTGGGCATAAGACTGCGGCCGGGGATGGAGACCGCAGGCAGGACGGGGCCGCTTGCAGGTCAGGATCGCTTGCAGGTCGGGACCGATGACAGGTCGCGACTGCCGGCAAGTCGGGACGCGGCGGAGGCGGGCGCTCGGCATAAGACCGAGGTCGGGGATGGAGAGCGTTGGCAGGACGGGGATGGACGGAAGTCCAACATGAGGATGCGCGGAAGTCAGGCATGAGGATGCGACGGGGGATGGGATGGGACGGGCATGAGGACGCGGCGGGGCATGAGGACGCGGCGGGGGATGAGGACGCGACAGGAATGAGAGCACAGCGGCGATGAGGACGGGACGGGCCAGCCTGCTCGCGGGCGGCGTGACCGCGATGCTCCTGTCCGGGTGCCTCCTGTCGGCGTGCACTCTGGAGCAAATCCTGATCGGTCAGTGGTATAGCATCAGCACGCCGAACGCGGGCGCCTGTCCGCGCCTTACATGGCGGTTCGTCGTCGATGCCCGCCGTTCGATCGCCGGCTTCCTCTCGGACGACCGGCAGCAGCGGGTAGCGAATCTGTCCGGCGTGCTCAACCCGGACGACAGTTTTCAGATGACCGCCACCGATGTGGCCGGAAACCGGACGGCCAGCGTGACGGGACGTTTCTCCTCGCTGGTCAGCACGATCTCGATCCACGGCGACGCGGCCGGCCATGGCTGCGACGGCCAGACCTTCAATCTGCGCCTCGGGCGCTACTTCGCGTTCCAAGGCGGTGGCGGGGGCGGCGGTAACTGATTCCGGCCCCGGCCGACCGCCGGGCAACGCGAGATCGTGGTCAGCGCCGCACGCTCGTGGCCGACGGCTTGGAAGCGATTACGGTCGCAGCACCACGTCGGCGGAGACTTCAGCCGTCACATCCTCCGGCGCGGCGGTGGCCTGAGGTGGCGGCGCGGCCCGGGCGGCGGCCATCGCCTGCATCGGCATGGCGAGACGCGGGCGAAGCATCGGGCCATCCAGGCGCACCTCCTGCCAATGATCGACATGCAGTCCAAAGCTGTCGGCGGCGGCTGCGGCCCGCGCCTGCAATTCCTTGAGTGCCGCGGCCGTTGCCTCATCGTGCGCCTTGCGCCGCAGTTCCGGGGTCAGCTGCCACTCCAGCGCCGCCATCGCCAGCCCCTTGGCCTGGAGGCGCCCGGCCAGATCGAGCAACGCCGGACCATCCGCGCCCCGAAGCTCGAGCGTTTGCTGCGTCGTCCAGGTGGCGCGCTTTTCGTCCGTCGGATTGACGGAGTAGCCGATCGCGCGGGCCTCCACGCCGCTGGTGCCTTTGGCCATCTGCATCCCCTCCGCGATCAGCGCGTTGACGCGACGCTGCGCCTCGGCGGCCGAGGCGGAGGTGCTCTGCGCCACCAGGTCCGCGACCAGCTGGTCCGGCGCGGCCTGGACCGCGCTGATTGCCGAAAGATGCAGCAGGGTGTTCGGTCCTCCCTGTGCGAGGGCCGCGCCGGAGGCGATCAGCACGGCTGCGATCGCCGCGGCGATGGTCGCGGCCCGCCGGATTGCCGCCCGCTTGGTCGCCGTCCATCCGACCGCCGTCCGCTTGGTCGCCGTCCGCTTGGTCGCCGTCCATCCGACCGCCGCCGGCTTGAGCACCGCCCGGCTGATCGCCGCCCGCTTGGTCGCCGTCCATCCGATCGCCGCCCGCTTGAGCACCGCCCGGCTGGTCGCGGCGCTTCCGATGCCTGCCCTTGGCGCTGACCGGGTGGCTGACGCCCCGCTGGCTGCCGCATCTTGCCGCATCTCACTCTGCCTCCATCACATCGATGACGGCATCGTATAGCGGGTCCGCAGGGGCACCGCATTTCCTGTCGGGGCGACCGGTGACGCCCGGATGACAATGCATCGCCTCGTCGGTCGCCGCATGACGGTTTCCTCACTGATCGTCGGCGCGCGTTCCGCGCCGGTTTTTCTCGCCGCGAGGCTGAATGACCGACGACATGGCCATACCGACGCCGTGGGCATACCGACGACATGGCCTACCGACGGCATGGCAGTAGCGGCGGCCGGGTGGCCAAATCCTGCCCGGGGCGAGAATACATCCGGGTACGCAAACGACCTGACGCGGGGCGACCGAACGGCAAAGATTTCAGCCAGGTTCCGTTAGGGTTCCTGATGCCGGCAATACAGACGCCGGCGCCGCATCAGTCCCTGGTGGCCCGATCCCGACACGCGCTGCCGCGGCATCGGGTCAATCGGCGTGTCAGATCAACGGCTGGCAAGCAGGTCTGACGGTTCTTTCCGTCAGATTGTCGTTTGTATCATAAACAAAATGGCCTCTATTGGACAGTATCCAGCGGCCAGCTATACCTCGATATCATCTATATATCAGTATCCGACATGCTCTCGAGCGCATTCCTGTCTGATATGGTGATAAAGCCGCCGGCGACCGTCAGATACCCGGCACGCGTCCACTCGACGATATACTTGTTGATACTTTCCCGGGAGATGCCGATCAGGCTGCCGATCTGCTGCTGCGACAGCCTGATGTCCAGCCGCGTGCCGCCGCCGTCCGGCCGGCCGAAGGTGGCGGCCAGCCGCAACAGACCGCGCGCCACCCGCGACGGTGCATCGCGCAGCAAGGCATCCTCCAGTGCCTCGCTGGTCTGCCGCAGCCGTTGGCAAAGGACCGTGATCATGCGGTTGGCGGTGTCGGGATTGCTGGTCAGAATGGGCATCAGCCGATTGCGCTCCAGCACCAGAAGCTCGGTCGGTTCCAGCGCCACCGCGTCGGCCGAACGCGGCTGGCCGTCGAGCAGCGCGATCTCGCCGAACAGGCTGCCGCGGTCGATGATATTCAGCACCAGTTCCTTGCCGTCCGGCGAATAGGTGCAGATTTTCACACGACCCATCACGACGGCCATCATGCTCGCGCCGGGATCGCCCTTCTGAAATATCGTCGCATGCGGCGCATGGCGCACCAAAGCCGCGCTGGCGGCCAGGCGCGATAACTCCTCCGGGCGAAGATGCCGCAGCAGGAAATGTCCTGCGAGTATCTCTTCCCGGTTCAGCGGAGCCTGCGCCATGTCGCCTCCCATCCATTCCTGCTTGCCATGCAACCGTGCCTGCCGCGCGTCGCAGACGGTGCATTCGTCTATATTCATATGTATTCGCCGCTCGGGGCGCAATTTCAGTCAATCCTGCCGAGGCACGCGGTTGAGCGTGTTCAACCCGCCCGCGAATTCTGCTCATCGACGTCGCATGCGTGGCGAATCACCGGGCCCTGGCCCTGGCATGGGCACTTCCAACGGGCCGTCAGCATTCGCCGGAGCGGCCGTGCCTGCCCGCGGATGCCACGCGCACGGCCGCGACGGGCGGCCTGGACAAGAAAATGTGAACGAAAATCGAAAACCACACGCCACTCTGGTCGGTCGCAATGCCGCGGATCACAGTATGATCACGCCGGTGTCGGCATTCTCCTGGTCGCCGAAATGCGATGGCCGGACTGGAGAGTGTGTCGATGACGAAATTATTATTACTGGTCGTCGTTCTGGCGGTTGGGGCAGCCGGATCCATCGTGGCGACGCAGGCCGCACTGCGCGCAGGGATAGAAACGTCATGTCTCTGAACCCGAAGGCGTCGAAACAACCGGGCACGTACGCCGACCGGCGTCGCGGGCAGGGCGTGGCTGGAAGCCGGCGGGTCGCCCCGCTGCGATGCGCGGCCGAGGATTCAGGCCAATGTTGAAACCTCGCAAGCTGGCATCATGGTTCGGCAGCAGGCGCAACGCCCCGCCGCAGAGCCAGGCCGGGGCACCGGAAGCGACGACGCCGCCCGCCGTGGCGGGATCGCCGCCGGCGCTGCGGGCATCCCAGGCGGCGCCACCGCATCCGTCATTCGAGCAGCGGCCCCCGGCGCCCCTGACAGTGCTGCCGCACCGGGCGGCCCTGACAGTGTTGCCGCGCCGGGCGCCCCCGGCAGTGTTGCCGCACCGGGCGCCCCCGGCAGTGTTGCCGCACCGGGCGCGCATCACAGCGCTGCCGTGGCAGGCACCGGGAGCGGCGCCCGCGTCCGGGACGACGCGGCTGTCGCCCACCACCAATGCCCCTCCAGTGCGGCACAGCACCGGCATGACGACGTTACAGGAACGATCGAACGTGATGTCCAGAACATTCCGGGGCGGGCCACGCCTTCACATCACGGTTCTGACGGCGCTCCTGACACTGCTGAGCGCCTGTCAGACGCGCCCGGAAACCGCCTATGACGTGGCGCAACCCCGGACCGCGCCGGTTCGCAACATCGGCAACTTCAATGAAGCCCTGCGTTGCATGGACGATATGTTCCTCGTCCAGGGCAAGAAGGACATCTATATTACAACCGCCGGTATCCCGGATGCGACCGGATTGATCGCGGCCGGCACCAAGGAGATGTTCATCACCGCGGTGTCGCGCATGTCGGCCAAAAGCGATGCGTTCCGCTTCGTCGACTACGACCCCACCCAGCTCGACGTGCAGGTGCTGTCCGAACTCGTTGGCCTGCACGACGATTTTGTCGCGCCAAATTATTACGTGCGCGGCGCGATCACCCAGCTCGACAGCAACGTGCTGCAGTCCCAGGCCAGTGCGGGCGTATCCATCCCCTACATGGACCTGGCGATCAACGGCAACCAGGTCGTCTCGGTCGTCTCGCTCGATCTGAACGTCGGGAAGCTGGTCACCCGGCAGATCCTGCCCGGCATCTCGGCCAGCAACTCCATGGCCGTCGTGCAGTCGGGCAAGGGCGCCGACGTCGGCGGGCTGATCGGCAAGGCCGGCCTGTCGTTGAGTGTGTCGCTGGACAAGTCGGAAGGTTTTCATCAGGCGGTCCGCAACCTGATCGAACTGTCCACGATCGAGGTCCTGGGCAAGCTGACCCACGTGCCGTACTGGCAATGCCTGCGCATCGATTCCACCAACCCGAATTTCCGGGCCGAGGCGCGTGGCTGGTTCGACATCATGGGCGGGGGGGAGCGCGATCGCTTCGTCAGCGCCGCGCTGGTGCGTGCCGGCTACCTGCGCGGCGGGGCCGACCAGGACGCGGGGCTGGCCGATGCCGTCTCGCGCTATCAGGCGGACAGCGGCCTCGTGCCGAACGGGCGGATCGACTTCGACCTGTATTACCGGCTGCTGTCCAATGAGACGCGCCAGCCGAAAGTGGCATCGAACAGCCTGTCCTCG